>NZ_JAMXFD010000008.1:136861-251906 GCF_025370875.1 Laspinema palackyanum D2c
CTTCAGGATTGTTTGCTGAGACTTCAGGATTGTTTGCTGAGACTTCAGGATTGTTTGCTGAGACTTCAGGATTGTTTTCTGACGCTTCAGGATTGTTTTCTGACGCTTCAGGATTGTTTGCTGATACTTCAGAATTGTTTTCTGACGCTTCAGGATTGTTTGCTAAGACTTCAGGATTGTTTGCTAAGACTTCCGGATTGTTTGCTAAGACTTCAGGATTGTTTGCTAAGACTTCCGGATTGTTTTCTGACGCTTCAGGATTGTTTGCTGATACTTCAGGATTGTTTGCTGACGGTTCTGCGGATTCTTCTCCTTCAATTTGTGGATTCGGTGTTACTGCACTGACTACTAGAGTAAAAATATTACTAACGGAGAGACTTCCATCGGATGCGGTGATTTTAATATTGAGGCTGCCGACATGAGTCTCGATGGGGGTTCCGCTAAAGGTGCGAGTTGTGGCATCAAAGAGTAACCAAGGGGGTAAATCGCTGCCATCTTCTAAAGTGGCGGAATAAGTGAGGGGATTGCCATCGGGGTCGTTGAAGGTATTTGCTGGAAGGGTAAAGTTAAATAGAGTGGATACAGTGGCGGTTAAATCGCTGATTTCATTCACAACCACGGGAGGATTATTTGCACGGTCATTATCAGTGATTTTCGCCGTGACGGAATTAATCTGAATTCCATTGTAATTGGGGTCTGTAGAAAGGGCCGTATGAGTAATCGTTCCGGTATGATTTCCTTCTACAATATTATCATCAACAGCCACAATTTCTACGGTTTGAGGCTTATCCCAATTCTCTGGAGTGAATATCAGAGAATTAACCCCAGTTGTGGTTTGATGATCGGGATTAATCCTAATCGTTACTTCGGCAGTGGGTCGGTTGGTTAAAACCACTGTATAGGTATCTGTTGCCCCTCCTTCCGTGACATTTGTGCTGCCGTCGGACTCGGTGATAAGGGCACTATACCAAACCAAGCTAAAATTATCAAGAGCCAATCCGTGGTCATTATCCTTATCGTTTACTTCTACCCACCGAATCCAAAGCGTTTGATTATTGTCCCAAGTTAAATCATGGATTGTCCCCCCCAGATTGGCAACCAAACCATTCGTATTACCATTGACTGGACCTCCTGGTTCCATAGCAATAGGGGAAGTAAAATCAAAATTTTCCCCCAGTTTATTCCAAGTTTGAACCGTATCAAATGTGGCTCCCAATCCATACTCTAATCTCATGGTTTGCGGCAGGGTTGGCGGCGTGACACTGCCCCCATTTCGCCATTGTTCGCCATCAAATTTTAGGGTTATATTCTTGAGGGTTGAACCTGTGGTATTTGTGGCGGCCAAAGCAATCCATCCGGCAATTTTGCCAGTGTCTGGACTGCCAAAATAAGCATGACCTGAACCCAATCCCCCCAAAGCGCGATCGGACGCACCATTTGATCCATAACTATAAAAACTTCCTTTATTACTTGAGCCATGATTCGCATCATAAGTTGGAATTGGAATGCCCGGTGCTGGTTGACGAAACAGATACCATCCAGGTAAGGTAGAATGATTGGCCCAGAGATTATCGGTTCCATTTGTTGCCAGAGAATCGAAATCTTGAAAGTAAGCACCCTGAAATGCGATCGCCATAACAATTCCTCCGAATGACTCCTGATATTAACAAAGTTTTTTGGATGACCTAACTAAGGTATAAATAACCCCAAATAGGCTGACTAAGTTTGACTGTCCCGATTCATGCAAATCTTGAGATTGCCCCCTCAATGATAGAGGGCTTTAATGAATTCACCCTACGACAGATAGGGGAAATGAGCAAGTCCTGACTGAACTGGGTACCGCTATCGTCTGGTTAACTGGATCCAGCCCGGGAAACGATTAACTCTCAAAGCGATACTCTGCCTATTTTAATAGTACAGGAATCCTGATACCAACCTCTCCCCAGATATTGCAGATAGGGAACCGTCGTTTTCCTGGATGATAAGAGTAGGAACTCTGGTTTTTGTCAGAAGTTCCCAGAGAGTTCAATGACACCGGCGATTAATTTCCAACAGAGAGGTTCACCTTCCCCGTCTGACGGTGCCCAAGGGATACTGAGACTGACGGTGACGAGGCAATTAGGGGAGGGTTGATGTCCAGACTCTAATTTTTTGACGAATACTGGATCGGTAATCTTCGCTTTTTCTAGTTTGCATCCCTTGGCGGTTTCTATTGTTCCTCGCCAGTTAGTTTGTCCTTTGTAATTCGTATGCTTATGAATGTAAAACTTGTTAGTTTTTACCAGTTGGAGGGTGCGACGGTGATGAAAGGGGCGGTTTTTTAGGTCGGAAGGATTAACGGATTTCTCGGAATTGTGGAGGATATATTTAAAGTTTAAACATTGTCTGCGGATATCATCGAGAGTGGCTTTCCCTCGATATTTCCATTGTCCGGGTAGAATGGAAAGGTTTTCACATTCAAAGCCGAAATCTGGGCCGGTATCATCGAGGGGGATTTCTAAAATATCCAGTAATTCCGGTTCTCTGCCTTCTAGGAGGCGAACATAGATGGGAACTCTGCCATCTTGGGGGTATAGCCGATCGCAGATGGGACGAATCCATCTGCCAGTATCGTAGTCAATTCCTGCGATACAGCGTTCCTGGTGTTTCCACGAGTTCGCTAAACAGATAATTCTCCTCACAGATGACATATTTTCACGTTCCCCCATTTTCCGTTGAGGTATTCTGCCACGAGGCGGCGATGACAGTGATGCGGTTTGGCTTCACTACAGAGTAAACAGGCTCCATCTAGCTGTTCTGGCGTCACTTTTTTCTCGATTTTCCGAGTCTCAATCAGGTGCAAGAATTTCTGCTCATAAATGGACCAATCCCCTTTATTCTTTTTATACTCATCCAGAATGTCTTTGGTGGGGGCTAAGTCTAAAATATGGAGATACTCGATATCAGCAAGGCTTTTCAAAAAGTATTTCAGGTCGTTTTTTTTTGCAAATCCAGCTAATTGGGAGATGTTATTTAAGCGAGTATCGATAATCCGTTTAACCCCTGCTTGTTTGAGGGTAGTAAAAAAGGTTTCCGCACTTTTTTGTGTAAAACCAATGGTAAATAAATTCACGTTATTCCCGTTACTTTTCATCATCTTCGGTCGTTTTTTCGATGTAGGCAATTTGGTCTCCTTGCAATTGATAGGCTGTGCTTACACAGTCTTCTCGGGTTGGCAAGTCGTGATTAGGTTCAGCAAATAAGGAGAGTTGAATGGGTTTATTGTTGGGATTATTTTGATATTCACTTAATCCCTGTTTTACGAGCATTCTCTCTTCTAAGTCGTGATGGGATTCCAATTGGCCGGTTTTCAAAATGTGGTTAATTTCAAGATGGTGCTGTCGCAGATGTTGACAGACTAGGATGGCGCGATGGCAGGTCAGGGGGTCCTGTTCGGCACACATGAGGGAAATTTTATGGGTGTTTAACCCGGTGAGGACTCGATTGAGTCCAGTTTGAAAGTCTGGGGTGGCGGCAATTTTTTCATAAACGGCTTTTCCCTCAATATAACAGTCCGGGTTGCTGGGTCTTGCACCTAATTCTTGGCCTAGAAAAACATATTTAATGCCTGCTTGTTCTAAGGCTTCTTTTAAGAGGGTGCGGTTAAAGTGGGGTAAGTATCGACTGTAGGGATGGGAACGAACATCTGCTAAGGCATCGATTTGATGCTGTTGGAGGAGGTGGATAAATGTGTCTATTTCGTGATTAGAATGGCCGATGGTGAATAAGTTCATCAAGATAACTCCTAGGATTAACGAGGTCAGAAAGGGTTGATTATCCTCATGTTTTCTTTGGGTCTTTGAGTTGAAACTCAAGGGCGGTTTCTGTTTCTGAGTTAATCAAAAATTTGGTTAAAATTTTTGATTGATTTTAGCCTTAAACTTTAGCATAGAACTATTCTTTTTGTCAATCTCTTCTAACTCCGACAACTCAAAGGGACGGAAACGAGGGCTGCCCTAGGGCTAGGTTCAGTATGATTTACACCGGCCTATAGCCAATCAGGGAGGGGAATTGGGGGGTTGTACTGGAGTTATTTTAAAGGTAACTCGATCGCAAATTCAGTTCCGACACCTTCAGTGGAAGAAAATCGCAAAATTCCTTGATGATTTTCGGTGACAATTTGATAGCTGGTTGACAATCCCATTCCGGTTCCTTTCCCGATCGCCTTGGTGGTAAAGAACGGATTAAATAACTTTTCTTGCACCCAGGTATTCATGCCAATTCCATTGTCTTGAATCACAATCGAGACCCGATTTTCGAGTAAAATTTGGGTCCGCAAGGTAATACAGCCTACATAATCAGATAGGGATTCAGGGGTCAAACGGTTTCGCCGTTCTTCGATCGCCTCGATCGCATTCATTAACAGATTCATAAACACTTGATTCAGTAGACTGCTGTAACATTCAACAAGGGGTAAATTGCCATAGTGCTTAATGACATGAATCTCTGGAACTCTGCCATGACCCTTTAAGCGATTATGTAAAATCATTAAGGTACTGTCAAGATTTTCATGGAGATCTACGGCTTTAATATCAGATTCGTCTAACCGGGAAAATGTCCGCAGAGACTGGACGATATCACGAATCCGGGACGCTCCATTTTTCATGGAGTTGATAATTTTAGGAAAATCACTGATGAGAAAATCTAATTCAATTTCTTCTTTGAATTCCGTAATCTCCTCCGGTGGATTGGGATAGGAGTTTTGGTAAAGCTGAATTAGTTTTAACAAATAATCCGTATAGTCCGAGGTGTGGGCTAAGTTGCCATAAATAAAACTCACGGGATTATTAATTTCATGGGCAACCCCAGCCACTAACTGACCGAGACTGGACATTTTTTCGGCTTGAATTAACTGGACTTGGGTATCTTGGAGTTCACGATAGGCTTGTTGGAGTTCTTGGCTTTTAGCTTGGGAATCTTGGTAAAGTTGGGCTTGATAGATAGCGATCGCCACCTGAGTACCAATGCTATGCAACAGTTCTAATTCATCATCCTGCCAGGGCCGATCGCTGGCGATTCTTCCCATTTCTAAGCCACCCATTCGCACTCCAGCTGTATGAATTGGCAAAATTAAATAGGTTCCCAATCCCGCTTTTTGGCACCACGCTTTTAAGGGTTCATCGCTAGAATTCGCCACCGGATCTAACCGATACATTTTTCCCGGTAAAATATGTTCTAACAGTTGAGGATAATTATCCATTGGATAGGAACCCAGCCAACTGGCTAACTGGGGATTTTTCTGTTCTTTGACGACTTCTAAGATTGGCGGTTCTGTATCTGAGTGATACCAGATAAAGGTGCAGATATCTACTTCTAGTTCAGCAAAAATTGCATTCACAGCATTCTGCAAAATGGTATCCAAATCGAGAGAATTGCGAATTTCTGTGCTGATATGATTTAAGAGTTGAGTGCGCTTGAGCAAGGCTTGGAGTCGCGCTTCGGCTTGTTTGCGATCGGTAATTTCCCGAATGATTGAGAATACATCCTCTCCACACAGTGCAAAACGAGCTTCGTAATTTCGCACGCCATCGGGCATCACCAGTTCGTATTCAAATAACTGCATTTGGTGAGTTTTTAACGTTTCTTCAATCAACTGTCCAGTCGGTTGTGCCAGAAAGTCTGGCAAAATTTCATATAAATTTTTGCCTAAAAATTGCTCCGGGGGTACTAATGGGGACATCTGTGGGGAGCATTTATAATCGACGAAGACTTTATCCCGGTTGTAGCGTAACATCATATCCGGAATAGCTTCAAGGAGTGCGCGAGTCTGAGTTTCGCTGTCTTGCAACGCTTTTTCGGCGGCTTTTCGTTCCGTAATATCCGCAATAATTGACCAAATATATTGTCCCCCATCGGACCCCTGAATTCTTAACCCAATCAATTCTACTGGAACTTGATGCCCTTGCTTATGGATATACTCTTTCTGATAAGGACCATATCGTCCAGTGGTTTGCAGCAAGTTTAATTGGATCGCCTCCGCTTCGTTATACTCTTCAGGGGTTAAATCCCAGTAACTTAACTGATTTAATTCCGCCAGAGTATAACCTGTGAGGTGAGAGGCAGCGGCATTGGCTTCGATAAATTGGCCCTGGAGATCATTCAAAATAATCCCCAAGGGACAGAGTTCAAAGAGCGATCGCAGCTTTTCCTCACTGGTTCGCAGGGCGGCTTCGGCTTGGATGCGCTCGGTGATATCCTCAAAGATAGCCACAATCCCCATTACTTGTCCGGTGCCATCATGCAGGGGGATCTTGGTGGTTTCCACCCAATTTTTACTACCATCCGGGTTCTGCACGGTTTCGATTAACTTGAGTAGGGGGCGATCGCTGATCATCACCTGGCGATCGCAATTTTTGTAATAGGTCGCTTCTTCTGGACTCAGAGAAAAATCCTCATCGGTTTTACCGACAAATTCCTCTGGACTGCTTCCCCTAAAAGCCTTGACAAAGGCTTGATTGCAGCCTAACACCACACTGTGGCGATCTTTCCATACCACCGACTGCGGCAAGGCATCCAGAATCGTTCTTAACAATTCTCGGGACTGGTCCAGTTCAGTTTCCGCCAGTGCACGTTCGGTAATATCCATTGTCGTCCCAAACATTCGCACCACTTGATTCTCCCGAAACTCCAGTTCAGCCCGGACATTGACATATCTCACTTCTCCATCCGGACGGAGGATGCGAATATCAAAATTTTGAGGAATCCCTTCCTGCGCTTCTATGACCCGCGCTTGGAGGAAGGCGCGATCATCCGGATGAAATTGTTTCAAATGTTCAGTCCAGGTGGGTTCCGGCTGGTCTGGATTCATGCCCAATATCCGAAAAACCTCGTCAGACCAAGTGAGTTTCTGGGTGGTAACATCAATTGACCAGTTGCCCAGATGGGCGACTTGTTGGGCTTTTTGCAGTTGTTCGGTGAGTTCAACCAGGGCGAGTTCATTGGCTTTGCGATCGGTCACATCACTCTGAATCCCGATAAACCGCACCGGGTTGTCTTCCTCATCCCACTCCACAATTTTACCAATCGCTAAATTCCATTTATACGAACCATCTTTACAGCGAACCCGATGTTCATTTTTATAAATTTTTGTTTCACCTTTGATATGTTTTTCCAACTCGTGATACATTTGAGCCTTATCCTCTGGATGGACACGATTTTCCCAGAGCCATTCCTGGTCAATGATTTCCTCTGCATCATAGCCCAAAAATTTCTTCCACTGATTGTTAGAACAAACCATCTCATGGGTCTGCATATTACATTCCCATGTCCCAGTCCCGGTCGTATCCAGCGCCAGTTGTAACCGAATATGACTTTCCCTTACTGCAATTTCGGCCTGTTTTTGATCGTGAATATATCGGGCAATTCCTAAACAGGCAATCACTTGTCCCTCATTATCAAGCAAAACGGATACATTAGTAGAATGCCAATAATAGTGACCATTTTTATGCAAGACTCGATATTCAAGTCCCCGGATATTTTCCTGTTGCAGCAATCGCTCGAATGCCTCCATACAAATCTGTAGGTCTTCAGGATGAACAATCTCCCCAAAAGAATGATGTAACAAATCGGAATCTATGTATCCCATGATGGATTCAAACGTCGGACTGACATAACTAAACGTCCCCTCATGCTCAATGATAAATACCATATCGTTAAGATTATCAATCAGGTTCCGAAACTTACTTTCGCTCATTTCCAGGGCTTTTTCCCGCGCTTTTAGCTCTGTAATATCCCGAATATAGCCATACCATGTGATGCTACCCTCGGGTTCGGCCTGGGGGGTGGAGTGGGCTACAACCCATATAATCTTGCCATTGGGATGACAAATTCGATACTCACAATGCCACGGAGTAAGCTGCTTCCCGGACTCCAGAATCGTCTGGGTCACTCGCGGCAAGTCCTCGGGATGGACCGATTCAAACACTCGGCCACCATCCTCGCGCACGGCTTCCGGCGCGACGCCATAAATGTCTTTTAACCCATCACTGGCGTAAGGGAAATAAGACTGACCATCGGGAAGGAGGCGAAACTGATAAATCACCCCAGGAAGATGACGGGTCAGTTGTTGAAAGCGATACTCTTCTTCACTTTGTTGGGTGTTTGTTAGGTGAGGTTCGGAAGAAGAAGGGGTGATTTCCTGATTGGGAATGAGGTGTTGAACTTGGCCTTGTGCGCCTTTGAGTTCGGTAATATCTCGAAAAATTAGCAGGTGACAATCAGCCCAAAAATTTGCCTGGGCAACATATTCCACTTCTCGCACTTCCAGGTCCGGGCGGATGAGGCGAACTCGATCGCAGATTTGACCTTGTGCTAACCAGTTGTGCCAAGATTGGTCGAAGTCAAACCCCGGGGGGGTAAAATCTCTGAGAGTACCTCCCATTAGGTCTTGAGGCAGTAACCCCAATAAGGAACAGGCGGCAGGGTTGGCATCCAAGTAGTACCCCCGGTCATCGATGATGAGCATCGCATCTAAGGCGGCGGCAAAGAGCGCTTGGAAGGGTTGATTATCTTGGGGGAAAAAGGGGGGAACGGACCCCGAATCTACGGGTTGGCGATCGCACGGAGGGGGCAGGTGAAACTCAATTTGACGAGGTAAGAGCATGGCATCAGAGAAAATTGTAAACGAGGATCAAGGCCAAACGTTGACAATCCCACGACTAAAAGCGTATGGCTGTTCAAATTATACCCACAAGCAGAAGACTCAGAACTCAGAAGGGACAGATCCTCTTGACAAGAACACTCGTTTCTGGATATTCTTAGCCCTAAACTTCTCACGGCCTGGGCTGTGAACTCTGTTGTTGTCTATGGCCTCTACTCAACCGTGACCCCAAAAATTGTGAAACTTGATTCCTTGGAACGGATTGTCTTGTGTGATTTTGATGGGACCATTACCACGGAAGATACTTTCGTGAAGATGATGCAGGAGTTCACTCCCACACTGGCGCGAGAACTGCTGCCCGAAATATATGCATTGCGCTTAACCCTGCGCGATGGAGTGCGACAGACCCTGGAATCGATTCCTACGGCCCAATATCCCGAGATTTTGGCGTTTATGGAGGGGGAACCGATTCGACCCGGGTTTGTGGAGTTTCTGGATTTTTTGGAACAAGAGGGTGTGCCGATCGCCATTGTTTCTGGCGGGTTGCGAGGGATGGTAGAAACGGTGTTAGGTCCCTTGAAACACCGGGTTTTGGCAATTCATGCAATCGAAGTGGATCTCGGTGCCGAGTATCTACAGGTGCATTCCGACTTTGAAGGGGGGACGGAATTGGTGAATAAGGTAGCGGTGATGCGGCGATATTCGGCCAAGGAAACCGTGGCGATCGGGGATTCGGTGACGGATTTGAATCTGGGAATGGAAGCGGGGGTGGTGTTTGCGCGCGATCGCCTTGCTGCTTATCTAACGGACCGCCAAAAACCCTATTTGGAGTGGCATGATTTTTTTGACCTGCGAGACACTCTCGATCGCCGGTGGAATTCTGTCTAAGTCTAAGCGGAAGGGCGTATCAATCATAAAGCGTGACTGATGTGAGGAAATAGCACAAGAGTCACGCTTTATTCTTACCAGTATTGTTCAATTGTAACAACGAGATTTACTTGCTCTACGTTTAGTTTCTTCGTGCCAGTAGGCGGTGAGAATTTTAGGGTCCGGAGGACCAATCAGACAGACGACTCGCAGACCCCGGAGAACATCAATGAACTTCGCATAAGGGGTTCTTTCCAAACTGCGATCGTTCAGGGTATAAACCAGTGCGCCTCGGCTAAAGGTCTTTTTACCGTAAGTTAACGCCACGGTAATCATGGCATTACTGATGGCCCTTTGCTGCTGTCTGCGTTCTAAATGATTGAGGTCTTTGCGGCGGTGTACCGCACCCAATAAACCGATCGCTTCGATATTGGAATCACCTTCAATCATAGCGGTGAGCTTTCTGTTCGCATCCATTTGTACCACTCCTGGTAATAATTTACTTCAGACCAATCGAACAATAAATTCAGTTTCATGCACATAAAAAAATGAGTGTAACGAGGATTGAACGGGAGTTCCCCGGTTCAATCAGAACAATTGAGGGAAAACTAGATTTAGATTCGGGTCATTTTTAACCCGTGATCAGGTCAAGGAGACCTTAACCCGTTCCCAAAATTCTGGTGAGACAAGCGACGATCGCTTAGGGTAGATGCCAATTTTGTGATTTAGGAAAGGTTCACCAGCAACTTTTTCCTAAAATCATCCCTATCCCAAGAATGCCCTAGAGTTCCAACCCAATCGCAAATTAAGTCAGAATTCGTTGCAATTCTTAAAAAACCTGACATCTATTTACAATCAAACCGGAGAGGGTAATTGTCTTTAAATTGACAAACTGCTCTCAAGAGTGAACAGACCCTGAGCAATTTCCCTTGTTGGTTATGCTTTTTATCATAAGCAACCCTCCGGTGAATCCCGTGATTGCTAGGGACGGTTTGTTAATCGTCATAGACGAAAGGGGATGTTAAGAGGTTGCCACCCGGGGATTCCAACCCCCGGTTGTGACGACAAAGCCTTTGGGGGTCAAGGAACAGAAGGCGATCGCCTGAGTTATGCCGTTTCTAAAACTGGTCGCGATCGCTCTGTCTCAGGGGCATCCCATCCGCCCCAAGACTCTGGGACCTCAGCCTGTTCCCTCCAAAAATGAACCTCCCCTTAAACTAAGGGGAGGCTAGGCAAATCAAAGATTAGAGAGGGGAACGTTCAACCGCACTCGCCCCAAAGGTTTCAGGAGTTAGGCTGCATGATAGGGAGAGGTCAACAGGTCTAAATGCTTGGTTAACAAGCTCAGGAATAGGCCCACATCGGTAACCACCCCCGTGGATTCAACAGAACCGCGATCGCTGAGTTTCGTAACCACTGCTGGATTAATATCCACACAGACCATCTTCACCCCAGAAGGCGTCATGTTGCCGACCCCAATCGAGTGCAACATGGTGGATAACATCAAAATCATCTCTGCCCCTTCCAAGAGCTTCGCATACTCTTCCTGAGCCTTAATTAAATCCATTTGAGTATCGGGCAACGGTCCATCATCTCGGATGGAACCGGCTAGGGCAAAGGGTACATTGTGTTTCACACATTCATAAAATATCCCACTTTGGAGCGCACCTTGTTCCACCGCTTTGGCAATACTGCCATAGCGGCGAATGGTGTTAATGGTTTTCAGGTGGTGCCGATGTCCGCCCCGGACGGCGACGCCGCGCTTCATGTCCACCCCGAGGGAGGTTCCCATGAACGCTTGTTCCATATCGTGAACGGCGATCGCATTGCCACCGAGTAACCCTTGGATATACCCTTCCCGAATCAACCGGGTCAGGTGTTCGCCACCGCCGGTATGAATCACCACGGGTCCTGCCGTCACCACCACCTTACCGCCGCGATCGCGAATTTGCCGCAATTCCCAGGCGACTTGTTCCACCACCAATTCCACCCGACGCTCGCTGGAGACTCCAGACGACATAAAGCTGAATTCTTGGTTGTTGCGTTGTTCCCGCGCTCCCGTCTTGCGAACCGTGCGGATGCCAGCCACATCCACCACCACCGACTCACCCAGTTCCAAATCGCGCAGGAGCTTGCAGCGCGCCACCGGCCCTTCGGGGGTTTGAACCACGGCGATCGCCCCATCCATGCGATGATTCAGCACCCGGACCCATTCCCCCTTGATCCGCACTTCCGTGGGATAAATCGTGGTGACATAGAAATCATCCGGAGCCACCCCTTTTTGTTGGACAGGTTCGAGTTTGGCATCCCGCTCATCTTGGGGCAAGTCTACAGCACCCAAGTCAATCAACTGGGCTAAAATCTCTTCCATCACCCCATGAGAAGGCGCTGAGACTTTCACCTCGGCAGTGGAGGTGCTCTGCCGTTGCTCTCCCAAGTTAAAATTCAAGACTTGGAAACTGCCACCGCCTTCGACGATAGTATCTAGGGCCCGGTTGATTAATCCTGTATCCAGCAGATGTCCTTCTAAGCGAATCGTCCGACTTTCTACGGGTTCATTGGCATGGACATCCTCCTTCACAGGTTCGGTGGTTCGCAGGGTCAGACATTTCGCTGCACCCCCTGCTTTGAGGAATTCGCTGAGGGTGGTTTCAAACACCTCAAAGCCGACATTTTTGAGGCGTTGTTTCAGATCATCGCTGACCTTGTTCATGATTACTTTGTCGTCAACATTGACCGCATTGCAGGCAAAGTTTACGGCATCTGCTTCGCCAATGGCAATCCTTTTTTCGGGGGGAACGCGCATTTCAATGATGCGGTTGGAGTAGAAGTCAAAAGCTGGGGGATAATAGAGTAAGTAACCGCGATTGAGGGGACAGAAGCAGGTATCCAGGTGATAGAACCGTTCATCGGCTAATTGCAGAGAGATGACTTGGATATCTAACCACTTGGCAATATAGGAGTGGGAGTCGAGTTCAGAACGGAAACCGTATCCTGCCCATAGCCAACGTCCTTCGCGATCGAGCAGTGCATCTCCGGCTCCTTCAAAGGGTAAATCTTTCGGGAGTTCGTAGACGGTGTACCCTTGGGCTTCAAACCACTGTTTGAAATAGGGTTCTTCCCCTTGGCGTTCTTTGTGGAAGAAGCGACTGAGGACGACTTTTTTGCCCAGAACTAATCCGGCGTTGGCGGTAAACACCATATCGGGCCAACCGGGTTGGGGATCGACGAGTTCAACCAGGGCGTGTTCTTTGATGATGTGGAAGAGTTTATGCCACTGCTCCGTGGCGCGATCGCGAGAAGATTTGTGGATGTTGCCCTCCATCCAGGGATTAATCACATAATCCACGTCATAGTGGTTGGGGGGACACATCAGGATACGAGTCTCAGAATTCATAATTTGCGCTATATTCGGTAAGTAATGTTACAGTTTTGGGATTCAGTTATTTTTGTAGCAGCAAGACAAAACTCCTCCTTTTTATGTAAAAAAGGAGGTTTTTTCAGAACGAATTCGTCTGAGCTATGTCATAACAGCCAATTCTTTATCTTATCACAGGATAGTAATAAGTTTTTGAGGTAAAAAAAATAGTCTCTTTTAATTGGAAGATTGATTTTATGCTCGAAATCGGGAAGCGGGTTGGGTCGAGTCTTTTATGAACGGGTTGTTCTTCTCAGGGAGAACGGAGAAACCCGGGTGCAATTGAAGGCTGGAGGGGATGGGATCAAGGGCGATCGCACCCTCGGTCTTTGCAGGGACAGCCACCGAAGAGATCCCCACAGCTGGCCTCTGAATGGCGGATTGACTTGAGAAAAAAAAATCCCCCTAGCCGAAGCTAGAGGGTTCGTCAATCAGGGTGCATCTATATTATTAAATTCTAGTTATGGGGGGTTTATCCGGAAAATACTGCAAGTTTTTTTTGAGGGAGGTCAGTAGTGGGATCACGGGAAGACGATCGCCTAAAAACTGGATGGACTATTCTCCCCAAAAACCCGTGTTTGCCCTTGACCCGTCCTTTGTTCTGAGACTTTTACAGCCCAAAATATCACCGGGGATTGAACGACTCGGAGTCGAAAAAAATCCCCTAGCTTTGGGCCAGGGGGACTCTGAATCAGGGTGCATCCAATTCGTTATTTCCACCCCGGACTGTAGGCATCCGGGAAAGGGTTAAAACTGTTTTTCCCTGGGTCAAGAATCCACCATTGACGGGATAATGCTTGCCCAGTTTTTGCAAGAGGCGATCGCACTCAGTCATGCGGGAGATTTCCCCGATGTACCCCCCTTGACAGCACCCCGGGATTGGGGTATCTTGTGTCTTTAGCGTGCATTCTCATCAGTACAATCATCAAATTATCGCGATCTGTATCGTGATGAGTGCCTACATCTACACCCGCAGGTTACGGACTGGGTAACCCTCCTGCGCGGATGGCACAGGGAAGACATTGAGGCATCTACAAAAAACAACCGAGGGGATTTACGGTCACCGGCCACTAATCTCTTGGTTTTAATTTTCTTCTCTCTGTAGAGCAAAATTTTCGAGGCATCTTGGCACAAGTTTGATTCGGAGGAGCATTTTTCAGGCTGGTCCTAAATCTCCAAATGAATTTACTGTGGCGAGATTCATTCCAAGCATCATGACAAGTCTTGAGTTGGATTACCTAAGACTGAGATAGAAAACTATCACGGCGAGTTCCCAAACGCATCGATATAGATGTGGGCGCGATTGCCTCGGGGTGGCATTTGCACAAATAGGTTGAGAGTTGGGGCAGAATTTATCAAGCCAATGCTGATGATTCCGTTTATTGTGCAAAATCTGAATGCGATCGGCCCGAGCACCGATGGATCAATCGATCTATCGGTGATCTCCACGCAGTTGGCATGGTTACAGGCGATCGGCGATCGCCTGTTCAAAACCCGATACCCCACCGGATGGGTAGCCTGGGTAGGCAGGCTTCGTCCGTATAGCCCCACCCTTGAGGGTGTGGGTTTTTACAGACCTGTGCATCCCGGGACCCTCGGAGTTTCTACCGGGTCTCAATTCCGGATCCAGGTGCAATTGAGCCGAATAGATCTCTCAGTTGCACCCTGGTTTCCTCCTAGTCTTTGGACTAGGGGGATTTTTCTGCGTTTTGTGCCCCCTCAACCCGGACCCCTGGGCCCAATCCAATCTTTTCCCCCTGCTCTTTATTTACCCAAAAATAACCCGATGAAGCCTCGACCCTCTGGCAGTAGCCGAAGTGAGTGGAGGTTTCTTTGCTCTATTGTTGCCCATTTCCCCTGCATAAAATTACGGAGTGCTTTACCTGAGCCAGCTAAAAAGCCAACACCGAATCAGGCAGGTTTTTCCTTTTTAAAGGAAAATTTTAGGAGAATCAAAAAAAATTTTATCCCAGAAAAATCGGCTTTTTCTCATTGGAGGCCCCAATTTATGGGCAGCTAGAAATGGCCTAAAATTAAGGGTTTCAGGCCCTAGGCTGATTTGAATTTCACGGACTCGATTTTCCTGAAACCTAAGAAATTTTGGTGTAAGTAACAGTGGTTTTTGGGGTCTTAGCCTAGGGATTTATTTCCGTTTCATTCTCAGGAAACATGATAGACCCTAACGTCAGTATTCAAGAGTTTTAGGGATTACCATCAAAAGGAAGAAATATGTCTGCAAATAACGCCCACATCAAACGCTTGTTGGCAACGAAACAATGTCAAGGTGGGGACCTCCGAGATGCCCACTTAACTCGGCTCAATCTCAGTGGTGCTGACTTGAGCGGTGCTAAGTTGATGTTTGCCAACCTCAATGGCACTAATCTGAGTAATGCCAACTTAAGTGGTGCCGAACTCAGTTTTGCAAATTTCGTGGCCGCTGACCTGATTAATAGCGACCTGAGTGGGGTTGACGCTAAAGGCGTCAACTTCCTCGATGCCAAACTGAATCACGCCCAACTTGGCGGTGCCGATTTAGTATTTGCCAATTTAGTCAATACCAACCTAGAAGAAGCCAACCTCAGTGGGGCTTCTCTGGAAGGGGCGAATTTAATCGGTGCAAATCTCAATAGCACTCAGATGAATGGGATTAACCTCTCCGGTGCAAATCTGGGCCATGCTCAAATTCGGAATGCCAATTTATCCAATGCTGACTTGAGTAATGCCCGGTTAGTGGAAGCGGACCTGAGTGATGCGAATCTCTCTGGGGTGAATTTGAGAAACGCTAATTTATTAAATGCTAACCTCAATGGTGCGAATCTCACGGGTGCTGATTTGACTGGCGCTAATTTGGCCCAGGCAAAGCTCGATGGTGCGATCGGGCTGTACCAGGACAATTTGGTGGGAATGCGCCCGCCCGATCGCCCTCCTGCATCCCACAATCATCCCAATATGTCTTACGTCAGCGTTCTCCAAACCAATTCCTTGCACTCGTCATCCAATCATCTGGGGCTCCCTCGTCCGGGGTTGCCGTCTTAATGAAGATAAGCAGCAGTCTAGCCCAGTCACAATACTGGGCTAAACTGTTATCAAAAGTCTCGTCCCTGGAAGAGGTGGCTGGAGATTTCCCTCTTCTTGAGCGATCGCACCCCCTCCGATTCGCAATGGATTCCCTTCTTAATCTGTATGACCATCGGTCCGTTCAATTCCGATAGATACAGTTTTTCATCGGGTCATCTACTCCGGGCGATCGCCGCTCAACCTTACCGTCCACTCCCACGATGGGGGGCTATTTCTTGCCCCGACTCTAGTCTTGCTGTTAATACCTGTGTGTTGAACTCCGAACGCGACAGCTCTAAACTGTGAGATTCACGCCCAGAGAAGTTTGCCGCCAAACCCAATAAGAACAGGCTACAGAAAATAATCGAAAAGTAGCTACGCATATCCAAGATCCGTTTCAGAGCTTCTATTACTCCTTACGAAATCTCGAATTTTTATCAGTTTAAATAGTCAAAAAAAATAATTATTTCAGTCATTTCATCAAGTATTTTTTATATTTGTAGAGAAAAGTAGGGTGGGCATTGCCCACCTTATTTACTACAATTGCTCTAATTATCTAGGTTTGATAGGCTTCTTTATGGAGCTTGACGGCGATTTGTCCTAACAATCATCTCTACTTTTGTAGCAATCCAAATATTAAAAAATCCGAGGCTTTTTAAAAAATCCTGTATAAAACAACACCCCCATTGAGTCAGGGTTGCCATCCCGGTGAAAAAATGCTAAACTAGAAATAGGCTTTAAAAAAAAATTAAGGAGCGCTCACTGCGCCCCCTAAAAAACGTCCCGACATCCGGGATTCTCAACCGTAAATTTACGGTTTATTTGCTGCCATAGTAGAAAGCGATTTCTTTCTCTTTTAAAGGAGCAAAGTCCGCCTGGGTCAGCATCTGGTTGAGTTCATCTTGAGCGATATGTTTCGCCCCAATCCGCACAATGCGCGATCGCATGGTATTGGAAACGCCACTGCGCTGCCGTCCCGCCTCTAGTCCCATCACCTGATTGTACAGATCCAGTTTGGCCTCGGGAATGGGAGACCCATCAAAATCAATTCCCTTGGCGATCGCCACATCGATCGCATCTGCGCCGGTGGTACTCTCCGCAACTGGCTTGTTTTCGCTCGTCATAAACACTTTTGGCCGAAAGATTACCTCAGCATTCTACCAAGTTGCGTCCCCTCTCCATCTACCCAAAGACTTACCGGGAAAGAGACTGGATAAAATCAAAGACTTTATGGGCCAATTTCAACTTACTACAGGGGGCGATCGCCTGTTGTCGTCCCGTAGCATCAATCACCACCGCCTGATTACTATCACTCCCAAACCCCGCATTGGGGCGATCAATCGGATTAGCGACGATCGCATCTAATTTCTTCCGGCGCAACTTCTCAATGGCTGGCGTAACAATATCCCCCGTTTGTGCCGCAAACCCAATTAACCGCTGATGGGGTTGCTTACATTCCCCCAATTGTGCGATAATATCCGGCACCGATTCCAAGGGCAAACTCTCTGGTAGCGCCTGTTTCGGTAACTTGTGCGAATGAAACTGCACCGGCCTAACATCGGCCACCGCTGCCGCCATCACCGTAATATCCGCCTGGGGAAAAAATTCTAGCATCGCCTGCTGCATTTCTTCAGCGCGAGTCACCGCCACAATCTGAGCACCGGGTATCAACTCCTGGAAGCCGGGGGACATCGCCCCCGCTACAAAAGTCACCTCAGCCCCACGATGGAGCGCACAGCGTGCTAAAGCAATGCCCATTTTGCCCGTGGCGGGATTGCCGATAAACCGAACGGGGTCAAAATGCTCCCGGGTACTTCCGGCACCGATTAACACCCGCTTACCCACTAAATCCTGCTTTCCCTGAGTATGTAAGACCGATTCTATATGGGCTAAAATTCGCTCCGGTTCAGCCATTCGCCCGGTTCCGACGCGATCGCAAGCCAGCAGTCCGGAACCCGGTGCAATCCTGTGAAATCGCGACTCCTGAACCACCTGTTCCCAATTGCGTTGGGTCACCGACTGATTCCACATCTCCGTATTCATTGCCGGGGCCAACAAAATCGGACAAGTAGAAGCTAGAACCGTATTGGTGAGCAGATTATCTGCCATTCCCGTTGCCAACTTCGCTAAGGTATTCGCCGTCAGGGGGGCAATCACCAAAACCTCCGCCCATTCCCCCAGTTCAATATGTAACGGTCGGGAATGGACGGGTTGCCAGAAGTTGGCATCGGTATAGGCAGGATGACGGCACAGGGTAGTCACCGTCAACGGGGTAATAAATTCCTGGGCACCACGAGTCAGAATCGCCCGGACCTGCGCCCCCGCTTTCGCCAGGGTTGAGAGGGCATCACAAACTTTATAGGCGGCAATTCCGCCCGTGATGCCCAGCAGAATCCGTCTATTTTCAAATGAAGAAGGCACGAGGAGGTTTCCCTCCTGGATGCCTGTCTGGTTAAAGTCCTCACTCATGGTTCAGACTGAGCCTTAAGCGGTTACCCTTCATCGTAAGGTTGCAAGTCCAACAAATAGATGTAAGGTTCAACGAGTTCTGGACGACGAAAGGCGATCGCGCGTAGCAAATGCCAATCATTCAAGCCCTCAAACGGATCGGTATAATCATCCAGTTCAAGACGGATAGCGAGTTTCTCGATATCAGCCTCCGTCATCGAAGTAATATCCCGAGTGGAAATGGTCGTCGCTCCCATCGTTCGCCCCTCCATTATGTATGAGCACTTGGAACTAGCAAAGCAAGTCCGCTACCAGAGTAAATTGTACTCTAATTGACCGAGTTGCGTCCTAAATCTTAAGGCTTATTAATATTAGTTTCTGCTGATGCCGGAAAAATTTCCTCAATAAAGCGTTGCATCACCTCCATTTGTTCCGGCAAAATGGAGTGACCCATTCTCCATTCCTGATATTGCACCGGGACTCCCAACGCTTGGAACACTTCCCGCGCCTGATGAGCAGCGCTCAGGGGCACCACGGGGTCTTCGGTGCCATGCATGATTAAGGTGGGGGGGAGGCGATCGCCCATTGCTTGGGGTTCGCAATGTAAGTAACCACTCAGAGAGACTAAACCGGCTAAGGGTAACCGCAGTCCCACATCTAACGTCATCGCACCCCCTTGAGAAAACCCGCTTAACACCGTTCGTTCCAGGGGAACGCCGGTACTCCCTTCGAGCGATCGCAACCAACTTGTCAATATTTCCTGACTTTCCGGTAACTTCTGATAATTTGGACTGTACAGGTCATACCACATTCGGCCCTCCCGAACCTGGGGATGGGGAAACGGCGCATTGGCAAATAGAAACAGGAAGTCGGGGAAATTGAGCAGGGAGGCTAAGGGAGCTAAATCCTGGCTATTAGCACCCCATCCGTGGAGCATGACCATAATACCTCTCGGGGGTTTGCCGCTCGTTGGGGGAATGGCGATCGCTTCTAAAGACAAGGGGTTGGTTCCTTCCATCTAAATAGTTTGCACCCTCTATCTTAATATCCCCCAGGCTGTCGGTTGCATCCACAATACCTCACCGGATTGATGAGCTTAGACCAAATCCCGCCAATTGCAGTATTAACCATTCTCAGGAATAATAAATTAAACAAGGCTCGGTTTTCCTCTCGAAATTATTTGACCCGGGTTTATGCCAACCTCTAACTCCCACTCCTGTACTCCGGGAATCCGCGGATTCGCAGTGGCCCTGTTTCTGGGGGGGATTGCTATCACGGGTCCGAGTTATGCCCAAATCATTCCGGATACCACCCTGCCGATTAATTCGGTGGTTAACCCCAATGGAGCAATCTTGACCATTGATGGGGGGACCGCATCCGGCAGCAATTTATTTCATAGTTTTGAGCAGTTTAATCTCCCGACGGGTGGGACTGCTTGGTTTAATAATCCCCTAGAAATTCAAAATATCTTCACCCGAATTACCGGGGGTGGCGGTTCCACGATTGATGGATTAATTCAAGGCAATGGCATTGCCAATCTGTTTTTACTCAATCCCAATGGCATCATTTTTGGGCCAAATGCCACCCTAAATCTCGGGGGGTCTTTTGTGGCGAGTACGGCGAATGGGTTTACTTTTGCCGATGGAAGGGAGTTTTGGGCGACGGGAGGACAGGTTCAGACCCCTCTGTTATCAGTAACAGTGCCGGTGGGATTGCAATATGGGAGCAACCCCAGAGGAATTGAGGTACAGGGGGCGAACTTGACCCTGCAACCGGGTCAAACCTTGGCATTAGCAGGGTCAAAGCTGTCGATCGCCTCGGGACAATTGCAAGCACCTGGGGGTCTTGTGGCGTTAAATGCGGTGGGGTCGGAAGGGGTGACTGCCTTGAATTGGCAGAATGCCGCTGTGAGGTTGCAGCAGACTCCCACGGGAGAAACCCCGAATCCAAGGGGTGATATTTTTCTGAGCAATAACAGTGTGCTCTCGGTGATTAGCAATAATGGGGGGGATATTTCCCTCCAGGGACGGAATATTCAGCTATCTGGGGGAAGTCGAATTATCGCCGGGATTCAGACTCTGCAAGGGGGACCTAATGCCCAAGGGGGAGAGATTACCCTGGATGCCACGGGTGCGATTACCCTCACCCAACAGAGTGCGATCGGGAATCAAGTCGGTTTTAATGCCACGGGAAATGGCGGAAATGTCACCGTCAGGGGACAATCTCTCTCTCTGAGTGAGGGGTCTCAACTGAGTGCGGTTGTCAAAAATGGCGGCGGAAATGCCGGTCAGGTGGTGATTCAATTGGCCGAGGGATTAACCCTGACGGGGACACAGACAGGCATTTTTAGTCTAGTAGAATTGGGCGTGGGAAACCGTGAACGCCGAAGAGGAGTGGGAAGCAGTGGCGGGATTGAGATTCAAGCGGGAACGGTTGCTTTAACCAATGGTGCACAAGTCCAGTCGCTCACCCAAAATGATGGAGATGCAGGACGGGTCGCAATTCGCACAACCGATGGGGTGAGTCTTTCTGGCGCAAGTACGGCGATTTTTAATACAGTGGAACCGGGAGGTGTAGGCAATAGTGAGGGAATTGAGATTGAAGGGCGATCGCTCGTTCTGAGTAACGGTGCTCAAGTGATTTCCCAAACCCAGGGAACTGGCAATGCCGGTCCAATTCTCCTTCAGGTGAGAGAGGGAGTTTCCCTGATGGGAAGTAATACCAGTATTTTTAATAATAGTGCAGGGACTGGGAACAGTGCGGGAATTGAGATGAATACCGGAACCCTGTCGATGACTGGGGGCGCACAAATCCAGTCGGTGGCCTCGGGATTTGGAAATGCTGGTCCTGTCAAGATTAGCGCCAATGATGCGGTTACGCTACAGGGAGTGAGAACGGGGATTTTGAGTACCGTTACTTCCCGATTTAGTGAGGGTAATAGTGGGGGAATTGACATTCAGGGGCGATCGCTCTCCCTGAGTGCGGGCGCTCAATTGGTGGCGGCAACCTTGGGCCGGGGAAATGCCGGTCCCGTTTCCATCCAAGTGCGAGAAGATATTACCCTAACCGGCGCAAATACTGTAATTTTTAGCAGTGTTGGGCCAATACGCCGTGATCTCTTTTCCTTTACCGGCAGCATTCCTACGATCGCCCAGGGAAATAGCGGGGGAATTCAGATGACCGGGCGATCGCTGCTGATGAGTGACGGCGCACAAATTGTCGGCAGTACCTTTGATTCGCAACAGGGAAATGCAGGCAATATTCAGATCCAAATGGCGGACCGAATTTCCATCCAGGGAAATGACACTCAGCGCAATCCCAACGCTTCTGAAAAGAATTTCGCGGTTACCCCGACAGTGCCACTGAGTCTGGTTGAAAATCTGGAAGTCGAAGTCATTGACCCGACTCCTCCCCCGACTCCGACTCCGCCTCCAACCCCTCCCCAACCGAGTCCTCCCCCAACCCCTCCGCCTCCTGCGGTGGTAGGTGAGGCGGGAAAAGGTGCGACGACCGGGATTTTTACCACCGTAGAAACCAATGCTCAGGGCAATGCCGGAAGTATTAATCTTCAATCCCGGACCCTAGAAGTGAGTCAAGGGGCCCAAATCCAAACCCTAACGCGAGGGGAAGGGAATTCCGGAGATATCCAGATTCAAGTCTCCAATGCGGTATTCACCGGGGTGAATACTTTGGGAGATTTTAGCGGGTTAGCAAGTACCGTGGAGGCGGGTGCCGTAGGCAATGCGGGAGATATCCAGATTAATGCGGATAACCTGGCAGTGACCGGGGGTGCGGGGATTCAGGCCCTCACCCGAGGAACGGGAGACTCTGGTGAGATTCGTCTGAATGTCACCCAGGGAATGACGGTGAGTGGCACAAGTCCGGATGGGAGTTTTACTTCCGGGGTGTTTAGTAGTACGGAGGAGGCAGCACAGGGTTCTGGGGGTGGGTTAACCATTGCTACGGACCGATTACAGGTATCCGATGGGGCCGTTTTGAGTGCGCGCTCAACTACAAATTTTCCCGGTGGTGAAATTGATGTGAGTGCGAATCGAATTGATCTCAGCAACGAGAGCCACATTCTCACCAGTGCAACGGGGACGGGTGCGGCAGGGAGTATGAGACTGACCGCAGGGGAACGGGTAACTTTGAGCGATCGCGCGGTGTTGTCCTCGGAGACGGCCAGTGGCGATCGGGGCAATATTACCTTGCGATCGCCGGATCTAATTTTAAGAAATAATAGTCAAATTACCACGAATGCCACGGGGACAGGAACCGGCGGAAATATTATCCTCAATACGGATAATATTGTTGCCATTAATAATAGTAACATCACCGCCAATTCTGAACAAGCATCCGGGGGTCAAGTGATTATTAATACCCAAGGAATTTTTGGTGCCCAGGCGCGCCGAATTGGCAGTCCCAACACCAGTGATATTACCGCAACTTCTGCTCAAGGTCCGCAATTTGATGGCATTGTGGAAGTGAATAGACCGGAAGTTGACCCGACATCCGGGTTAGTGGAGTTACCGGAAAATTTGGTGGATCTGACCCATGTGGTGGCGCAAAATTGTGCCGATCCGAATGCGCCGCAAAGTAGTTTTGTGGTGACAGGTAGAGGGGGTTTACCGCCGAGTCCAAATGATGCGATCGCCCCAGAGTCTCCCTTAGTTGATTTAGGTCAGAATGACCCTGCAACCGGGTTAAACTCAGGGGAAGGATGGCCGCGCCAAGAGAGTGCCACGGGAAGCAATTCGGGGGAAATTTATGCGGAATTGGTAGAAGCGCGGGGTTGGTCTCGGGATAATCAAGGTAAAATTAAGCTAGTGGCAGAAGTGCCAGTCCGAGAACTGCGGCAACCGTTGGGGATTGTACCGCCCCAGTGTAACCGATGAGCAAGAGGGAATCAGAATCACGATGAGAAGGCGCGATGGCCAGAATGTGTTCAGTCGATTTAGGCAAAGTTTCCGCTTTAGTTTCTCCGCTTTTAAATATAGCAAAAGAGCGGTGCAATTAGTTTGGAAAACTAGCCCAATTTTAACAGCAATTGTAGCCATTCTCACCGGAATTGCTGGATTGTTACCCGCAGGAATTGCCTATTTAGGGAAGTTAATTATCGATAGCGTAGTCACCGCAGCGAGTTCCGGGACGGGACCCCAAACTGCACTCATGTATGTCGGATTCGAGGCGATCGCTGTGATGATGTTGACCCTCTGTCAGCGTGGGTTGAGTGTTTGTCAATCCCTGTTGCGAGTCCTCCTGGGACAAACGGTTAACGAATTAATCTTAGAAAAAGCGCTGACCCTTTCTTTGTCGCATTTTGAAGATTCGGAAGTCTATGACAAAATGACTCGGGCCCGACGAGAAGCGTCGAGTCGTCCCCTGAGTTTTGTGAATCGCACTTTTGGGTTAGTGCAAGAGACTCTTGGATTGGTGGCATATAGTGGATTGTTGTTGCAGTTTTCCGGATGGGTTGTCGGGGTGTTGGCGATCGCCGCGATACCGCCGTTTTTAGCAGAAACTAAGTTTGCCGGTGCTGCTTTTCGGGTTTTTAAAAGGCGATCGCCAGAAACCCGGGAACAAATTTACCTAGAAACCCTGATTGCGCGGGAAGATTACGCCAAAGAGGTGCAACTGTATCAACTCGGACCCGTGTTTCTGAATCGGTATCGGAATATCTTTCATCGCTTGTATCAGGAAGACCGAAATTTGACCCTGCGGCGAGGATTTTGGGGATATGTACTGGGGTTGCTGAGTAGTTTGGCATTTTATGGCACTTACGCCTGGATTGCGATCGCTGCAATTTCTGGAAGCATCACCCTAGGAGATATGACCATGTATTTAATGGTATTTCGCCAGGGACAATCCAGCTTTTCTGCAACCTTGAGTGCGATCGGGGGAATGTATGAAGATAACCTCTATTTGTCCAACTTGTATGAATTTTTAGAACAAGAGATACCCCAGGCAGCAGGTAGCGCCAACCGAGGACCCATTCCCCAAGATGGTGTGCGATTCCAGAACGTTTCCTTTACCTATCCCGACGCCACCCAACCCGCCTTAACCGACATCACCTTTCATTTAAAACCTGGAGAAAAACTCGCCTTAGTTGGTAAAAATGGGTCCGGAAAAACCACCTTAATTAAATTACTCACCCGCCTCTACGAACCCTCATCCGGTCAAATTTTCCTCGATGGATTAGACTTGCGCGAATGGGATATCAACCACTTAAGACAGCGCATTGGCGTGATTTTTCAAGATTTTGTCCGCTATCAATTCCTCGTCGGCGAGAATATTGGCGTCGGCGATGTGGATAGCTTAGAAGACGAAACCCGTTGGAAAACTGCTGCTGAAAAAGGCATGGCGGAACCTTTCATTGCCACCTTACCCCAGGGATTTTATACCCAACTCGGACGCTGGTTTAAATCCGGAACCGAACTCTCCGGAGGACAATGGCAAAAAATTGGTCTTTCCCGGGCTTTTATGCGAATCAAAGCCGATATTCTAGTCCTAGATGAACCCACCTCTGCAATGGATGCGGAAGCCGAATTTGAAATCTTTGAACGGTTTCGCCGCTTGGCAAAAGACCGCATGGTTTTGTTGATTTCCCATCGATTTTCCACCGTTCGTATGGCGGATACAATTATTGTTTTAGAAGCGGGTAAATTGATAGAAAGCGGCACTCATACCGAGTTAATGCAAGCAGAAGGACGCTATGCGAAATTATTTACCCTCCAAGCGGCTGGATATCAGTAAGTCTTGGTGATTTATCTTGCTAATTATACAAAAGTTATCAGGGTCCAAATATCCATTCATCGGCTAACATCAACCCGTCTTCTTCCCGGGTGACATCAGGAATGAGCGGACTGACGGAGTGCCAGTCCGCCCCTGTAGTGAAGGTGCGATCGCTGGGGATTGTGGTGGCGATCGCACCTTCACTGTCCGGCCAAATCTGTTCCCTGAGTGCGTTGGCAGCATCCAATGTCAGATGTGGATTGAGTTTCGCGATCCAGGTTTCAGTCCCTCCCGTAGCCATGCCGCCTAAATCACCGTCGGTTGATCCAGCGAGGTAAAGATTGCCTCCCCCATCGACGGCGATGCCTAAAACTGTATCAAACTCACTCGATCCCAATTGCTCGATCCATAATTGCTCCCCATTGGTGTTATATTGTGCAACCCAGATGTTTCTGGAATTGCCCTGTACTAAATCTGCCCTCGTGGTTCCAGTCAGGGAGATATTCCCGGCTGGATCAATGACCAGACCCTCGGCCCGTTCCAAACCCTCCATTTCCAAGGGCTTAAACCACTCTTGTTCCCCATTGCTGTTATATTTAGCCAGCCAAGGACCCGAGAAAGAGCGATCGCCATGACTGTTCATGCTATATCCAGTGAGGTAGACCGCTCCGAAGGGATCGAGGGCCACCTTTGTAGAACTGAAAGCCGTGTAATTGGTTTCTAACCGGGCCTCCCACAACGGTTCCCCATTCGTGTCATACTTGGCGACCCAGGGCGAGGCGGATAAGGGGGCTAACTCATTAAAATCTGTATAGCCACTCAGATAAAAAGTTCCTGCGGGTTCGACGGCGAGGCTGGTGGCGTAATCCAACGACTCGGTAGGAAACTGCTTGACCCACAAGGGGTTGCCTTGGGGGTCATGCTTGGTAACCCAGGACCCGACATCTCCCCGAGGAAACTGGGGGTCGGCGGCCCTAGTCCCTCTCACATAGAGATTGCCTGCCTGATCTAAGGCTATCTCCGATGCGGAATCGTTGAATGCTGAGGGGTTCTCTCGGATGTCGTAGGTGGTCACAAAATTGCCTTGGGGGTCGTACTGAGTCACCCAGGCATCACTCCCCCGGTAAAAATAGCCACTTCTGACCGAGGGGAATCCCGGAGAGTATTGGGTCAATCCGGTGACAAACACATTCCCGGCATTATCCAGGGTGAGATTGGTAGAGATGTCGTAGTAATCCTGTCCGAAATTCTGCCGCCAAACTTCCTCCCCTTGGGGGTTATACTGACCGACCCAGAGGTTGGCCCAGGCATGGGTATAGCCATTTACGGTCAAGGTTGCTCCGGTGAGGAAGAGATTGCCTGCGGGATCGACTGCCATGCCATTGAGTGAGTCGCTGCCAGATTCGCTACTCTCGAATTGGCGAATCCATTCGAGACGACTGGGGAGGGTGGGGGGAATTTGAGTGCGGGTCAGGGTAAACTCGGTTGGACCGATCGCACTGCCCTTGCCATCGGTGGCAGTAAACTCAAAGCTGTCATTGCTGTAACTCCAACTGTTGGAGTGATAAAATAGCAATCCGGCATCGATATCCGCTTGAGTAAAGGTATCCTCAAGGGTTAAGGCCGTTTGATTTAATATCAAAGCGCCTTGTTTAGGAATAGATGTGAGGGTATAGACGATCGCATCGCCGTCGGGGTCGCTCACTTGTAACTGAGTCGGGGCGATCGCCACCGTTGCGCCTTTCTCGAAGGTGAGTCCCGTATTCTGAGTTAAAATTGGGTCAGCATTGGGCAATATTTGGGCAATCCAAGCATCATAGTCACCGGGATTACTGCCGCTTAAGTCCCCTAATGTCCATCCCCCTAAATAAACTCGACCGGCGTCATCTACGGTCATTCCAAACGGGGAGTCGGCAGCGGTAGACCCGAATTGAAACCCACCTAAGCGATCGCCGTTGGTATCATATTGTGCGACCCAAATATCGGATTCTCCCGTATTACTATGGCCTTCAATAGCCCCCCAAGTGTTTCCTGTTAAGTAAATTCGGTCATTGCCATCAATCTTGATGTCTAATGCACCCTCTGAATTGGCTGAACCGAATTGTTCTATCCAGACTAAGTTGCCCGTGGGGTCATATTTGGCAACCCAGGCATCCCAACTGCCTGCACTGCTCTCTCCTAATGTTCCCTCGGTCCATCCGGTGAGATAGATATTACCGGCACTATCCAGGGCCAGACCGTTGGATTGGTCTTCACCTTCTGTTCCGAATTGCCTCACCCACTGCTGCTGTCCGGTACTGTCATATTTAGCAACCCAAGCATCAGCATCTCCGGCCTTGGCAGCGCCTAAACTGCCAAAAGTATAACCTGTGACATAGAGATTTCCCGCCCGATCGCCCTCAACGCCGGTGGCCCGGTCTTCCGATGGAGTGCCGAGTTGCTGAACCCAGAGGAGATTACCATTGCTGTCATATTTGCCAAACCAGGCATCGGATTCTCCCCGATTGACTCCACCTAGATCCCCCCAAGTGTCTCCGGCAATATATACGTCGCCCATGCTATCCGTGGTGAGACTTCGAGCATCATCGGTGGTAACACTGCCGAATTGTTTAATCCAGAGGGGATTGCCATTGCTGTCATATTTGGCAATCAAGGCGTCATATCCTGCACCGTTGGTTTCTGCCAAGGTGCCGGAGGTCGTGCCAGCAATGTAAAGATTGCCTAGAGGGTCGCTCGTGAGAGTATAGGCGCGATCATCCTGGGCGCTGCCGAGTTGTTGAATCCAGAGGGGAGTGCCATTGGGGTGATATTTGGCAAACCAGATATCCCAGTCTCCTTGAGGCGTTCCCCCTAATCCGCCTTGGGTTTGTCCTCCGAGGTAGAGGTGTCCGAGGGGGTCTCGGGCAATGCCATAAGCGCGATCGTCGTTGGCGCTGCCGAGTTGCTGAATCCAGGGAAGTTGCGGGTGAATCGTGGTGGAGTGACCCGAGGCGTCGGGTTCGCTAACCGTTAGCATGGTTGATGCCTTCCTTCAGAGGGTTCTTATATTATGAACGAAACTAGGCGATCGCATCAAGGGGTAGGAAAACTTGCCCCAATTGAGGCGATCGCCTGCACTCATCGGTGAGTTTAGGTCAACGGAATAAAATACTCAGCAACCATTGTCTGGGGTTCTATTCCCTTGGCGATCGCCAGGATTTCATCGCCTAATGCGATCGCCGTTCCGCACTGGTAGGAGAAGAAATTGAGGAGATTGAAGGTTAATCCCTCACCTAACACAAACGAGTCTTCTCCAGGGGTAAAATCGGCAATCAGATCGGTCCCGAAACCCGACTGCACGACAAAGCGATCGCGTCCCGTACCGCCGGTGAGAGTATCATTCCCCAAATCGCCACTGAGGAAATCATCCCCGTCGCCGCCATAGAGGAGGTCATCATCCTTGCCGCCATACAACGTATCATTGCCACTGCCGCCAATCAGAGTATCATTACCGGCGTTGCCTTCTAACCAATCATCCCCGGCACCCGCACAGAGAAAGTCGCGATCGCCGACGGAACCCAGGGGTACATCGCTGCCGATGCCACCTCGGATGGTATCGTTGCCATCCTCGCCATAGAGAGTATCATCTCCTAAATCTCCAAATAACAGGTCATCTCCAGCGGAACCGCACACAATATCATGATCTTTGCCGCCATGAATGGTATCGTTACCATTCCCCCCATGCAGGGTATCATCCCCTTGATTGCCGTTGATGAAATCATTGCCATCCCCGCCATAAATCAAGTCTCGTCCTCCAATATCGGGGACATTGGGATCGCTGGTGCCGCCGAATAAACTATCATCTCCCTGATCTCCCATGAGGATATCATTTCCTAAATCCCCATAAATCAGGTCATTATCTTTGCCACCGTAAGCGATATCGTCATCTTTGCCACTATAGATGGTATCGTCGCCTTCGTTGCCATTGATCAGATCATTGCCTCGGTTACCAAAGATTAAATCGCGATCGCCATCAGGACCGATGGGGGTTTCGCTGCCATTTCCCCCGAGAATGGTATCATTGCCGAGGTCACCATACAAGATATCGTTATCCAGGTTACCCAAGATCAGATCATCGTCTTTGCCTCCGTGAATGATATCATTTTCTCGACCACCATAGAGGGTATCGTTGCCTTCGTTGCCATTGATAAAATCATTGCCTTTGCCGCCTTCGATGCGATCGCGATCGATGCCAGGACCGACAGGGAATTCGCTGCCAACCCCTCCCAGCATATAATCATCCCCGGTATCACCATACAGAACATCTGTACCCCCTTTCCCCCAGAGAAAATCATGTCCGGCAAATCCTAATATCCCTTCATGGCGATCGTCCCCGAAGATGACATCATTTTCTTCGGTTCCAAACAGGAAGATTTCCACCGGGGGTCTGTCTTGCGGTCCATAAAAGATAATTTCTGGCGGGGGTGGAACCGGACATTTACACCCACCGCTTGGCGAGGGGTCGCTAGGGACGGGGTTGCAGGTGTTTGTGCTGTTGGTATGCGGTATTCCATTGGGAGGATTTGCCGGGGGATTCTCAGATTCTGGGCGATCGCCATTCACAGGAGAATCCGGGATTAAAGGACTATTGCCGTTACCCCCGTTAGTACCTGGATTATTGCCGCCATCGCTTCCTGTACCTGTATTTCCGGTTCCTGTACCTAGATTATTGCTGCCATCGCTTCCTGTACCTGTATTTCCAGTTCCTGTACCTGGATTATTGCTGCCGCCATCGGTTCCGGTTCCTGTACCTGTACCTGGATTATTGCTGCCGCCATCAGTTCCGGTTCCTGTACCTGTACCTGGATTATTGCTGCCGCCATCGGTTCCGGTTCCGGTTCCTGTACCTGGATTATTGCTGCTGCCATCGCTTCCTGTATTTCCGGTTCCTGTACCTGTACCTGGATTATTGCTGCCGCCATCGGTTCCGGTTCCTGTACCTGTACCTAGATTATTGCCGCCATCGGTTCCGGTTCCTGTACCTGTACCTAGATTATTGCCGCTATCGGTTCCGGTTCCTGTATTTCCAGTTCCTGTACCTGGATTATTGCCGCCATCGGTTCCGGGTCCTGTACCTGGATTATTGCTGCCGCCATTGGTTCCTGTACCTGTATTTCCGGTTCCTGTACCTGGATTATTGCTGCCGCCATCGGTTCCGGTTCCTGTACCTGTACCTGGACTATTGCTGCCACCTGTATTACCGCCACCTGTGCCACCGCCACCGTTAGGCGATTGAATGGTTAAATCAAAGGTATCCGTAATGCTTGCACCGGACTGATCTGTAACGGTGACAATAATCGGGAGAGTTCCGATATCGGTTCTTCCAGGAGTGCCGGTGAACGTGCCGTCATCCTTGAAGGTTAACCAATCGGGAATAGGGTTTCCATTGGCGAGGGTAACGGTATAGGTTAAGCGGTCCTTGAAGGCAATAATATCGGCATCATAGAACGTATTATTTGGGATGGGGAAGTTAAAGTTGGTGCCTGGAGTGGTGGTTTGATTGTCGAGGGGATTAAGGAGGATGGGGGGAGCGTTAATGTTTAAATTAACGGTGGAGTCAGTCTTGGCATAGTCAGTACCGTCAAATCCATTCCAAGTGAAACTCACCGGACCATTAAAGTTCTCATTGGGGACAAAGGAGAGTTTCTGGATATCGGTGAGAGCAATTTCCCCGGGATTTTGGATTGGTTTTCCATCCAAAATTAGGGTCCCATTCGTGGGAAGAGAGGTAATGGAAATTGTCTTGAGGGTATCCCCATCAGCGTCTGTAAATTGATTGGTAAAATACTCAGGTTTAAAGAAGAAGGGAGTATTTTTGGTGCCGGTTTGATTGAGGGTTTCGAGGGTAGGTGGGGTATTAGCGTTAATGTTTAAATTAACGGTCGAGTCAGTTTTGGCATAGTCAGTACCGTCAAATCCATTCCAAGTGAAACTCACCGGACCATTAAACTTCTCATTGGGGACAAAGGAGAGTTTCTGGATATCGGTGAGAGGAATTTCTTGGGGATTTTGGATTGGTTTCCCATCCAAAAGTAGGGTTCCGGTGGTGGGAAGAGAGGTAATGGAAATTGTCTGGAGGGTATCTCCATCAGCGTCTGTAAATTGATTGGTAAAATACTCGGGTTTAAAGAAGAAGGGAGTATTTTGGGGGCTGGTTTGATTGAGGGTTTCTAGGGTAGGTGGGGTATTATTGATGTTGACGAGAAAGCTTCCGAGTTCGGCGGCGATCGCATTGCCGGTGGTATCGGTGACTTGGTTTCTTTGCAATGTCACCGTATAAGTGCCGTTATCGCTCTTATCCCAACGGCCCCCGGGAGGGGTAATCTGGTAGGTGACGTTGATGCCAGGGGAATTGCCGGTGTAATTGGGGGTGGCGATCGCCGTAACCTGGAGACTCTCATTCTTGGGTCCCGTGACCAGAATATCCCCAATATCCAGGGTACTCCAGTCGATCGCCCGGTTATCGGTAAAAGTGACGCTGAAACTGTAGGTTGTTCCGCCTACAGTGGTCACCTCTTGGGCCATAAAGTCTTTAAAACCGGGCGGTATCGAGTCTGTCGGTCCGGGAGACCCGATATCTAACCCGCTATTGGTTCCAGCTAAGGTACTTTCATAAGCTTTGGCGACGACTGCCGTGGGTTCGCCCGGTTGACCGATCGCACTGGTCAACCAATTGCTACCATTATCATTGGCTGTTCTCAAGTCCTCTTCGCTGAACGTGAGAGAGTTTAAATACAAGGAAGCACCGGGGGAAGGCGTCGGCCATCCCCCAGTTGTGTCATACGCTACCTCATCAATGGCTGTGGTAAACCCCAGGGTATAGTTACTAAAGTTCCGCCATAACCCGATGCGATCGCTGGTGTTACCCAATCCCAATTCAGGCCAATTACTGACGGGAATCAGGGGAATTTCCCCGGTATCCCACCCTGCCTTAAATGCCTCGGGAGACAGGTTGGTATTAAACAAAATCCCCGTTTTCCCTGCTGCGATCGTACCCCCATTAATATTCGCCGCCTCTAGGTTAGCACCAGCATTGGCAAAGACAAATCCTGTTAAGTCTAGGGGTTGATCCGTCGGATTGTAAATCTCCACCCACTCCCAGTGTGGTTGGTCATTGCGGGGATGGTACATAATTTCCGTAATCACCGGGAGAACCTGTTTCTCATAAGCGCCGATATCGATCGCCTCCCCAACCTCGCGCTGGAATGGGTTACCCCGTTGGTCAGTGACTAAATCAGTGTTAAGATTAAGATCACCCAAATCAATCGCCGGAGACCCTAAAGTGAGGGCATGGGTTAATGGAGACCCAGTAGGTGCGCCATTCAGTGCTAAAGTCGGAGTGATGACAGCGTTAATGTCGCTCACACCGAGGGATTTAAAACTGTAATTTGTATCAGCAGTTAAGTTCTGGATGCCGGTCCAATCGCCGATCAGGTTGTACTCTGCTCTGCTCACCGGACCCGAAATATCCCGGTGGACATCACCCGGGCTATTATCGGTGTTTCCGGCCACAATGGTATGGCTGATGTCGAAGTAACTTCTCGCCTCTTCATTATTAAAATTAAAGATGCCGCCACCGTTGCCGGTGTCCTTGCCATCACGATCAGCGGTATTAAAAGCGATCGTGCTGTGATTAACGGTTAGATTTCCTTCACTGTATAAACCCCCACCGTCGTTTGCCGCCCGGTTATTGGAAATCGTGGTATTAGAGATATCCGCCGTGCTACTATTTTGGATGCCTCCACCATGTTTGCCCGCTTCATTGTTGTTAATGGTACTCCCAATTACAGTCAAGAATTGGTTATCTGTATGCCGGATTCCTCCCCCTTCATCCTTAGCAACGTTGTTAGAAATGCTACTATCGATAACCGTCAGAGTCCCCGCATTATTAATCCCTCCCCCGTCATCCTCCGCTCGGTTGCCAGTGATGGTACTCTGCTTCAGGGTCAAAGTCCCCGCATTGTAAATCCCACCCCCATCACTGGTATTGTTGTTTTCGGGAGTAGAGGGAATATTGGCCCAGCCATTTTTAACCGTGAGATTATTGAGAGTAAGGTGAGCATTAGCCCCAACATGGAAAATCCGGAAACCGGATGCACCCTGAGCGCGAACGATTTGAGCCCCGTTGCCATTAATCGTTAGCTTATCCGTCTGAATCGAGGGTAACCCGTTGGCACCGAGGAGAGAATTATCAAAGTCTGTGAGGGTATAGGTACCCCCGCCCAAATTGATGATACTATCTTGACCATCATTATTAGCCGCTGTAATTTTAGTAATCAGGTCGTTGACATCTTCCGCATTCACCGTATAGATTTTTTCGGCTAGTAAAGCGTTATAGCCCGCGATCGCCTCGGATTGGAAGGGTAAGGGGGCCTCAATATTTCCCGTCCTCACTTCTAGGGTCCAGTTGCCATTTAATTCAGCACTGCCGGTTAAATCATCGGAGGCGGCAATATCCGCACCCGTCAACTCCGCTAGTTTTTGCAGGAAGGTAATCCCTGCATCCGAGGTCCCGACATTACATCCATACAGTAAGATATCCGCCCCCTCACTGAGGGCCGCCCGCAGGTTCTGCCATTGGGGAAGATAGGCATCCAGAGTCTCGGCATCCAGTTGAGTTGTGCCGAGTTGGACCCTTCCGGAACTTCCGTGAGAGACTAGATGAATGCTGTCGATGTTCGTCCGACCCGCGATCGCCTCCATGATTTGGTCGATGCCATCGCGATCGCCATCCAGCACGATCGCCTCCGTATCCGGTGTCAGAGCATCCAGGAGGGTTTGTTGCTCAGAAACCCCTGCATCGATAAAGACTAGGGTGCGGGACTCCGTTAAAGGCGGGGTTCCTTGGATGGGAGGTTCTGGAGTGGTATCCAGGCCCTTATACCGTTTTGAAATTCTGGACAAGTGGTTGACTGAGTGCGATTGTGGGTGGTTCATTGCAAATACATCCCCGGAAGATATAGTGTTAATAATCATCTTGAACACCCAACCCCCGTATGATTACGAGGGCCTGGGTTCTTTATAAATCAAGGCTGGACAATTTTGGTCGAAGAAAGAAAAAACTAGATCACCCTGGTTATGATCTAGTATAGTCCGTAGATACACGGGGATGGGTTGCACCCCTCAATTAAATGCCTAATTAGCCCTCTCTCGCCAAGCTTCAGAGGTGCAAAGGGTTTTTGTTTGGGCTGATCTCGGGCTAGGCAAAAGGGTTTACGGGGTCCTGCGCGGAAGATTACGCATCCAACCTAAAATAAAACCAACGCCTTCGGGAACTGCTTTAAAGCGTGGCCCTAGGGCGGTAAGGATTGGGGGCTATACGGGGTTTATCCGTGCCACAATCCGAGCGATCGCTGGATCAGCAGCAATCCCATCTATCAACATCAGGAGACTTTCTCACTCAACAATGAAACCCTATCAACATATCCCCATTCTTGACTGTGGCGAACCCTTGGTGGCGATTCCTGAGGAGCAGTTTGCCCTCGTGTTGCCTCATCCTTATGAACTCTTGGGCGCACCCTACCCAGGGCGATCGCCGTTTTATCTGCGCCAAGGGGTACTGACGGCTTTAGTCCAAGCACAAACCTACCTCCATCAGCAATATCCCCAATGGCAGATTTTAATTTTTGATGCCTATCGGCCTATCGCCGTGCAACAGTTTATGGTAAACTATGCGTTCACCGAGCAGGTGCGATCGCAAGGATTGGATCCGGAGAAATTAAGCCCCTGTGAGCGCCAAGAAATTTTAGAGCAAGTGTATCAATTTTGGGCCGTTCCCAGTCTGGACCCCGCCACCCCTCCACCTCATGCCACGGGTGCCGCCGTGGATGTTACCTTGGTAAATGAGGGGGGTATCGCAGTGGACATGGGTTCCCCGATTGATGAAATCTCACCGCGATCGCATCCTGACTATTTTGCCCAAAGCCTAGATCTCACTCACCAAGCGTATCACACCCATCGCCAAATCTTGGCCCAAGCGATGCAACAAGCTGGATTTGCTCAACATCCCAATGAATGGTGGCATTTCTGTAAAGGGGATCAGATGTGGGCTTGGTTAACGGACCAAGAGACGGCTTTTTATGGCAGAATTGAGTAAATTCAGTACAATGGCGGGGGTTCGCAGTCCCGCCTGATCGCTTCAGTCAGTGGAAAATTGATTTTTGACTAGGAACATAAGATAACGACTGAAGTCGTTACTACGAACTAAGATAAGATAACGACTGAAGTCGTTACTACGAACTGGGATAAGATAACGACTGAAGTCGTTACTACGAAGTTGGATAAGATAACGACTGAAGTCGTTACTACGAAGTTGGATAAGATAACGACTGAAGTCGTTACTACGAACTGGGAAAGATAACGACTGAAGTCGTTACTACGAACTGGGATAAGATAACGACTGAGGTTGTTAGTTGAGCCTTGATTCATCTGCTGGGGTTCGGATGGGGTCTACTGTCCAAATATGTCCCAGGGGATGGATGGGGGTGAGGGTATAACGCGGGTCGGATTCAAGGGTTTTATATAATTTCTCGTTGGGACGGAATAAGAAGAGGGGGGAGGAGATGTCGGGGATTTCCAGGCGATCGCTGTCGGGGAGGAGAAGAAAGCGCACATCGGGATTGAGTTTATAACTCAAGGCAATCAGGCGACTGAGGCGATCGGGACTGCCGATTACCTGGGGATTTTCGGCTTGATTAACCAGTTCGGCAACTTCGACATCGTAATAACAACTATATTTATGCCACCAGGTTTCCGCTGAGGCACTCACGGCACAAGAGACAACACCGGCCCCCAGCAATATCACATAGGCCAATTGCCAGATTCGACGCTGAAGATTCCTTCCGGTATCGAGACGGAGGCGACTGGCAAACAGATAGGCAACTGCCAATTGCAGCGCCAAATAGGAGGGCAAAAGATAGCGAGCAATCCCCGACCTCTGACCCCCGGAAATCACGTCATAGAGCATCAAAAACAAGCCATTAGCGGCAATGGATGTGAGCAGAAACCACCCGACCGATTTCGGAGTTTTGCGAACCGTCACCCACAGTGCATATCCCACCAATAGGAGAATCGGGATGACAACATACCCCCAGGCATTTCCCCAAGCCAACGGCGTGAAATCTTTGCCTAATTCTACATCAAAAAACCGTTGGGGATAGAGGGTATGAAGGTCAAAAAAGACGGAACTCAAATTCACCAACCATCGATTCATTAATGCGGGTAGAGGCAAATCTCGCTCCAACCATCCCCCCAACCGGCTGTTTTTTTGAAAATAGACCACAATCCAAGGAATCAAGATGGCGCAACCCATTCCGGAAGCAATCAGATAGGATTTAAAGGATTGAGTCGATTTCCATTGTTCTCGAAATCCGACATACAATCCATGTCCAAAAAAGACTAAGCCAGAAATTAGATGAGAATAGAAGCCTAAGACAACAGTTCCGGCATAAATTGCCCAACTGCCTCGGGTTTTCAAGCGCAGCGATCGCAACAAGGCTAACCCAGAAACTAAGGTGACCACCGTCCATAAGCTATATTGTCGGGCTTCTTGAGCATACAGTAAATGTAAGGGAGAAACCGCCATTAAGGATAGAGCAATCCAACCTACCCTTGGGGTAGAAAATAGCTCTAAACTGAGGAAGTAAAGGGCAGGAAATGCCAACAAGCTCAAAATCGCCGCTACGCTACGAGTCACGGTGATGGAGTTGCCAAATATCTCCATCCAGAGTCGGGTTAAGAGGTAATAAATGGGAGCGTGTTCAGCATTGTCAGCCAAGGCATTGAGGGTATCTCCCCACCGCCGTTCTGGGGAGAGACTTTGAAACTCATGCAACTGGGCGATCGTCAGCAGTTCCCCGGTGGAAATTTGCTCATAAAAGTTGGATTTTCGGTATCCTGCCACTCGCAAAGAGGTATTAACTTCATCAACCCAGTAAATTTTTTGGTCTAACTGATAAAACCTAAAAAATATGCCGATCGCGAGAACTAACACGACCAAGAACCGTAAACTATTCCAATACAATTTGGGAGTTTTCATCCTTAATCCTGAACCTTTAAAATACAATCCGCTGATAATACAGCAAAATCAGCCGTTTCAAAACCTGAACACTGGGTCATCAGGGTGGCGATCGCCGGTTGAATGCCTTGTTCCAGATTGGCGATCGCCTCCTGGGTAACGGAATAGGGGTTTAACCACCGATTGTAAGATAAATACCCCGGAGTAAACGCCCCTTTTTCAATCAACCACCAATCCACCCCATCTTCTTGCAAAAAGTCCACTACATCCCGTAAATTGGGACTATATTGCGCTTGAATCATCCGTTGCAGACGATTCCGAAACTGTTCATAGTAACCCCAATGATAGGGAATCGCATATTCTCTGGCAGCGAAAACCGACCGATGAGCAAAGGTGGGTAAATTATTGGCTTCTTCTGCTAAGGAAGCAATCAAAATATCTGGGGGTTGTTGTTGCAAGAAGGCATAAAGCTCAGGTTGTTCTCCCCGTTGATAAGAAGTCCAGGGGAAATTGTTCATCGTCAACTGGGGATAAAATAGAAAGACTATAGCCAACACAGCAGAAATAATTCCGGCTATGATTTTTTTAGGAACGGATTGTCCCCATCTCCAGAGGGCATCGAGTAGAATAGTGATGGCGATCGCTGCCGCCCATGCCATCACCATTCGCAAACTATGCTGCGTATAGCGACTGGGCAAATGGAGTTTAAATAGCAATCCATGTGCCGCAAAAAACATCAACAAAGCGGCGATAACAATCTCTAATAAAATGCGGATGCGTGAAGAAATCGCAGGCACTAGGGTAAATATTTTGGGAAATTTCAGCAAAATTGGCAGCAAAAAACCTAAAACCATGAACACCGGAGTTAAAATAGCAGACAGAGCAATCCCACTGCGTCCATGCAACCAAAATGCCCAAGGATCATCAATAAAAAATTGGCTTCTCCCCCCTGGTAGAAATTCCGGTAGTTTTTGAGCTTCCATAGCAGAAATCGTCGGACCAAATTCTGAGCTAGTCAGGGCATAAACGAATAAAATAAAGCCAGCGATAATTAAATTACTCCTTAAAAATTTTAAATTTATAAGTCTAAGACTAAGCGTGATTTTTTTCCTTTTATATATAAAAGTTTGTAACAGTAAAATTACTAATAAAATCAATACATATTGGGGGTAAAAAAGTCCCAAAAGGGCAATCATTATCCCCGTAGCCAGACTTTTTTTCTGCAAAAAATAATACAAAAGTGGTAAAAATAACGGATAGACAAAGGCTTTCGGCGTAGCTGAAATCAGCCCATCTTGCATCCATAAACTTTGATTGAGCAACACAGAAGCAATGAACCCGGCGATAGGCACCGGAAATAACTCCATCGTCACGCCAAAACAGAAAACAGTAGTGATTAAACCCAACAGAGGCGGCAACAGTTTACTCAGCAACAAGGGGGCAATTCCTACCCCTGCCATCACTCGATAAAATAGGGCATAACCGGCAGGTGCAACCGATTGAAAATAATCGGCAATTAAATCATTGGGGAATAACCCTGGTTCTAAAAAGCGCTGCATCCAAAAAACGTGCTGCCGCGCATCATCTTGGACCACCAAGTCCGCACTAAATGCTTGCTGGAGTCCCCCTATCCCGTAAACCGCAGCAATAGTTAAGCTCAAACTGAACCAAAAAATCACCGCTGATTTAGGGGTATAGGGTGCAGGTGCCATGCAAAACCGATGCAGGCGATTGGGAAAGGTTGGGGAAATAGAAGAAGTTCGGAAGGACAAGGGTTTAAATCTGGGGGAAGGATTAATCTCAAATTCTACCCGATCGCTGGTAACAGTGGAAGCATCAGCCACCTCCAACCCCCTAGGAGTGATAAAATTAAGGGAATTTCCCGACAAGATTGGTCATGTAAACTTCACTGGGTCACCCTAACCATGAATACCACCCTAGCGGTCCCTGAAATTTCTCCCTTGGTCCTGCAAATGTCTCCGGCGATCGAGATGACAGACGAACAATTTTTTAATTTTTGCCAACAAAACCGAGGCTATCGAATTGAACGCACCTCTCAAGGAGAAATTATTATTATGCCACCCACCGGGTCAGAAACGGGAAATCGCAACTTTGATTTGATTATCCAACTGGGAATCTGGACCCGACAAAACAAAACTGGAATCGGATTTGATTCTTCCACCGGCTTTACCCTTCCCAATGGCTCTATAAAATCCTCTGATGCAGCTTGGATAAAACTAGAAAAATGGAACCGTCTTACTCCAGAACAACAACAAAAATTTGCTCCAATATGTCCAGATTTTGTCGTTGAACTTCGGTCCCCCAGTGACAACTTGAAACGCCTGCAAGATAAACTGCAAGACTATATTGAGCAGGGAACATTACTCGGGTGGCTAATTGACCGCCAACACCAGCAAGTTTATATTTATCGTCCCGACCAACCTGTAGACTGTTTGACCCAACCCACCACCTTAAGCGAGGAGTCCGTTTTACCGGGATTTATCTTAGATTTATCCACCATTTGGTAAGCCAATTTTATAAATTTGCTCTCAATTTTTTCCAAAAGCATGGCATTGATATGGAGTGGTCCAGGGTTGAACTGTCCAGATTAAAGCCAATGGATTGAAACTCGATTGGTGGGTTAAATTTTTCTCATAATAGGATTGGACAATCTGCCCGAGAGTATGTTAGAAATAAATCAAGATAGATTTCAATTTAAAATCCAAGGGTTGCCCCTAAAACCCTGTAAACTTTCATCGGATAATGATTCATCATGACTATTAGCACGGAATCGTTTACCTCCCTGCCCGATCATACCCAACTACCCTGTGAGGATGGCACCTTTGTGCAGAACTTTCAAGAACACCCACAAAGCATCCTCTTGACTGATTCAATTCTTCCGGTTCTGGATGCCAAACATCCCGATGGAAATTACTGCATCGGTCAAGATAGCGGCATTTACTGGCGAATCACCGACCCACCCCTGAAAGGTGCGAAAGCGCCGGATTGGTTCTATGTTCCCAATGTTCCTCCCACCTTGGACGGACAACCTCGCCGGTCCTATGTCTTGTGGCAAGAACTTATGCCACCCCAAATTGTCATTGAATTTGTTTCGGGGAATGGTGCCGAAGAACGAGATAAAACCCCTTGGGAAGGCAAGTTTTGGATCTATGAAACTGTGATTCGACCCGCCTATTATGCGATTTATGAAGTTCAAAAAGCCAGTGTGGAAGTCTATGGTCTCACCATCGGTCGCTATGAGTTAATTCCAGCCAATGAACGGGGTCATTTTCCCATTCCAGAACTGGGGGTGGAACTAGGAATTTGGTCGGGATTGTATGGCAACATGGACCTTCCTTGGTTACGCTGGTGGGACAGTCAAGGAAATTTGTTGTTATATGGTCACGAACAGGCTGAACAAGAACGCCAACGAGCCGAACAGGAACGCCAACGGGCCGATCGCCTTGCCGCCCGATTGCGGGAGTTGGGGGTTGACCCGGAGGAATTCGCTGATTAACGGGTTCCTAGACGGTAAAAAACTCAGGGGTTAGGCTGTCGGTTCAGACATCCTAAATTTCTTCATTTCATCATTAATAAACAGGAAAAATATGGCAGCAGTTGATGAAAAAAGTATGGTTCCCACTGTCCTCGTGGGCGTGGGGGGAACGGGACATGAAGTCCTCTCCAGAGTCCGGCGTTTAGTAGAGGAAACTTACGGAAGTTTAGCGAATTTTCCGTTAATTAGCTTTCTGGTCATTGATACGGATAAAGAATATAAGGTCAGCAGTTCGGTGGCGGCGGGTTCGGCATTTAAAGACCATGAAAAATACTGGGCCAGTGTCAGTGGGCGGCAGGTGCGGGATATGATGTCAAATATGCAGAATTATCCCTGGATTGAACGCTGGTTTCCCACGGAATTGGAACGGAATATTAGTGCCATTGAAGCGGGGGCGGGACAAATTCGCGGCTGTGGTCGGTTTGCGTTTTTCTGCAACTATCATGGGATTCAGAAAGCCTTTGAACGGTCTTGCGATCGCATTAAAGGTCACGAAAATTATATGCTCGATCGCTACGGCATTAAAGTCGTAACTTCAGGGATTAATGTGTTTGTGATTGGGTCTCTGTCTGGGGGAACCGGCAGTGGAATGTTGATTGATATCGGCTATTGTATCAATCATTGGCTGAAAGGACAAGGGAGCCCAATGGTAACAGCGATCGCCCCATTACCCGCTGCCTTTGCTACCATTAACGTAGGCGATCGCGTCCTCGCCAATGGATATGCTGCCATGATGGAATTGAGCTATTTTTCCGACTATCGCACGGAATACTTAGCCCAGTATAGTGCCAGCTTACTCGACGAAGTGCGATCGAATCGTGCCCCCTTTGATTTCACCTACCTAGTCGGCACAAAAAACGGCGACAGTGAATTTACCCTCGACCAAATTCGCGAACTAATTTCTCAAAATATATTTCTGGATTTAACCTCCGACTTCGCCCCCCATAAGCGCTCAATTCGAGATAATATCAAAGGCGCTTGGGCGCAAGCAGACCCCGGAGGACGAGGGTATCCCAAAAACTTCATGAGTTTTGGACTTTCCACCATTGAAATTCCCATTGCCCAAATTAGAACCTCCTTATCCAATCGCCTTGCTGCCGACTTTGTAAGCTGGTGGTTAAACGAAAGTGTTCTTTTACCCCCGCAAACTTTTGAGTTAGTCCAAAATGACATTCTCAAACGGATGCGCCTCACTGATATGGAGTTACTCACGGATTTAGGCGCAGCGGGAGATAAATCTTATGTCGCCGAAATCTCCAGTTTTGTCAATAGTATCCGCAGTGAAATTACCCGAGAGAATCTCCTCCAATGTACTCAACAAGGAGTGATGGGAGTTGCTGGAACTGAAAAGGGCAAAATCCTCCAATTTGGAGAGTTCTTACAGGAAAAAGTGGAGGAATACCGGGCCAATCATCTGCGAGAACTGAGTCCCGATGAACGGTTGCATGGGGATTTCTTGCAGAAAATGTACGATAACCGCAATCGCATCATCCAACAGGGACGCCAAGCCTTATAAGAGGAATTTTATCGGATTATTGAAGACCGCAATCGGGGACCTAAATTTGCAGAAATCTTTCTAGTTACCGTGCGTCAAGTCTTTGAAAATGCCGTAGAAAAGTTTCGGCGAGAAGGGGAGAAAGTCTGGCAACCTAATGAAGAAAATCGCCGCAAACAGTATGAGGATGCCTTACAAGATATCGGCCATTTTAAAGATAAATTTGGCTTGACCAAACAGGCTAAAATGGAGGAGTATGCAGAAAAGGGATTAGCGGGGTTGGAAGGGAGCTTAATTGCTACAATTCAGCGCAAAACGCGGTTTTTGGGGTTGGATACGATCGCCCGTTTACAGGAGCATTTAGACGAGTTAGAACGGCGATTGGCCCGCTGGACTCAGAAGATGCGCCAAACTCGCGATACTTTCTCCCATGAAGCGGATTCCCAAGCGGATAGTGCCGATGCGTTAACGATTAATGGGATTAAATTATACGATCGCCAAGAACTGAATCAACTCTATCAAGACTTGATTGAACAATATGCCAGTTCCACCGAAGGCAGCAAGAGTCGCTATCAAACCGGACTCGATGGACTCTGTAGTAATTTATCCAGTCAAGTCCTCGCCGATAGCAGTCCGTTATGGAAACAAAACCGGGCGGCAGGGGAAACTATGCGCCTATTTGATGTCCAACAATTAGCGGAAGTTCAGGAAGAGGATTTCCAAGGGATTATATCCGAAAAAAGCCGCAATATTATTAATCAGGCCCCGAATAGTAGCCGGATTAAACGGGAACTAGCAGCTTGCGATCGCCTGTTCAAAGTGTTTAATAATGATGCCGCTGAAATCCGCAATCAATTGGCGATCGCCTACAGTAAATCAAAACCCGTTATCCTCCTGAATCCTGCTGTCATGACAGGACGAGATGCCGGATTTACTCCCGCTACAAATACTAAAGTTGCAGTAGTCGGAGGGCGCACTCCCACGGACCCTGCTGCCATGAAACTTCTCCCCTTATTAGAGGAACGAGTCGGCAGTTCCGATGCGGTTACCCCATTAGGAGAAGAAGAACGACATCGGGTCGTTTTCGTGCAAGAAATGGGGGGATTTTCCTTGCGTTGTATTGATGGAATGCAGGAATTGCGCCACTCCTATCAAGACTGGAAAGGGCAAACCATTGAAGCAAAACGCGCCCAATTAAAAGGAGAAAGTAAAGACCCTCCGATTCCGGTTCATATCCAAAAAGAACCGCCCTTTTGGGATATTTTTCCCGAAAATCCGGCAGTATATCAATTGGTAGTTTTAGGGCGTTCTTTGAATGTTTTACGCATCGAAGAAAATCGTCAAACGAAAGAAAACCTAGTCCGTTATACTCGCCAAACCTCCATCGGCAGTGAAAACGTGGAGATCTCTGCCACTTGGGAAGAAGCAGTACAAGTGCTAGAAGTCAATCAATGCCGAGGCGATCGCGAGGAAATTCAGCGCCAAGTTACTGCCAAACTGAACGCCGCTGAAACAGCAACCCAAAAGCAGGAATTGTATCAACATTTCATGGAGTATTTGACGGAACGACAAACGGAATTGGAGAAAGAAGGCGGCAAAGATAGCTTGATTTATAAGCGAGAAGCCAAAATCATCCAACAGGCGATCGAAACCCATCAATTGCATCTCGCTGCCGGTGCATCTTCTGTCCCTCCAGCAACCGCCCTCACCCCCGTTGCTACCCCCACTGATGCACCGGCACAAACCCATGTATTCTGCACTAAATGCGGCACTAAAAACCCGGTTAATTCTAAGTTTTGTTTTAAGTGCGGCAATCAATTAGTGTCTTTGAGTTAGGGGGTCAAATCTGATTCAATTCAACCGATAAAAAAGCCCGCATTTGCGGGCTTTTACTGCATCTAAAAATTGCATAGACTAAAGGATGAATGAACCTCCTACATAACTTTCCATTGCTGACGCAGTAAGGAAACAAAGGTATTGTATCCTTGAGAATTTCCCGGGGAGTCGGGAATAAAATATTGGGGAAATTCTTTGTAACAGCGCCATTGTTCATGGGATTTCATCCGGAGATACAAGACGCGACCCATTGTGCCATCGGGTTTCCATGTCATTTGGCCTTGGTTCGGTAAGGACATAATTTTTTCTCCATTTCTCTTAAAAAATCGAGATTTATGCGGGTCTATTATGGCAAGTTTTAATCAGAAATTTGTGACTATTACTACCATTTTTACCCTAAAAAGAGGATATTTTTTTCGACTGAACAGGGGATATTGATGTTCCCCATTCTAGCCGATCGCCTGTTTCCGTCAATCCTCGGGAATGGCAACTGCGGTACAATAGCGGTAAACCTATTGTTTTTGGAATGTGATGATGATTCCTACGGCTAAACGGTTCACGATTCAGGAATATCACCGCCTCACGGAATTGGGCTTTTTCCAGGAGGGCGATCGCGTTGAACTGATTCAAGGAAAAATTCTTCAGATGGCAGCTAAAGGGACCGCCCATACTACGGTTACGAAACGGTTACTCAGAGCGTTAGGGCAACGGTTGGGAGAGCGTGCTACACTGCAAATTCAAGATCCTTTATTTCTGGCACCCAATAGTGAACCCGAACCGGATATTGCGCTGGTGAAAAATCGTGCAGATGACTATTTCTCGGGACATCCCACCCCAGAGGATGTCATCCTGGTGATTGAAATTGCTGATTCTTCTTTACGTTACGATCGCGAGGTGAAATTGCCCCTCTATGCCAAGTCAGGGATTGCTGACTATTGGATTTTTAATTTAGTCAACAATACCCTGGAATGCTACAGTGAACCCTATCAGGATAATCGGGAAAGTTTTGGCTATCGTCAGCGTCGAATTGTTTTACCCAATGAACAGGTTCCTTTGCCCAGTTTTTCAGATATATTATTGGATTTGGTGGAAATATTTCCCCCTCAAAGTTAGGTTAGGAAATGATTTTGATAGAGTAGCCTGCGGAGGCAGGCTTTGTCCGTATAGCCCGACCCTTTAGGGTGCGGGTTTTTATGTTGAATACCTATTATTCAGGCAGCCGTTGATAAGTTGCTGTTAAGGTTTTCAGGCGACTGCGAAGTTCCGGAGATAAATCTTCCGGTTGGTAACGCCAGGACCAATTCCCTTCGGATTTACCCGGTGCATTCATGCGCGCGTCGTTTCCTAATCCTAAAACATCTTGGAGTTGCGTAATGGCTTGATTCGCGATGGTACTCCATCCTAAACGAATTAACTCCCAATGAATTTCTTTTTCTGCCGATTGCGGTTTATCTAAATAACGCCAGAGTTTTTCTTTCGCTTCTGCTGGTAGTTGTTGATACCATCCCACGGTGGTATCATTGTCATGGGTTCCTGGATAAACCACAAAATTTTGATTTTTGTAGTTATGAGGCAGAAAATGTAGTTCGGGATGAGTCTCAAAGGCAAATTGTAAAATTTTCATGCCGGGAAAATCAAAATGCTCTCGCAGTGCATCCACTTCTGGGGTAATCAGTCCCAAATCTTCGGCAATAATAGGAAGTTTGCCTAATTTGTTACCAATCACTTCAAAAAACTCTATTCCCGGTCCTTTTAACCATTGCCCATTTTTGGCGGTTTTTTCTCCTTTCGGGACTGCCCAAAATGCTTCAAATCCCCGAAAATGGTCAATTCGCAATAAGTTGACGGCATCAAAGGTGGTTCTAAAGCGTTCCACCCACCACTCGAATTCAGTCTCTTTTAATTTCTCCCAATTATAAACTGGATTTCCCCAAAGCTGCCCGGTTTCCGGAGCAAAATAATCCGGCGGAACTCCTGCCATCAGGGAAGTTTCTCCGGTTTGTTCTTCTAAATAAAATAGTTCAGAATGGGCCCAGACATCGGCGCTATCATGAGCGACATAAATGGGAATATCGCCAACAATTTGAACATTTTTTTCGTTAGCATACTCTTTTAAGGCTTGCCATTGTTGGTCAAATTCAAATTGCAAAAATTTATAAAAACTAATGCGATCGCTGAGTTCTTGGCGAACGGTTTCTAAGGCTTCGGGTTGGTGTTTTCGGACTGCTATGGGTTCCCAGGAGTTCCAGGCGGCACTATGATGTTTCTCTTTGAGGGCCATGAATAAGGCATAGTCCTCAATCCAATAAGCGGTGCGATCGCAAAATTTTTCAAGTTCCTGATGCTGTTCAGCCGTGGCGTTGTTTTTAAAATTTTGATAAGCGGTTTTGAACCATTTCATCTTAACCGGAATCACCTTCTCAAAGTCCACATAGTCTTTTGGAAAATCCGGAATTTGGACTAAATCTTCTTCAGAAAGCAACCCTTTTTGTTGCAGATGTTCTGGACAAATCAACATGGGATTTCCGGCAAAGGCGGAATAGGACATATAGGGGGAATTGCCATACCCTGTTGGACTCAAGGGTAAAACTTGCCAGAGTTGTTGTCCACTTTCAGCGAGAAAGTCAACAAACTGATACGCTTGCGCCCCGAAGTCTCCGATACCATATCGACTGGGAAAGGAGGTGGGATGTAATAAAATACCGCTGCTTCTAGGAAAAGACATGATTATACCAAAATCTAGGTTTGAAGGAGTGTTTTTAGAATCAATAAACCCTATAAAAATACATATTGGCCGGGGTTTATAGAGTTTTATGAATTTGATTTTTACTCCCAATACTCTATAAATTTTACCGAATTTTGAGGTGGGGGGATCTACCTCGGGGATGATTTGAAATCAGTTGGAATAAAAAATAACTCGAATGGCAGGGTTTGGGGTGGACCACTCGCCTGAAGCGGGTTCAGAAAGTTGACTCAATTATATCGATAGATAGAGATGCCTTGGGGGGAATCTGTGCTAACGTAAATCGAAACTGGATTGAGCCGATTTGTCGAGCCTCATCATCGGAGAAATACTCATGCCTTACCCCTGTGCACCTTGGACACTTAAAGGCCGTGCCGTGCAAACTCTCCATCCTATTGATACCCGTCGAGTGCGATCGCTGGTTCCCTCAGATTTGGCGATTGTAGAGATTTTCCCGGGAAAAACTGTGGGAGGGGTTTATTGTGCTAAATATGGGGCAGGGTCAACTTTATTATATAATGAATTAATTGTGGTTTCTGCATTAGTGCGCCACCGGATGCAGTTTGGGGCGTGGATTTCTCATATTTATGTGGATCATCCCGATTCGGTGGCTGGGGGTCGAGAAATTTGGGGATTGCCGAAAGAATTAGCCCAATTTACTTGGGAAAAAGACGATCGCGATCGCGTGATGGTTCGACAAGGCGATCGCCTGCTCTGTAGTCTCGATTTTAGCCTCAAAACCTTCCGATTCCCCATCCCCTTTGCCTTTCCCAGCTTTAGCACACTGGGTTCTAATTTACTCTTGTTTCCGGGGGAATTAACCTCTCATATTGGGTTAGTTGAGAGCAGATTGGTGATTCCCCCAGAAAGTCCTTTTTCGATGTTAAACTTGTCAAACCCTTGGCTGACTTTTTCTTGTGAAGACTTACGATTGGTTGCCGGTGCGCCAAAAGTGATTCAGGAAAGAGCAACTACCACCCCTTATGCTCCCGCATAGGGTTTTTAGGAACGACTGAAGTCGTTACTACGAACTCAGAAGAACGACTGAAGTCGTTACTACGAACTCAGAAGAACGACTGAAGTCGTTACTACAAACATTAGAATGAAGTTTTCATCCCTGTTTGTAGTAACGCCTTCAGGCGTTTCTTCCCTGTTTATTCCCCCCAATTACTTCCCAATCCACCCTTCAATCATGCCGACGGGAACCTGAATGCTGGGATGGTCAAATACGGCTCGGACTGCTTCCGTTCCTCCGAGTTCCTTCAAGCGTTGTAACTGTTTTTTCAGATTAGGATTGAAATTAATATGTTGCTCGATCGCCCGTTCGGCGACTGCTGAAGAAGGCTTTCCTTGGGAGAGGTTTTCCAAAAATGCCTGCACTTCAGCATACAACGCATTCATCGGAGTGACCGCTTCTTTGGCTGTCGTCGTCTTGGTCCCAGGAACCTTTTGTGCAACAGGTGCTGCTGCTGATAGGATAGGTGTATCAGGTAACTTAGGAGGATTAGAGGGACTCAACTCTTGCGCCTCTGTTCTGTCACCAGACCCGAAATTTCGCACAACTCCCGCCACATCTACCCCGGTACTCGCCCGCAACTGCTCCAAAAATGATGCCATTTTCCCGGCAGTATTGCCGTTTGTGGTATCGATAGAGGTCAGATTTTGGATTCTCACATTTGGGACCGTAGAAACCATTGTCTTGAGAAGCGGTTCCAATTTTTGCAACAGGAAAATCTCGCGCGCTGCGGGTCCGGCAGCTTTCCAGGATTCGGCAAGGCGTTTTGTCCCCATTGCTTGAGCTCGGCCGTCTTCAATGATTTCAGATGCCTTCCCTTTCGCTTCGGCGATCGCCCGCTTACATTGTGCCTCAGCCGGTGCCACCACATCCGCTTGTAACTGTTGCTCCACTTGCTTGATGCGCTCGGTTTGCACGGCGACATCCGCCTGAGTTCGCGCCACTTCTGAGCCAATCTCCGCTTCGGCTTCAGCCACTAATGCAGCCCGAATTGTCTTCGCATCTTGAATGCGGCGATTCGCTTCGGCGCGAGTCATTTCAACTTGGCTGGCAATTCGCTTAATCGAGGTACTTTGGTCATTTTCTGCGGTGCGAATCACAGACTGGGCTTTGGCTCTAGCTTCGGCAATTCGAGCATCCCGGACCAATTCTGCTCGCTGTTTCCGTCCGATGGAATCCAAGTATCGCACATCATCGGAGATATTTTGGATTTGCAGGTTATCCAACACTAAGCCTAACTTTTCTAAATCGTCCTCGGCTTCCTCCAGCAAGCTTTTGGCAAAGGCAATTTTATCTTCATTAATCTGTTCCGGAGTTAAGGAAGCTAAGACGCCGCGCAAATTTCCCTCTAGGGTTTCTTGGGCGATTTTCTCGATTTCTTTGCGGGTTTTGCCCAATAATCGCTCGATCGCATTGTGGATTGTCGGTTCAGTTCCGGCAATTTTTATATTTGCTACCCCTTCTACTTTCAGGGGAATGCCGCCTTTAGAGTAGGCATTGGTCACCCGCAGTTCGATGATCATGTTAGTGAGATCCATGCGGTAGGCGCGTTCTAACAAGGGGAGGCGAATGCTGCTTCCCCCTTTCACCAAACGATATCCTGCCATGCGATGCTCATCCAGGGGACGCGCACTCCCAGCAAAAATTAGCACTTCACTAGGTTGACAGATGTAATACAGATTGTTGATGACCAGTGCACCTGCGCCACCGGCTGCACCTAAAATCGCCAGTAATCCTAGAATAACTTCCATTTGGGTTCTCCTAATTGGTCAGTTGTCATTTGTCTTGGGAAGAGTCGGTAGAGTTAGCGAGGGTCAATGGTACAATGAGTAAAAACCCCATCTTCCTCATCTTTTAATCCGGTAGGGAGTGGACCCCACCCTAACCCTCCCCAAGACACAGGGGAGGGGACCGGAAGTGTATTCTCACTATCTTCCCGATCCTCCCTATCTCCCTTCTAAACTCGCTTTACTTCAACGACTTCCGGTTTGTCGCCATTGCTGCGGTTCAGGGTGCCAATGACATCGATGCCGAGGGTGCGATCGACGCGATCGAGGAATTGTCCGACGATTTCGGGATAGGCATTGACTAAGCTGGCGATCGATTTGCCATCGCCATTGTCAATCACATTGATCCGATCAATCTGGACACGCTGGGTAATATTTGCCACCTCTCGCAGGACCATTTCAATCTGTTGGATTAAGAAGACTTCGGCCGCATCAGTGCCCGTTTCTCGCCAGATTTCGGTGAACAGGTCGTTAACTTGTGCGGCAGCTTTGGCATTTTCCTCGAATACGGCTGCTTCCCCGCGCGATCGCAGCTCTTGTGCTTGTCGCGCTGCTTCTGCGGGGAGCACTTCATCGGCTTCTAAACGGAGGCGTTCTAGGTCCGCACGGATACTTTGTAGCAGTTGTTCGGCCCTTGCTCGGGCTTCTTTTGCGGCCGCTTTTGTGCGTTCTTCTTCCGATCGCGCCTGTTGATCCAGTTCGGCTTGGATTTTCCGCAGTTCGTTATTTTTTTCCTCGATCGCCATCCTTGCCAGGGTTTTGGCGACTTCAGACTCTTGCTCACTTTGCGCTTCTACAGCTTCGGCTTCAGCCACCGCATTGGATTCGGCAATTTCCGCATCCCGGACGATCGCGGCAATTTGGCGGCGTCCGATGGAACTGAGGTAGTCTACATCATCGGAGACACTTTGAATTTTTAAGGTATCAATTTCTAATCCCAGCCGTTGCAAATCATCCTGGACATCATCAGTAATTCGTTCCGCAAATCGCAGGCGATCTTCGTTGAGTTCTTCAGGGGTTAAGGTCGCAACAACACCCCGCAAATTGCCTTCTAAGGTTTCGCGGGCGACCCGGACAATTTCCGTGCGATCGCGGTCCAGAAAGCGTTCAATCGCATTGCCGACGATTTCTGGATTGCTGGAAATTTTCACATTAGCGATGGCTTGAATATTCAACGGCGTTCCCCCTTTCGCATAGGCATTTTTCACCTCCACTGGCACCGGCATCGTGGTCAAATCCATCCGCTTAACCGTTTCTAAAATGGGGATACAAATGGTGCGATGGCGGGTGACTCGATAGCCTAATTCATGGCCTTCTTTAGTTTTCCGTTTCAAACCCGATAAAATTAAAATCTCATTAGGTTTACAGATACATAAAATTTTATTTAAAATCCACAAAAATATCAAAAACCCCAAAATTGATAAACCAATCGTCCCGCCGATAGTAATTAATCGATCGGTTGTAGTCGCTTGAGGAGTAGCGGGGGATGGATCAACTTGAGCAATTTGGAGGGTGGAGAATTCCTTCTGGGGTTTGCGGGCGATCGCCACTCCAGAATCGGCGGGTTTGGGAGTTGAGACAGAGCCTTGAACAATCCGTTGCATAGCGTTGGCTTCCTTTCAGATTGAGTAAACTAAAGAATGTTCTTCGAGTATTCTGTAAAGCTTAGAGAAAATTGCGCCCTTCTTTATCTCGGCGATTTATTGGGGTTGGAGTAACTCATTGGAGTCTTCCGACACCACCCACAGACGATTGTTTTTCAGACCCACAATCAAAACTCGGTCTCCTTTATTAAAAGACCTTGACTCATCAGTAAAGGCCATAAATTCCACATTGGACCCTTTAATATTCACGCGGACCTTGCCTTTGCTTTCACAATTGAAAGGCAGGAGGACCGTCGCTGAGAGTCCGACTAAATCACTAGAACGGGTGAGACTATTAGCATAACGTTGGCTGAGACTTCGGAGACTCCACACCATCGTACTGCCACAAAAAATTCCCATTCCCGCCGCAATTTTGGCAACCAGCTCGGGAGCCATTTCAGGGCGTAGCCAATTTAAAAACAGTCCAGTTAATCCAAAAAAACAACTCCCGAAGGTCCAAAATTTTAGACTAAAGAACGGCAAAATGAACATCCGCTTTAGCCAACTTCCCCGTTTGAACTGGTTCAACTTCTGAGAGTGATCAGAAATTTCTAGGTCCGCATCAAAGGCTACCCCGAAATCTGCACCGTCGAGTCCTCCAATCGCCGCGAACAGGATAAAAAGACCCCCAATGCCGAAACAAAAAAGATAAATAGGCATGATTTTAATAGCCTCGTCTGCATATCAAGGGTTCAGACTCTATTAATTGTCGCAAAAAAAACTCCTAACGTCCAGTTTTGTTACGAAAATTTGTGATAGGGAGGATTGCCACTGCGGTGACAACAACCGCCCTCCCCCGGAAGTGACGGGAAGCGGGGACCGCCGACAACATCCCAACCGAGGGACTGAGGCAATTTCCGCAGCCTCTGGTATCCTGGAGTTGGCCTCAAATCCGGAGAAGTTGCCGGAATCGCGCCGGAGTTGTCGGAAATCGCCCCACTTTTTCTGAGATAATAATCTGCCTACCTCTAAAATAAGGAAACCGTGATGCGCTTATCACAAATGCTGTTTGTTACCCTCCGTGAAGACCCCGCAGAAGCGGAAATTCCCAGTCATAAACTCCTGTTAAGGGCCGGTTATATCCGGCGGATTGCCAGTGGGGTTTATGCTTATTTGCCTTTGATGTGGCGGGTTCTCAAAAAAGTCTCCAATATTGTCCGCGAGGAAATGGACGCCACAGGTGCTCAAGAATGTCTGTTGCCGCAACTCCAACCAGCAGAGTTATGGCAAGAGTCAGGACGGTGGGAGACTTACACCAAGGCAGAAGGAATTATGTTTGCCCTCACCGATCGCCAGGAACGAGAAATGGGTTTAGGACCGACCCATGAAGAAGTGATCACCGCCATCGCCCGGGATATGATTCGGTCTTATCGTCAACTTCCCCTCCATTTGTATCAAATTCAAACTAAATTTCGCGATGAAATTCGTCCCCGTTTTGGATTAATGCGCGGACGAGAATTCATTATGAAAGATGGCTATTCTTTCCATACAGACGAAGCCAGTTTACAGAAAACTTATGCGGATATGGACTGGGCGTATAGCAATATGTTTCGCCGTTGTGGCTTAGAATTTCGCGCAGTTCAAGCGGATTCTGGGGCCATTGGTGGGGCGGCATCCCAGGAATTTATGATTTTGGCAGAAGCGGGAGAGGATGAAGTTCTTTATACCGAAGATGGTAAATATGCCGCCAACGTAGAAAAAGCCACCTCCTTACCTGCCGATGCGAAACCCAGTGCTTTTGTTCTCTATGAAAAACGAGAAACTCCCAATACCAACACCATTGATAAACTCTGTCAATTCCTCAACTGTTCCCCCACGGAAGTGGTTAAAAATATCATTTACCGCGTGGTCTATGACAATGGGAGAATGGTGTTGGTCTTGGTGAGTATTCGGGGCGACCTACAAGTGAACGAGGTGAAACTTTATAATGCCTTAAGCCAACTCGCCCCCAATTATGGCGGAAATGCGATTATTGCCCTGGATATTCCTTCGGAACAAGTCCAACAACAATTAACCCTCAAACCCTTACCTATCGGATATATTGGTCCAGATTTAGCGGATAATTATATCACACCGGCAGAACATTTGCAACCGGAGTTTTTAAGATTTGCCGATCGCACTGTGGTGGAGTTAAAGAATTTTGTCACCGGGGCCAATGAGACCGGCTATCATGTTGTCGGTGCCAATTGGGGGGAACAGTTTCCTTTAAGCGATCGCATCGTCGATTTACGCAAATCCCAAGCAGGCGATCGGGCGGTTCATAACCCCAGTCAACTCCTCAAAAGTGCCAGAGGCATCGAAGTCGGGCACATCTTCCAACTTGGGACTAAATATTCTCAAGCCTTGGGGGCAACCTATACCAATGAACAAGGGGATAGCGTCCCCTTAGTAATGGGATGTTATGGCGTAGGAGTCTCCCGATTAGCTCAGGCTGCCGTAGAGCAATCTTATGATAAAGATGGCATCATTTGGCCCGTGGCCATTGCTCCCTATCATGCCATTATTTGCATTCCCAATATTTCCGATGCTGAACAGGTGGAAGTCGCAGAAAACCTCTACAAGGAACTCAATGCCGTCGGCATCGAAACCCTCTTAGATGACCGGGAAGAACGGGCGGGAGTCAAATTTAAAGATGCTGATTTAGTAGGAATTCCCTATCGAATTGTGACGGGTCGGTCTCTCAAAGCCGGTAAAGTAGAAGTCGTTGAACGCGCTACTAAAACTTCCCATGAAATTTCCATCTCTGAAGTTGCAGCGACCCTCAAAACATGGATTGATGAAGCTTTGTCTTCGGCGGTTAGGTAACCTGAGCAAGGGTGCTTTAAAAGTTGTTTCCGAGATTAGCTGACCAACCCTAATCCTTGGCAAAAATAGGGAGAATCTCCTAAATGGGAGCATCTTGCTCCCTAACCCTTTGCCATAATTAGGGAAAACCCACCGAAGGAGGGGGAGCATCTTGCTCCCTACTGCTTTGCCGGAAGAAAAATGCTCCCACTCCTGAATTTTACTGCAATCATACAGGATTCAGACTCGCGATAGAAACCTCGATACCCGATGCTTCCCTCTCTCATCAAACCCGAATGGAATTTTTCACCCTTCTGCTCACCAGTCTGTTTACTTTAGTCTCTCCTGCGGGGATTGCCTTAGATACTTTAGCCGAACAAAATATTCGCGATCGCCTCTTTGCAGCAGAAGAACTCGAAGTCCGCATTGATAACACCCCCAGTTATCAATTACTCGAGGGAAAGGTCGATCGCCTGCGAATTGCGGGCCGGGGATTATCATTAATCCCAGGGTTAAGACTTGATAGTTTAGAAATAGAAACCGACGCCATTGATGTCAACCCTAGAGAGTTCGGACGAGGTTCCGGAAATAGCCCCATCCGGGGATTACAAAAACCGTTACAGGCAGCAGTTCGAGTTTCGGTAACCGAGGCCGATATCAATACCGCCTTGCAGTCCCCGGAACTTTATAATCAAATGCAAACTCTAGCCTTGAGCTTATTTGATTCTCCCTTAATTCAACAAATTGCCACCCGTTATACCCTAGTTAATCGGCAAGTTACTTTTTTACCCAATAACCGAATCCGATTCCAATCTCAAATTCAAGAACGGGGATATAATGATTTCCTAACCTTAACCGTAGAAACCGGCATCAATATCATTGAGGGTCAACAATTACAACTCCTTTCCCCCGCTGTGTGGGTGAACGATCGCCCAGCACCCCGACGATTAGTCACGGGACTCTTAGATTTAACCCGCCGGTTTAATTTACAGCGCTTAGAAAATCGAGGTCTGCGATCGCGGGTTTTGCAATTTAACCTCACCCCAGTCGGGGCAGAAATTGCCCTATTTGTGGCACTCAACCCTTAGACTAGAGCGGAAAGACCAACCCCCGACGTCCCCTGTGGTGAATGTCTCCGGGACTCCTCGGCTTTGTCTGCTCAAAGCACTCCCGTGTGAGTTACCACCCTAACCGAGGAATCCTAGTGGTGTGCCTCCACAGACAAGGGGCAGATATTCAGATAGACTGAGCTAGAGGAGTATTGAAAATGGTATGGATGTGGGGGACAGTATGAACGCCGAACGGTTTGCTTTTAAGCTGATTGTGGAAAAAACTGAAAATTGGGGAGAAGATCCCGTAACCCTACCGGACAATCTACCTCGTTCTGAGGCGGGGGAAAAAGCCCTCAGTGAATTTTTGCAAGTGATGCAGCTTGAACTAGAGGATGCTCGCTTAGAGGAGTCGCAGGTGCAGGAGTACCGGGAACCCCTAACGCAATTCGTCTTGCAACCGTTGGTACAGGAAACCCTGTTAGGAGTTTTTGACAAAGACTGCAAAACTATCTCTACAGAGACTTTAGGGCAAACCTGGACTCAGCTCAATTTGAAGGCCCTCCCCCAAGGGTTTAATTGGGAAGCCGTAGCGCGAATCTATTTCAAACAAATTAAAGCCTTTGTTCACGCCAGAGAATTAGTCGATCGCCTGCTGAACTCCAACGGAGAAGATGCACTCACCCTGGATGACATCAAACGGGATGTATTCCTGCAACATCTGTTTGATGAACCCTGGCATGAAGTGATGCGGCAAATCGTCAGGATGATTCCGCCGGAATTGGCGGCAGAATTACTCGATTCTCTGATAGAAAACCAAGTCGAACCCTCGAACTTTACTCACTTATTTGTAGCGGCAGAATGTCTGGCGGTTTTGCCCGAGCGCACCGCATTGACATCCACAGCGAATCAACTGCGCGATCGCCTGCAATCCTTAACCCAATATCCGGAAGTGGATGAACTCATCCTCACCCGCCTGCGCGCCATTTCCACCCTGGCGCGAGTCTGGAAAACGGACCCGGATACCCTTCCCTGGTTACAATCTTTAGCCGAATCCCCCGTTGCCGAAACTATCCGCATGAGTGCGGTGGATGAAATCGCCCTCTGTTGGAAAGAACGCCCAGAGATTCTCTCCTGGCTCAAAACCTTAGCACAATCGTCCGTTGCTGAAATTACCCGGGTGAGTGCGGTGCGATCGCTGGCGACTCACTACCGCCAGGACCCGGAGATTCTCCCCCTGCTCAAAACCTTAGCCCAAAGCGATCGCTATTGGCTGGTCCGGGAGGCGGCATTAGAAGAGTTGGCCGAGGGATGGCACGATGATCCCCAGACCTTTTCCCTGATTGCGGCGATCGCTCAATCCGATTCCGAGGCCGATGTGAGAGAGGCGGCCGTAGAAGAACTCGCCAGAGGTTGGAGTCACGACCAGGAAACTGCTGCCTTAATTGGCACTTTAGCCGAGTCTGATGAAGATTGGCACGTCAGAATTGCCGCCATGCAGCAGTTTGCGATCGCCTGGTATGACAAGGCATCCACCCTAGGTTGGCTAAGAACTCGTGCCCTTTGTGATCCCGATTGGCACGTCAGAATTGCTGCCATGCAGCAGATTGCTACCGGCTGGTTTGATGACCCCGAAACCGTCGCCTGGTTGCGCGATCGTATTGTTTCTGATGACACCTGGCAGGTGCGCGTTGCTGCCTTACAACTGGCGGCAGCTTGGTTTGAAGACCCGAAAACCTTACCGATTCTCAAAGAAATCGCCTCCTCAGACCGCGATCGCCGGGTCCGGGAAGCCGCAGTGCACGAGTTTACTCGCACTTGGAAGGATGACCCGGAACTGTTACCGATTCTCAAATCCCGCGCGACTCAGGACGAACATTGGCAGGTGCGCGTCGCTGCCTTACAGCAACTGGCGACGGGATGGTATGACGACCCGGAAACTTTACCGATTCTCAAGATACAAGCGGTCAATGATCAGTCTTCTGATGTGAGAATGACTACCTTGCGAGAACTGGCTTCCGGGTGGTTTGATGACCCCGAAACCTTGCCCATTTTGAAAAGTCGGGCTACCTCGGATCAAGGGTGGGATGTGAGAATTGTTGCCCTGCGAGAATTGGCAACGGGTTGGAAGGAACATTCGGAAACTTGGAGCATTGTCAAAAGCCGCGCTCAATCCGATGACAATTGGGCCGTGCGTCTGGCCGGGGCGATCGAGTTAGTGACCCACTGGCCCCAAAACCCGGAAACGTTGGAGATTGTCAAAGCCCGGGCTTGTACCGATGAGGATTCGTTTGTGAGACTCTCGGCCCTGCAACAGCTCGTTAAGGGGGGATGGGATGATGCTGCTGTATTTGCCGTTTTGTGCGATCGCGCCGTCAATGATCCGTTTGTGCCGTTACAAGATGGTGCGCTCAATCCTCGACTTACGGCCCTAGAAGCCATCGTCCAGTATTATGGGGATCACCCAGAAACTCTCCCCTTAATCCGCGATCGGGCCCAATCCGACCCCGATGAAAAAGTGCGGGCCTTTGCTCAATCCATCTTAGGCACCCCGGGCCCAAACTAGAGAGAGTATTTCTGGCTTACCCCTTGACAAAAATCCTCTTTTACCCATTAGGTTAACAGCGATCGGTCCCAAGCTCGTCAGGGGTGACCGGCCAGACTGATCCCTCCTGACGAGTTTCCCCCCGGACTTAGCCTAATTCGTTAACAACAAATTATGGAATTATTGACCCTCGTTTTAACCGGAATTCTCACCTTAGTGTCCCCCGTTGGGGTGACCTTTGATAATATCGCCGAGAGAGATATTCGCGAGGCCCTCCATGATGCCGAACAGTTGGAAGTCCGACTGGATAATGCCCCAAACTACTCGCTACTTAGGGGCAATATCCAACGGTTACGCTTTGCGGGGCGGGGATTGTACGTCACGCCGGAGCTTCGCATCGATACGGTGGAAATCGAAAGCGACCCGATCGCCGTCGATATTAACCGTCTCAACCAAGAAGACCGCCGCTCAATCCCGCGCTTTCTCCGGGAACCCTTACAAGGGGCGATGCGCGTAGTCATCACCGAGGCCGACCTCAACCGCGCCTTGCGATCGCCCGCTGCCGCTGAACCCCTGCGAGAACTCGGCATCGGGATCACCCGCACCAATGACCCGGAGGCCCAAAGGGACCCCCAACGCTTTCAAATTGTCAACCCCGAGGTGGAATTTTTAGCCAATAATCGAGTGCGCTTCCAGTTAGAAATTGCCGATCGCCGGGATAATGAATCCGTGCAAATCGTTGTAGAGACCGGATTAGCCTCAATTAATGGGGCAAGAATCCAAGCCATCAACCCGACCATCTGGATTAACAATGAAGAGGCCCCTCCTCAGTTGATTACAATTTTCTCCCGAATCCTCGATCGCGCCCTAGACCTCAGAAAATATGAAGACCGAGGATTATTTGCCCGGTTTTTAAAATTTGAACTGAGTCCCGATCTCCTAGAAGTTGCCGCCTTTATTCGCATCGATCAGCCCGATGCGTTGTCGGTCTTGACTCGCGAGTAAGTTTTCGGGAAATTTAGCCGATTCCCTTGTAGTTTCTTGCCAAGGTCTACCGCCATCTTTAATTTTTTAATAAAGATGTAGCTATTTGTTCTTAAGGCATTGGCGATCGCCAATTAACCCGATGAGCGGCTCAGGGCTGGGAAGAATTCAGGGATGAGAACAGGTGATCCCCCGTACTGGATACCAAGGGAACCCTCAGAGGACTGAAACATCCGCTCAGTTCAAAACCCCAAAATCCGCCTTTCTTATTAGTGAATATTGTTTAACCGTTGAGGAGAACTTTTGATATGCAAAATGGACAAACTCGCCGCATTCCCCTGGGTGTTATTGCCACCCTCTGTGCTGTCGTTGTCGCCGCAGGAGGTGGAACCGCTTGGTGGGCCGTGAATTCTCAAAAGGATCTCACTCTCAATGGCATGAATCCCGTTCCCACCCAACCCAGGGACCCCGGGGTAAATATCCCAGTCACCCAGGATCCGAATTTAACTCCTCCCACAGCGCTCAATCCCATCGAGCAATCGGTGCAAATTTATGTGGTCCAAGATAACGGGACCCAATTTGAATTGGCCTCTGTCCCGGTCTCCGTGCAGGCAACGGAAGAACCCGAGGCGGTGTTAAAAGCTGCCTTTGATCGCTTGGTCACTCAACCGCCCAATGGCGCTGGCTTTAGCGCAATTCCCCCGGGTACCCAAGTGCTGAATGTAGAGGTCAAGGAGAATGGCATCTATGTTAACCTCTCCCCTGAATTTACCTCCGGGGGTGGCAGTAGCTCGATGACGGCTAGATTAGGGCAGGTAGTTTATACGGCGACCACCTTGGATCCGAATGCCTCGGTCTGGATTTCCGTAGACGGGGAACCGTTGGAAGTCTTGGGGGGTGAAGGGTTAGATATTCCTCTGCCGATTACCCGCACTATTTTTGAGTCCGAGTTTCCGCTGTAATTTATTGTCCTTGTCAACAGCATGGACCCCCCAAGTCTCCTCAATTCACAGGGGCTTGGGGGGTCAATTTGTAGGGGATAAAACCTACATTCCCCAGGTTAGATCGCGCTCTAACGGATTAAGGGTTTTAACGCCCTAACGCTTATGGAGTCAAAACTTCAGGCTTCAAAAACCTAAAAATATATTGAGAATAAAGATAGAGCTGCGGAATGGGAGTTTAAAACAAATAGACCTCTCCAGGGTCAGAGCCAAAGATCCAACCTGGAGCGGCGATCGCCATGCTGTCACCGATCCCAGTCACTGCAGCGCCAAACCCTTCGGTTCGCTCTGGAAAAGGATTTCTGAACGTGGTGACCAGTTCCCCAGTAGTGCCATCAAACAGATAGGCGGATCCCTCGTTCGTGGTACTTGGATTAACTCCAGGAGCGCCAATCAGGAAATTATCTGCGATCGCCGCTACGGAAGTCCCAAACCCCTCGTAGCTTTCTGATGAGGGGTTAGAAAAGCTCAGGAGCATCTCCCCGGTACTGCCATCGATTAAATAGGCTGCTCCCGAAAACAAATCAGCTCCCTCCGCACCTACTAAAATCCTGTTACCCACTGGTGCTAAAGAGACACCAAAGGCATCACTCTGATTGGGAGCCGGACTGTTAAAGGTTTGGAGCAATGCTCCCGTTGCCGGATCCAAGAGATAGACCCGACCGGAATTAAAGCCATTCCCATCATCAAACGGTGCAGCAATTAAAGCATTATTACCCAGTGCTGCCACTTCCTGACCAAATCCATCTAAACTATAAGGCTCTGGATTTAAGAAAGTTTGGAGGAGATTACCACTGGGATCGAATAGATACGCGGCACCACTTCCGGATTGATTACCACTGGCAACCCCACCGTCACCAATCAATAGATTATTGCCTATAAACGCCACAGAGAACCCAAAGGAATCCCCAGGATTCGGAGATGGCGATCGCAGGGTTTGCACCACTGCTCCTGTATCCACGTCAAACAGGTAAGCAATTCCTGAACCTAGACCACCCGTTGCATCCCTGGGGGCCCCAATGAGTACAAGGTTACCCTGGGCTGCAATCGAGATTCCGAAGCGATCCCCCACGCTAGAAGTCGGACTGTTGAAGGTTTGTAACAGTTCTCCTGTGGTTCCATCAAACCAATAAACCACCCCAGGAACAGCATTCGGGCTATTCTTGCCCGGTGCGCCAATGAAAAGGTTCTGACCCAATGGGACCAGTTCTGCACCAAAATTATCCCCTGGGGTGGGGTTAGGGTTCCGAAAGGTCAATTTCGGTAACTGGGTATCGTCATCAATAATGTCTAGAACGGCTGTATTTTGAATTCCGATGACTGCTTCGCCCGTGGGATTAAGTAACGTTAAATAAAGGCTTTCAGTCGATTCTAATTGCGGATCGTTAACAATGGGAATTGTCACCGTTTTCTGGGTTTCTCCCGGTGCAAAATTAATTAAGACAGGCGTATTGTCGTAATCCTCTAGGGCGATCGCCTCATTACTAGACGCGGAAATCGTCACCCCTACGGTTCCCTCCCCACCATTGCGGGTTACTGTCACTGCCGCTTCAGTCGTGCCATCCTCATTAACGCTAAAATTGCTGTCGCTAAAATTTAGGGTTGCCAAATTGATAAAATCTTCTGCATCCAGAGTGCCGAGGTCAACAGACTGCAATACGGCTAAAAACTGCCCATTGGATTTATCTCGAAGCAGGACATCTGAACTATTATTTTCCGTTCCTTGAATCAATTCAAGGTCAGTAAATGTTAGACCTTCAATGAGAGCAATTTTATCGATACCATCGGTAAAATCTGTAATCACATCGGCAGAGGCGATCGCTGTCCCACCCAGATTTTTTCTTAGGAAAAAGGTATCATTGCCTTCAGCGCCGGTTAACGTATCGATCCCAATATCCCCATAAAGGCGATCGTCGCCTAATCCTCCCATCACTAAGTCATTGTCTTTACCCCCGCGTAGGATATCATTTCCAGCACCACCGATTACCGTATCATTTCCTCGGTTGCCATTTAGTTCATCTGCACCTTCACCCCCATCCAAACTATCTTCACCCGCCAGTCCTAACAGGGTGTCATTACCCAGTTCGCCCCCTAGGAAATCACTGCCATCACCCCCAAAATTGGCTTCAGGTCCTTGATCTCCAATCAGAAAATCGTTGCCATCTCCTCCGAACAACGTATCATTACCCAGATCGCCGAAACAGGTATCGTCTCCCAGGGTTCCAAAGAGGCGATCGCCGTCTTTGCCTCCGCGCACAATATCATTGCCATTTCCGCCAAAAACTGTATCGTTTCCCTGATTTCCATTCAGGCGATCGTCCCCGTCAAAACCTTCGAGGATGTCATCTCCAGAAAACCCCAAAATAGAGTCAATTTCTGGGGTTCCTGTCAAGGTATCATTTTTGTCACTGCCCAATAGAGGAGCCATATTTTAATTTCATAGGTTTGCGCATTAATTTAGCGATCAGCTAGACTGTTGATTTTTCCGGTCAAATGATAAAAATCTTAAACCAACATTCCGTAGGTTAAGTTAAAGAAGTAAATAATATTTCCGGCAGGAGGCTCCCACAACCTGAAGTATCCATTGCCGTTCCTCGGTTAAATCGGTAATTTGTTGACATCCATTAAGGGTCAGGAGATGAATCGATTAAAAGCATTGGAAAACCCATCTTAAAGTTGGAGTGGCGGTGGGGTTACCCAATTGGTTATTAATCGACTTTTTGGCCTGTGCTAGTGCTGACGTTGTGTAAGATTTCTGCGTTAACTCCTTCTTTTTCCGCAGCAGCTAGGGCAATTTAAACAAACAGTTGAGTCAGTCCCGCTTTATAGAGGACGTCGAGAACTCTCCCAAGTCGGTCATCATTGAGATGCTCTGGAGTGATCTCTTCGTACAAGAGGTGTTCTGTCGCTTTTCCCTCGAAGAACTTCTCAAATAGGTACAACGGAGCGCTCACCAAGCCTAACCCGTTGATAATCATGGCTTTGATTATGATTCCGGCACTCACGAGTTCTAGGGGGTGGCTCCCTAGCACCTGATTGATGATTTCTACCAGTCCAACCCGATGTAGGATGCCTGCTACTATGCCCAAGTGGTTAATATCTGGTCCTCTAACGGAAGATGCTATACCTGTCATACTTTTAAAAGTATTCGCCCTGTGCTATTTTACCTGCGGAATGTAGGTTTCATCCGGATTCCAGTTTTCAAAGCAAAAACCCACAACCTGAAGGGTGTGGGTTTTTGCTTATCGTTTTCCATGCAAGCTCAAAGAGCGGAATTGACGCGCTTGTTCTTCAATCCGCTCGGCAAGGCGATCGCACACGAGATTACACAGCTCGAAAATCAGCGGATCTTCCACACGATAATAAGCCGAAGTGCCTTCCGTGCGACGACTGAGGATTCCCGCTTGCAGCATAACTTTCAGATGTTTAGAGACATTCGCCTGACTGGTGGAGGTGGCATCCACTAACTCTTGTACACATTTTTCACCATTTCTGAGTAAGTTTAAGAGCTTCAAGCGCATGGGCTCACTCAAAATACTGAAATATTCCGCCACTTGTTGCAATACCTCTGGGGGTAAGGGTTGCGCTCGTTTCATGGCTGGTCCTAAAGAATTACCCATATTTATATGGTCCTATTGTAACAGTAAACCGATTTATGACAATTAAGTAATTAAAGGGAGTGAACTCAAGAGTCGATTGTCTTGAGAGCAAGGCAATCGACTCACTCATGGAGGCGGGAAAACATTACTCGGGGCTAATCCGCATTAAAGGCTGACCGTATTCTACCGGAGTGCCATTTTCGACCAAAATTTCCACCACTTGTCCGGAAACCTCAGCCTCGATTTCATTCATCAACTTCATCGCCTCAATGATGCAGACGGTTTGGCCGAGTTTGATGCGATCGCCCACGGCGACAAATGGCGGTTCATCAGGAGAGGGAGAGCGATAGAAGGTCCCCACCATTGGGGAAATGACCTCCAAAAACTTGCGATCGTTCGTCACTGGAGCCGGAGCAGCGACACTGGGACCTCCAGGAGCATTCCCCTCCGTCGGCCCAGGGGTCCCCGACGAGGTAGGGGCTGTCGGAATAGCAGGCTTAACCGGGGGACTTGAAGGGGCGATCGCCCCAGTTCCCTCAGTCGCCAGGATCAACCCCGGATCAACCGGGATCCCCACCCGCTCGGCAATTAACCTATCCTTGCGTAGGGTCAGCTCAAAATCGCCACTTTTTAAAATCAGCTCAGAAATATCCGTTCCATTGAAAGCCCCAAGCAGCTCACTCAGTTGGCTTAAATCCAGTTGCACAGTTTCTTTGACCCCGTAAAATCAACGTTATTCTTCTCTAGTTTTTCCCCATCGAGCCCAAGGGAGGGCGATCGCCTCGGTTTCCCCGGGATAAACCCACCGCGATCGCCCTCCAAGGCAGCCCAGGAGAGGGAATAAACACCACTCTCCGGAGTGCAAAGACGCACGAGGACTGACCGCTAGTCGGTAAGCGCGAAACTCTATGATTCTCGGCCCAGATAGGAATCGTTGCGGGTATCGATTTTAATCCGTTCACCGATCGTTATGAACAAGGGAACCATCACCTCAGCCCCAGTTTCCACCGTCGCGGGTTTAGTTCCACCCGTTGCGGTATCCCCTTTGATGCCCGGATCGGTTTGTGTCACTTCCAAAACGACCGAGTTGGGCAGTTCAACTTCCAGCACTTGTTCGCCCCAACGGACGACGTTTACTTCCATCCCTTCCTTGAGATACTTGACGCGATCGCCAATTTGCTGTTCACTCAAACGGGTCTCTTCATAGCTTCCCATATCCATAAACACTAACTGTTCACCTTCTCTATAGGTGTACTGCATCGTATTTTTTTCTAACGTCGCTTGTGGCACGCTCTCTGCCGCACGAAACGTGCGCTCAATCACACTGCCATTCTGGACATTCTTTAATTTCGTGCGAACAAAGGCCGAGCCTTTACCGGGTTTGACATGGAGGAATTCAACCACCCGCCACACAACCCCATCTAATTCAATTGTGACGCCGGTGCGAAAGTCGTTACTGGAAATCATGAATCTTTATTCGTGGAGAATAATCGGGATTTTATTTTACCGCGAATTCTCCCCTTCAATGGTATTGGATCAAATTCCCACTTTCCGATCCCCTCCCATCCGGACCCAGAAATTCCCCGAGATGCCCCTGTGCAACTTCCCCCAGTATGGGAAGATTGATCCATGCCGATTAAAAAGGATTCAGAGATATATTGATGCTGGCTTCAAGTCAAAAAATTACAAATTTATGGCAACGCGGCCTCAAAGCCGCTTTAATGGTCGTGCTAATGACCAGTCTCTCCCTGGGATTAAGCTCCGCTTGGTGGGATGGCGGCGACAGTTCCACCCCCAACCGCACCAGCGTACTCCCCCAAGGAAATGCCATCACCGATGGTAAAGCCCTCTTACGATATGCCTTACCCATTGAAAATTCAGCAATTCGCGAGGCCCAAAGTAGTTTAGAAGATATCTCCCAGCAACTGCGGGGCAAACGCTGGAGTCCCATAACCAGTGATATCACCAAAGCTGCCGGAATTTTTACCAATCGCGAGGCGGATATCTTGAAGGATATTCCCGAATCGCAACAAGCGAATGCGAGTGCTATCCTCGCCCAAATTAAAGAGGAAATTGGCACCTTGCGATCATCCGTCGAGGTTCAGGATAAACCCGCTACCCAGGATGGGCGCGATCGCCTCCTGGATTTAGTCGGCCAACTCGAAGAAATGATGGTCGCCGAATTCCCTTATCAAGTCCCCGCAGAATACAGCCATCTGCCTCAACTTCTGGGCCGCGCCACCGTCGCTGTCGAAACCAACAAAGGCAATCTCACCGTGGTCCTAGACGGATATAGCGCCCCGGTGACCTCCGGCAACTTTGTAGACCTCGTTCAGCGCGGATTTTACGATGGCCTAGAATTTATTCGTTCAGAAGATTTCTATGTCCTCCAAACCGGGGATCCGGTAGGACCCAACCAAGGCTTTATTGACCCCGATACGGGAGAATATCGTAATATTCCCCTGGAAATCTTCGTCCGTGGGGATAAACAGCCCACCTATGGAATTACCTTGGAAGAGGCGGGACGATTCCGAGAACAGCCAGTCCTCCCCTTCTCCGCTTTTGGGACCGTCGCAATGGCCCGCCCGGAAGATGACCCCGATGGCGGTTCTTCCCAGTTTTTCTTCTTCCTATTTGAACCGGAGTTAACCCCTGCGGGTCTCAATTTGCTGGATGGTCGGTATTCGGTCTTTGGCTATGTGGTCGAAGGGAAGGAAATTTTAGAAAAGCTCAAACAGGGGGATCAGATTCTTTCGATGAAAGTGGTCCAAGGGATGGAAAATTTCGTTCCCGCCCAAGCAAGTTAAGGGTTTAGGGTGGAGAGAAACTGCCGATTTGCCGCAGTTTGAAAGCAGAAGTCTAGTGGAAGCATCCACTAGACTTTACTATTTTTGGGGAGGTTATAAACAGGGTGAAGAAGGAGCCAGAGAATTCCCTTTCGGTTCGAGAGTTGGGGGAACAGGGACTGTTAAAACGATTGCATCGATTTTGTCCACCGGAGTGGGTGGGGGATGATGCAGCAGCGATCGCCATGACAGCGGAACCGAATCGGTCGTTGGTGGTGACGACGGATATGTTGGTGGATGGGGTGCATTTTAGCGATCGCACCACCTCGGCGGAAGATGTGGGATGGAGGGCGGCAGCGGCAAATTTATCGGATTTAGCCGCAATGGGTGCTACTCCGTTAGCCATCACCGTCAGTTTAGGATTGCTGGGGGATACTCCTGTGTCTTGGGTGGAGGGGGTTTATACCGGGATGGTGAGTTGTCTGGATGCTTATCAGACTGCGATCGCCGGTGGAGATGTTTGTCAGTCTCCGGTGAATGTCATTTCGATTACCGCTTTCGGTTGGGTACCCACGGACCGGACGATTCGACGGCAGAATGGGAAACCCGGGGATGCGATCGTCGTTACCGGGGTGCATGGAGCCTCCCGTGCGGGATTAGAATTATTGCTGCATCCGGAAACGGGACAAGATTGGTTAGAAGAAGAGATTCGCGAATTAATTACCGCCCATCAGCGTCCGAATCCGCGCCTGGATGTGTTACCGATCCTGTGGGAGGTGATGGGGGAGGGGGGAGAAATAGCGGGAATGGATAGTTCCGATGGGTTAGCCGATGCGATCGTCCAGATTACCCGAGCCAGTGGGGTCGGCGCGACCCTAGAGCGGGGTTTGATTCCCGTGCCAGCCCCTTTAAAGCAGAGAGTGGGGGAAGAACGGGCAGTGGAGTGGGCTTTATATGGGGGAGAAGATTTTGAACTCGTGCTGTGCTTACCCCCTTTAGTAGCGCGGGAGTTCGTAGAACGAGTTGGAAATGGAGCGGTAATTGTGGGGAGCTTAACAAAAAGCACCAGGGTTTGTCTAACTGACTCCACTGGTGCTTATGCTGACGAAGTGATCACTCAAAGTTTGAGTTTTCAGCATTTTTAAGCTGAAGGTGACGAGTTTTGAATAGTGAACGAATCCGTCCGAAATCAAAACTCATTGCCTGCTTAGTTTTATGCTTACCATTTTTGAGCGACGAGTTCGGCCAAGTCAACCACACGCTGAGAGTAACCCCACTCATTATCGTACCAGCCGATGATTTTCACCATGTTTCCATCCATGACCATCGTCAAGCTGGCATCGACAATAGACGATGCATCATGACCTTTATAGTCAGAGGAAACTAAAGGTTCATCACTGTATTCCAAAATGCCTTTCATCGGACCTTTAGCGGCTGCTTCTAAGACTTCATTGACTTGTTCGGCAAAGGTATTTTTCTCAACTTGAGCCACAAAATCTACGACCGAAACGTTCGGTGTTGGCACACGCATGGCGATGCCGTTCAACTTACCGGACATCTCTGGAATGACTAAAGCCACGGCTTTAGCTGCACCAGTGGAAGTCGGGACGATATTGAGTGCAGCAGCACGAGCCCGACGCACATCGCGGTGGCTGGCATCCAGCAACCGTTGGTCGCCAGTGTAGCTGTGGGTTGTGGTCATCATGCCTTTGATGATGCCAAAGTTGTCGTTGATGACCTTAACGATCGGAGCCAAACAGTTCGTTGTACAACTGGCATTACTGATGATGTCGTACTCGTTGGGGTCGTACTTATCATGGTTAACTCCCATGACAAAAGTGCCAACTTTGCTGCCTTTTCCAGGAGCAGTAATCAACACCTTTTTTGCACCTGCTTGAATATGCTTTGAGGCACCTTCTTCGGTTACGAAGACCCCGGTGGATTCAATAACCAAATCAACTCCCCAAGCAGCCCAGGGCAAGTTTAAGGGATTGCGATCGGAGACACATTTAATGGTCTTGCCGTTGACAGTAATGGAGTTTTCATCGGCACTAATGTCAGCATCCAACGTTCCCAACATGGAGTCATATTTGAGTAGATGGGCGTTGGTGCTTGGGTCGGATGTGTCGTTCACACCGACCAGTTCGAGTTGGCTGTTGGATCTGGTTAACCAGCAGCGCAGGAAGTTGCGTCCGATACGTCCAAAACCGTTAATCGCTACTCTAATCACTGCGTCTTGCCCCTTTCTTTAATGTAAAACTGCCTAACGTAATGAACCCAATCATATCGCAACAGGTGTAAATTTCGATCAGATTTTTTAAAGTCTGGGGATCGAGCTAGAGTGCGGTGGTAGCGGGTGCTGTGGGTTCTGATAAAGGTGGTGAGTTTGGATATAAATTTGGACGGGTTCGGGAACCCAGGTGCGGATGGTGGGAGAGTCGTTCCAATGGCGACGGAGTAAGGTGGAAGCGATGGGCAGGGGGTGGGTTGGGAGGATTTGGCAGCGCAGGTGAATCTGTCGGGTTTTGAAGGCGATCGCAACTTGTTGGCAAATCTTCTGAGTTTTGATCAGTGCAGTGTTCTCTGGGAGGTTCGAGGGATTTGTACCTACGGTGGGGTTTAATTTAGGTTGTCCTTCCTGAAGGTTTAGGGGGGAGATTTCTATGAACAAGGGAGTTTCTTTGGGGTAATTGTCTGGGGGTGGGGATGCCGAGCGCGGTGCAACCAACCATTCAAAAGTCTCAACCAGTTCCGCAGCACGATACCATTTCGGCAGGGTAGAAAAGGCATCGGCCCCAATAATCCAATACCACTGGCTATTTGGATAGTGCTGTTGGAGGGTTTGTCCGGTGACGATCGCATACCCGGCTTTGGGGTCCTCTGGGGGGGGCGGACCTAGACAAAACGCTGGTTCTGGGGCGATCGCCAACTGCACCATTGCTTGGCGATGCTCAAACTCTATCCGCGTTTGCTGACGGGGATCGCGCTTGTGGCGATCGGTAACCCATATAATCTGGTTTAATCCCGCTTGAGCTAAAGCACCATAAGCGATTCCCAAATGCCCCCAATGAATCGGGTCAAAGGTTCCGCCCAAAATCGCTCTTTTTTTGATCCGCTGAGGTTGCATTCTTTCCCGTAAACTTTGTTTGACAGTGGCTATTCAAACAGAGCGGTCATTTTTAGTTGGATTGGAGGGTCCGAAGGTGACCAATCCTGGCAATCATAACCCGCTATGATTTTCTCTGCGTGCTTTTTAATGGTATTTTTTCCGGAAATACCCTAGCAACCGATGGAGGCACTTGTGCGATCGGAAGACTGCTTTCCCCTTTGTTCTGCTACGTTTCAGGAGCGTACTTTTACCTAACTTAGGTGAGATTTTTCACTCACTTGGTGGATTCATGAGTTATTTTCCGTTTTTCTTGACCATCGGTTATGGTAAACACACCCAAAACGTTTAACCCTAGAAAAATCTCGGGAAAAGACTACGGATCGGGTGTATTCGACACTAGAATCGAAAAATGCTTCTTCAGGGAGAGCGCTCAATTTCTGTTATGACTGTATCGTACAAAAACAATTCTTGATATGATATCGCGTGTTATTGGCGTGGTGTGGTGTGTAAGGAGCTTACAATGCACAATTCTATCGATCTAAGTGGCAAACCCTTTCATTTCATCGGCATCGGTGGAATCGGAATGTCAGCGCTTGCCTACATTTTAGCAAAGCGGCAGGTCCCGGTATTTGGATCCGACATTCGGTCGAGCCATATCACTCAGCGCTTACAAGAAAATGGAGCGCAAATTTTTTGGCGTCAAGATGCCAGCAACCTGGATTTTTACCGACAAACCAGCGCCTCAACCGATGAAGCGGCAGTTTTGAGTTCAGCAAACGAGGAGGGGTCTGGCGGTTTACCGGCGATCGCACCGAAACCGGTCAGATTAGCCGCCAACGGCATTCCCTCCCCAGTTAATTTGCCGCAAGTGATTTGCTCAACGGCGATCGATGGAGCCAATAGCGAATATCAAGCCGCCTTAGACTTGGGTTGTCCCATCTTTCACCGCTCTGACTTACTGGCTGCTTTAATATCCGAATATCAAAGCATTGCCGTAGCCGGAACCCACGGGAAGACCACAACCAGTTCAATGCTGGCTTATGTCCTGTTAAAGGCCGGTTTGGACCCCACAATTGTGGTGGGGGGAGAAGTCAAAGCCTGGGAAGGCAACGCAAGGCTGGGAGAAGGACCCTATCTAGTGGCAGAAGCGGACGAATCCGATGGGTCCCTTGCCAAACTCTCGGCCAAAATTGGGGTGGTAACCAATATCGAACTGGACCATCCGGACCATTATCAGAGCTTGGATCAAGTCATCGAGATTTTTGACACCTTTAAAGAGCGCTGCACCGATTTAGTGGGATGTATTGATTGCCCAACCGTGCGCGATCGCCTTCAACCGAGCATCTCCTACAGCCTCAACCTCGATGCCGGTGCCGACTACACCGTAGACTGCATCGCCTATAGAGCCGACGGCACCACCGCCCGGGTTTGGGAACGAGGTCAAATTCTCGGTCAACTGTCCATTTCCTTACTCGGTGCCCATAACCTGAGTAACGCTCTAGCCGTTGTTGCCGTTGGACGCTTGGTCGGTTTAGACTTCGCCACCATTGCCCGGGAAATTGCTACATTTGAGGGCGCTTGCCGCAGGTTTGAGACCCGAGGCAAATACAATGACATCCAATTTGTCGATGACTATGCCCATCACCCCAGTGAAATTCGGGCCACCCTCCATGCCGCCAGTCTGCAAACCCAAGGATTGCGTTCTCGTGCCAGTCGCGTTGTCGCCGTATTTCAACCCCATCGGTACAGTCGCACTCGGGCCTTTTTAGCCGAGTTTGCTGAATCCTTTAGTGATGCTGATTTAGTGGTGGTGACGGATATTTATAGTGCCGGGGAAGCCAATGAATTTCAACTGAGCGGACAACAAGTCGCCGACGAGATCGCCGCTCATCATCCTCGGGTGCATTACAGTCCTTCTATGTCTGACGTGAGCGAGTTTCTTGGCAAAGCTTTGCTCCCGGGTGACCTCGCCATATTTCTGGGGGCTGGTAATTTGAATCAGATCATTCCGGAAGTCATGGCATTTCATCAACAGGTCGAGCAAACGGCTCTGGCAGAAGCACGCCATCGAGCTTAAGCGCCAGTAATTGTCTAGGGAACTCCGGGCGATCGCTCCTCGAAATACCCTGGATGATTTACGTTCACAAACAGTGGTCTATAGGGATTTAAGCACCTGGATTATCATGACTCTTTCCTCCGATATACGCATCCTCAGCCCCTCCGTGGTCAAGCAACCTGCCAAGAATCCACATCTGACGCCAGTTAATGGGGATCGCGAGCGATCCCAATCTATTTATTTAGCCGGAACTGCTTGTCAGATTAAGTCCAATGTTTCCTTATCAACATTTACCTCTTTTCGTGTTGGGGGTCCTGCTGAATGGTACGTTGCACCGAAACAAATAGAAGAGGTCCAAGCCTGTTTAGAATGGGCCAGGGCTGAAGGATTGCCCGTGACCTTCTTGGGTGCGGGTTCTAACCTCTTAGTGAGCGATCGCGGCATTCCCGGGTTGGCGATTTCTACGCGCCATCTGCGCTATAGCCGCTTTAATCCCGAAACCGGGCAAGTCACCGTTGCCGCAGGTCAGTCCCTGCCTCGTTTAGCTTGGCAAGCGGCTCAATTGGGATGGGAAGGACTGGAATGGGCTGTAGGAATTCCCGGCACTGTCGGGGGAGCCGTTGTGATGAATGCCGGTGCTCATGGCAGTTGTGCCTCGGAAATCTTGGTGAATACTCAGGTGGTGTCCCGTCAGGGAAGCATCTCCACCCTGACCCCGGAAGAGTTGGGATATAGCTATCGCACCTCGGTCCTCCAAGGGGGCGATCGCCTAGTCACCGAGGCCACTTTTCAACTCAAGCCGGGAGCGGACCCTGCTCGCGTCCAAGCCACTACCTCGGAACAACTCGAACATCGTAAATCCACCCAACCCTATCATCTGCCCAGTTGTGGCAGTGTCTTCCGCAATCCTGACGGCTCCCCAGGGGCGGGATGGTTAATTGAGCAAGCCGGACTTAAAGGATATCAGATTGGCAGTGCTCAGGTGGCCGAACGTCACGCTAACTTTATTGTCAATTGTGGCGGCGCAAAAGCCAGCGATATTTTCCAGTTGATTCGATATGTTCAATCGCGAGTCGAGGAACATTGGGCTGTCCTTTTAGAACCAGAAGTTCGCACGATTGGCGAGTTTCAAGCCCTGTAACCTCACGGATTGAGAGGCGATCGCACCTGATTGTTACCCGTCCAACCCGGTGATCCCCTGGGCTCGGTCAATGGCATACTGCAATTATCGCGTGGTAGTATTGCTAAGGGTAATGCCCATGAGGGTCTGATTCTGACGTTAAAGCGCCAGAGCTTCAGCACTCAACAGTACGGTGAGGCACACCGGAACTGGCTCTTACATCGAGGGCAAAACGCTTGGAGAAAGCGGCACTTGTCTCCTAAAAGTTTCCTAAAATAGGAGACGATTTTAGGGTCAGTCCCCTTGAGGAACCAAGAATCCACAGCAGCGATCGCGCCGCTCAATCATGCCAACATCGATTTGAACCCATACAGAGTTAACCCGTTATGGCAGGAAAAGGACAGGGAGGATTTGGCTTCGGTCTCGGCAAAATGAAAGAGCTGACTGAAGCCTTCAAAAAAGCTCAACAAGTACAAGAAGGTGCTAAAAAGCTTCAAGAAGAATTAGATGAACTCGAAGTCATCGGAGAAGCCGGTGGTGGTTTGGTTAAAGTGATTTTAAGCGGCAACCAAGAACCCCGTCGGGTCGAAATTTCCCCCGATGCTCTGGGGGAAGGAGCCGAAGTGGTTTCCGAACTGGTTGCCGTTGCGATGACAGATGCATATAATAAATCCACCGCAACCATGCGCGAACGGATGGAAGAATTAACAGGTGGGCTCAATCTGCCCGGTCTGTAACTGCTATAGCTCAGGCAGTCGTCTTTGTATCGAGTCTAATCCATATCAACTACTTTTCATCAAGATCTAGCTGGCTTTCTACTGTGTCAAGTAAGCCAGCTAATTTTGTTTTAGGCTTTGATTCCGGTTTGAATGGGAGTGATACGGAATCCGGTATTTAAAGGTCTATAAAAACGGATTGTAGGGGCGCAATGCTTGCGCCCTCCGGAGGGCGCAAGCATTGCGCCCCTACAAATACCGCTTGACCCGGCTCGTTTTTATAGACTTATCAGTACCGTATTCCGTATGATTCAGTTTAAAATCCCGGTAAAATAGAAGGCGATCGCCTGTTCCATTTATTATCCTCAGTCTCGAACTGCCAATAACTCACCCATGCCCTATAAACTCTTATTTGTCTGCCTCGGGAATATCTGCCGCTCACCCGCCGCAGAAAATATTATGAACCACCAAATCGCAGGCAGAAATCTTCAGGGTCAAATTATCTGTGACTCTGCCGGGACTTCGGCTTATCATGTGGGGAGTCCCCCCGATCGCCGCATGGTTGCCGCAGCCAAACAACAGGGACTCTCATTTATTGGCGAAGCACGCCGCTTTCATGCTGCCGATTTTCAGAAATTCGACCTGATTTTAGCAATGGATCGGGAAAACTACGCCGATATTATCTCCCTTGACCCCCAGGGTGAATATCGCCAAAAAGTCCGCATGATGTGTGATTTCTGTCGCGATCGCCCCGAAAAAGAAGTGCCCGACCCCTATTATGGCGGTCCCGATGGCTTTAAAAATGTCATCGATCTGCTCACCGATGCCTGTGAAGGGCTTCTGGATTATGTCGTTGAGCAGCAAAATGTCAAAGTGAGTCCCTAACCTGTCCAGAACGTCGATTCGGACAGCCTATCATAAACCGGAAACCAAGTTGGGTTTCCCGGTTTTTTTGTAAATACCCTTCATTCAATCACATTAGCGGGAAGGTGATCTTGTTTCATTGATGTTCCTGAGCCTTTTCCAACAGTCTCACCCCCCACAACAAGGTAAAGGCGATAACAGTCATCATCAGCACCATTTGATTGGCGCGTTGATAATCCTGCATCTGTACCGCATCATAAATCGCCAACGGTAAGGTTTGGGTGCGCCCGGGAATACTGCCTGCCACCATCAGAGTCGCCCCAAATTCCCCTAACCCTCGGGCGATACTTAACCCCAATCCAGCCAATACTCCCCGATAAGCTAAGGGTAAACTAATCAGCCATAAGACTTCTAGTTCTGATGCGCCTAAAGTGCGGGCGGCGTCTTCTAGTTCAGGATTGACAGTAGCGATCGCCACCCTTGTGGATTCCACCATTAACGGGAGTGCTACCACCGTCGAGGCGATCGCGGCAGCTTGCCAAGTAAATAATAACTGAATTCCCAAAACTTCCTGAATCGGACTACCTCTTCCTAATGCCAGCAATAACCCATAACCCACCACACTCGGAGGCAGAACCAAGGGTAAATTTAACACCGTCGAAACCAGCAGTTGTCCCGGAAAGCGGGTTCGGGCTAACAGAATACCCAGTCCCAAACCCAAAATCAAAATCAACAAACTAGCAATTCCTGTCACCTGCAACGACAAAATTAAAGGCTGCCAAATCATTTAATTCAGTCCTCACCCGGTAGCCTAAATCCATAATTTTTCATCAAAACTCTACCTTGAGGACCATTAATAAAGTCTGCAAACTCCTGGGCAATCTCTGGATGAGGAGCAGTTTTGGGAATGACTAACATCTGCACAAGCGGCTGATGTAACTCTTCTGGAATTAACAACCACTGACCCGGACGATTCAGGCTAATTGATAAAGCGGCGATCGCCACATCCACATTCCCGCTTTCTGCATACTGTTGGGCTTGTCTAACATTTTCCCCCAGTACCAACTTCGGCTGAATTTCATCCCAAATTCCCACGGATTGTAAAGCTTCTTTGGCGGCTACTCCGTAGGGAGCATGAGCGGGATTGGCAATGGCAACTCGTTTAATCTCGGGCCGGGTCAAATCCTGAAGTTGTTGCAGATTCAAAGCACTGTCTTCTCGATGCCAAAGGGTAATTCTTCCCACCCCATAAAGTGCCTTTGTCTCGGAAATAACCACCCCTTTTTTATCTAAATCTTCCACAAATTTTTGACTAGCAGCGGCAAATAAATCCACCGGCGCACCCTGGGCAATTTGTTGAGCCAGTTGTCCCGTTGAACCGAGATTAAATACCACTTGATGTCCCGTTTCCTCTTCCCAAAGTTGAGCAATTTCGGGAAACACAGCATTCAAATCTGAGGCAGCAGAAACCGTTAGCGTCACAGTAGCAGAGGATGAGTCAGTCGGCTGGGTTTCTGGAGAACTGCCACAAGCGACCAGCAGCGCGAGCAGGGCAAAACCCATAGACCTGAGCGGTTTTCGCCGATATTGTCCCATAGTTGTCGCGGTTGACCTGATTCTGCATCCTGCTATTATACTGGTATCCTGCTAAAATACTTGCACCATCAGCGGTCTGGGGTTGGGGGTATCTGCAAAAACCCAAACCCTGTTCGCGTAGAGTTCCGTAAGGAAAGGGTGTGGCTACACGGACGAAGCCCGCCTGCGCGGGCTACTCTATAAAAACAACTTTTGATAATCTGAACTCATTTTTTGATGGATTTGTCAACCCCTACTTTCCCAAAAAATTCCGAGTTTAGGGTAGATTCTTCGCTACAATCAACAGGACTGTTTCTTCTCACAAAAAAACAAAAACGAGATAATTATGGACGTACAAGCCGCCGTTGCTTGGCAAGCCGATAAACCTTTAAGTTTAGAAACCGTACAACTTGATGGTCCCAAAGCCGGAGAAGTTATGGTGGAAATCAAAGCGACCGGCGTTTGTCATACCGATGCCTATACTCTATCGGGAGCCGACCCGGAGGGACTGTTTCCGGCTATCCTGGGCCATGAAGGGGCGGGAGTTGTGGTGGAAGTCGGCGAGGAAGTCAAAAGTCTTAAAGTAGGCGATCGCGTCATTCCCCTCTATACCCCAGAATGTCGTCAATGCAAATACTGTCTCAGCAATAAAACCAACCTCTGTCAAGCAATCCGAGCCACCCAAGGCAAAGGAGTCATGCCAGATGGCACCAGTCGCTTCTCCCTCAACGGCGAAAAAATCCATCACTACATGGGAACCTCCACCTTTGCTAACTTCACCGTTCTGCCAGAAATCGCCGTTGCCAAAATCCGGGAAGACGCCCCGTTAGATAAAGTCTGTCTAATCGGTTGTGGAGTCACAACCGGCATCGGCGCAGTCATCAACACCGCCAAAGTCGAACCGGGGTCAAATGTCGTCGTCTTTGGGTTAGGGGGAATTGGACTGAACGTCATCCAAGGAGCGCGTTTAGTGGGAGCCAACCAAATTATTGGCATTGACCTCAACCCCGCCAAACGGGACCTCGCTGAAAAATTTGGCATGACTCATTTCATCAACCCCAACGATGTAGATGATGTTGTTGCAGCCATCATCGACCTCACCGATGGCGGTGCCGACTATAGCTTTGAATGTATCGGCAACGTCAACGTGATGCGTCAGGCCCTCGAATGCTGTCATAAAGGCTGGGGCGAATCGGTGATCATTGGCGTTGCAGGGGCGGGCCAAGAAATTAGCACCCGTCCCTTCCAACTCGTCACGGGGCGGGTTTGGCGAGGAAGCGCTTTTGGTGGAGCCAGAGGTCGCAGGGATGTCCCTAAAATCGTCGATTGGTACATGGATGGTAAAATCGACATCGATAGTCTAGTCTCCCATATCATCCCCGTCAATCGGATCAACGAGGCTTTTGACCTGATGCACGCCGGGGAAGGCATTCGCACCGTTGTCACATTCCCCGAATCATGACCCTTACCCTAACTCAGCAAAATCGTTCCTTTGGTGGAACTATCCAGTTTTATCAGCATTCCTCCGAATGCTGCGATGCTCCAATGCGGTTCTCGGTGTATATTCCTCCCCAAGCGGCCCAGCAGCCAGTTCCCATTCTGTATTGGCTATCGGGACTAACTTGTACAGAAGAGAATTTTATGATCAAGGCGGGGGCACAACGTCTGGCAGCCCAATATGGCTTGCTATTGGTCGCCCCGGATACCAGCCCCCGCAATCTGGGACTCCCGGGAGAAGAGGACCGCTCGGATTTCGGGAGTGGAGCCAGCTTTTATGTAGATGCGACGGAATTGCCCTGGAATAAGCATTATCAGATGTACCGCTATGTCACCGAGGAACTTCCCGCCCTGATTGAGGAGAATTTCCCAGTGGATCCGACTCGTCAGAGTATTTTCGGTCATTCGATGGGGGGACATGGGGCGCTCATCTGTGCATTACGCCATCCCTCTCGTTATCAGTCTGTCTCCGCCTTCGCCCCCATTACAGCCCCCATGTCTTGTCCTTGGGGGGAAACAGCATTTCGCGGCTATTTGGGGGAGAATCGTCAAACTTGGGCTGCCTATGATGCGAGTGAGTTGGTGAAGACTTCAGCTTGGCAACGTCCGATTTTGATTGACCAAGGGGATGCGGATTCGTTTTTGGCCCAAGGTCAGTTATTACCGGAACGGTTTGAGGCAGCTTGTCAGCAGGCTGGTATTGACCTGCGGTTGCGGATGCAGCCCGGGTACGACCATAGTTACTACTTTATTGCCAGTTTCATAGATGACCATCTCCGCCATCATGCGGAGGCGTTAGGTGTAGTTGTTTGAGGAGGCGATCGCATCATCTAAACGGTGAACGATTACAAGTTCTGAAGGCTATAGCCCAGATTGAGTCTAGTTCTGACGTTTTTTGTTACTTCCCCAGCTACTTTTCATCTGCCCCTACTTATATTTCAAGATGTCATAAAGTGTTGTAACGGTCAATTGTTAAATCTGGGTTTATTTTTACTTTAGCTCGTTGGCTCACTGAATAAAGAGCTTCATAAAGTGCAGCGATAAAACCTGGTTTTTCCTGAAAACTCATAGGGTTTTTCTGGATTTTTGGGGTTGTTTTCATCAAATTTACTAAAGCCCTGACCGTTGCCTCGTCATCAGCAACGTTTCCAATAGCGTAGACAATCGCGTCCCATCTCCACTCTTGAGCATGGTACTTTTCACGATTTTCTAGTAAAATGAGCAAATCAGGTACTATTGATTTGCTTGTAAACTTTGGCAAACAATTCAATATGTTATCTTGAAATACAGGCATAGATTCATCGAGTAGTTTTATCATCTGACGGGCCATTTGTTCGCTTTTATATACTTCAGCCGATTTAATGATGCTTCTTACTTGCTTAAAGTCAAAGTCAAATTTATTTTGTGGCGAAGAACGGCTTTTAATGCTGGAAATGTACTCATCAAATGCTTTTTCTAAAATTGCTTTGACTTGATAATCTTCAAGACTTTTTAAGATATAGGTTATCCGTTGCCAACAATAACTAAGTTGAGTATGCCGACCGATTTTCAAGTCGGCTGGTACACTCTGTGTTTCTATGGCTTCACATAAAAACTGGATAGTATCACGCAGGCCCAAAGCTCCCAAAGTAGCAGCAATTCCTACTCGAACTTTTACATCAATTGTTTGGTCAGTTACTATTTTTTGTAGGGGTTCTGTGGCGTTATCTGGAATTTCTTCCAAGACTTCTGTTAATAACCATCGGGTCTGCCATCCCAGAGTTTCATCTTTAAGTTTTAATAGTATAAAGTTGATTATTGATTTATCTTTTAATGCTTTTAGAGTTTGAGTAATATCTAACTTTGTTGGTAAATCTGTGTTGGGACTTAACAGAAGCTGTAGTAGTTTCTCCCCAATGGAATCATCACCCAATTTAGCCACTATAGAAGCTATAGAAGCTACAGAACTAAAGGATGGAAAAAGTCGAGGTTTTTCAAGCAGTTCCATGAAATTGAAAAAGACCGAGTCTGGATTTAAAATAGTAACCTTTTCAACTAGATTGTCTATTACTGGAAGAAGCTGATCTACCAGCAAAATATCCACTTTTTTCGAAAAAATTATATTCTGTAAAAGAGGAAAAGCAGTAGATGGATCCAAGTCGGCAAGTGCAAGCAAGCTATTAAAATAAACATCTCTCCCAAAACTATTTTTATCCTGTACAATTTCCAATAAATCACCCATAACATTTTTAATGCCAACTTTTCCGAACATGAAAGCAATATACGAGCGTTTCCCAGAGTCAATCTGTTTATTTTTTAACATTTTCCGCAGCTCGCTGTTGACCAAGTCGCCACCAATTTCTACTAAAACTCCAACCGATCTCTCGCAGTCAAAGGCGTAGGGGGAAGTAAGGAATAAGTTTTTCACTTCAGAAATAATACTTTCTCGCAAACCTGGCTTGGAAATTCGAGGGGTACCAATCAAACAACGGGCGGCTAAAAGTAAGTTGCTATGAAAAAGATCGTCATTGATAATTGCTGGGGACACTTCTTTGGATAATTGTTCCGTTGAATATCCCAAAATTCCGAGCAGTAGGGGTGTCGCGTCATTAAGAAGCCCTGCTAACAAAAAGATAACTTCTTGCCACCAAGATTCATGGTGATGAGCGACAACTTGTTGGATTCCCTGCAAACCTTTATCATTTGCGGCCCGAGCAGTAAAATACTCTTGAAACGTCAAATGGAGAAATCCGTACCACCCCTGAGCTTGCTCTTTCAACAATCCATACTGAGCGGCGATTTCGTTTAAAATCACTCTTTTTTCTTCAGTCGAAATAGCGATTGTTGGTAAAAAGTTTGCGATTACTTCTAGTAATTCATCTTCAGGGAAATAGCGCTTTCCACATAAATGAAAAGACCAAGCCACCTCTTGCAAAAGATCTCGCTTGCGATCCGTAGTAAATTGGCTAAATCGCTTGATACCTCGTGAGGAATCCCATTCCTGCAGCAATACCTCTAGACAACGTTTGTATAACTCGGTGCGGCGTTCTGGCAATTCTAGATCATTTTGATAGACGATAGCAATCAAAGATAGGATTAGTGGATTTCCGGCTAGAGTCTGCATTCGCAGATTTTCTGTCAATTTTTGGCGTAGCCCTTCTGCTTTGTTTGGGTCGGATGCAAACCAGTTTTTAATAAATTTCTGAATCTGTTCCCAATTAAAATCAAGCACTTCTAGACTTTTAAACCCTTTTAAACCACCACGCCAGCCTGCTTTTCGGCAAGTGATGACTATGGGCGCTCGATCACATAGGGTTGATAGGTCATCGATTGCATGAACGACGTGATTGTACGCATCATCAGCTTTTTGCCGCGTCTCTCCACCACTCGTTTCGTCCAATCCATCTAATAAAAACGCTGCTTTATTTTCGCTTAACAATCGATCTAGATAAGGTCGCGCATTACAAAAACCATAGCGGTTATCCAACTCATCCGCTATAAAATCCAGTAAAGAATAGTTGGCTGTATCCTTGCTTTCTTTAGTATTTTTTCGCTCTATAAACTTTCCCAGTTCTACATAAAAAGGTAAGTAAGGCAAAATGGGCGATTCTTGTTTCGCCATTTTTAAAGTCAGATAGTGTTCCATCGTAGTTTTGCCAGCACCCGGGTCTCCGAGAACTACCATTCGAGGGAAGTTTGCCAAAGCAGCTTCAGGGGCCCACTCATCTTTTCTTGGGTGGGCCCAATTTTCCGATACCTGTTGCAGTAGTTCGTTAGGGTCTCCTACTGCTTGTTGTTCTATCTCTTCCGGCTTAACGTAGTGCTGCTTTTCTTCACGCACTTGCAATTCCACATAAATGCTCTCTAAATCAAGATTCGGAACTCTCGGCAAGTTACAAATACTCGGATTTTTAACTTCCACACGTAATTTATCTAGGTAGGCTTTTTCTCCATCTACTTCAGCCTGCAGCCTTTTAGCGTCAGCTTCTTTTTCCTGTTTACGGCTGCGTCTGTCTTGCCAAAAATAGTTAAATTTTGGAGTCATGAATACTGTGACACCAGAAAAAATTATAGCTGCAACAGTTGCCACTGCTCCTACCACAGTCGCCACTGCTCCTACCACATTCCAATCGATAGAAAGGGGTTTTCCTGCTGAGGACGTAGCACGAGGTGAAGCAGCAGGACTGGTTTCTGGTGACGGTGATGCAGGTGATCCTGTCGGTAAAGCAGCAGGACTCGGTTCTGGTGACGGTGAACGTTCTGATTTCGGGGATTTTTCAGGAGTCGCTGTTGGAGTTGACTCGACTGTAGGCGTTGTTTCCGGTAGCTTTGGAGTTTGGGCAAGACTTACACCTATCACTGACAAACTTATTACTACAGAACCCAATGCGAGTAAGGATCGTTTTTGTTGCTTTTTCATAGTTGTACTGCACCTACTTATTTAAATTATTTTCTATGATTTCATTTTTCAAGTTTAGTTTATTTTCCTGTTTTTAACCCTATCAGGAAATGCCTTATAAATAACTCATCCGCAAAGTGACGAAGTAATTCATGAAGGTAGAAACCCAAGTTTCAGATTATTCGCAAGTCACGCTATACAGGACAAAACAGGTTTTTTCAGTATTTAGGTTGGCCTGTCGTCCTATCACTTGAGGGTTAATTACAGTTTATAGCAATTTTCTCAAAATAGCGCTACACCTCACCACTTGATAAAATGTAGCACAGGAAGAAACACAGAGGAAAAATGCTAGAAATCCCTAAAAAGTTAGGACATCCAGCTCACCTCACCCAAAAACTGTCCACTTCTTGCTTTATTGGCCCCTCCAAAATGGAATGGTCCCATTTGCGAGCGGCTCCTTCTGTCAGGCGATCGGTCAATGCAACTGAACCAAATATTTGAACTCTAAAGACAACTGGCCCTAACCCAAAACAGAGGGGTCCTGTTTTTCAGGGAAAAAATGGCCTCTTCCTTTGAGGCGATCGCTCAACTCCCAACGAACCCGATCGCCCACTGACGAGAACCAACCTCGTCGCCGTTGCATCGTCAAAAAGTCTGGTTCTCTACCAAAGTTTTTAACTTAGAAGCATTCCTCACGGCATTTCCGCCACCATCGTTGTTGAAGTACACAAACGCGCTGTGCCCCTGACTTTCCCACTCGCCAAGACGTGAAGCCCACCAGGACAAATCCTCGTCCGAGTAGGATCCGCCGTAGAGGGAGTGGGGATCGGGGCCGTGAAGTCGTACATAGACGAAAGGCGCTGTGGCGCGGAGGATGCAAGGCAGGTTTGCCCCGCTCATGACGCAGTAAGCTACTCCAAAGCGTTCCAGGAGCGAAAATACCTCTTCTATGTGCCAGCTTGGATGTCGGAATTCCATTGCCACTTTGATCCAGGGGGGTACTTGTTCTAAAAAGTAGGCTAGGCGGGGCAAGTCGCAGCCGAATTGGGGTGGAAGTTGGACCAGCAGAATGCCCAGGCGATCGCCCAAGCATTCCAGTCCCTTGCCTATCCGTGCCAACCAGTTCTCTGGGGAGTAAATACGCTGGGAGTGCGTTAACCCCCGGGGCGCTTTTACAGTCATCAGAAATCCTGGAGGGAGGCGATGTTGCCAGTTAGTAAAGGCCGCCTCTTGGGGCCATCGGTAGTATGTGCTGTTAACTTCGACGGTTTGATACTGCTGGATATAGTAATCCAATCTGGAACGGGGCGCTAACTGGTACGGATAAAGCACACCTTCCCAATGTTGATAACTCCAACCTGAAGTGCCGATGCAAACGGTCATCGCCTTTACTCCAACGCCAATTGTGTTTGGGTATGAATTTTAAATTTTGCTTAGATAGCCTTTAAATATAAGCCGCGAGTCTCTTAACTATCTCTACAATTGGGGTGAATTTTGTAATAATACTCAAGGTAGAGGTAACGATAAACTAAAGATTGCTAAGGTTGGGTTAATTTCTATTTTTGACGCTATGACTTCAAATAAAAACACTCCCAATCGGCTTAAAGAAATTCTCCGGGTTTTCTTATCAGTCGCCATCATCGTAGTAGGCATTACCCACTTTACTCACCCGGCGCAATATGTCAGAATTGTGCCGCCTCAATTACCTTACCCAACTGAGTTGGTCTATATTAGTGGATTTTTCGAGATTTTAGGAGGCATTGGCTTACTGATTCCGTTTGTCAGCGTTGCCGCTGCCTGGGGACTGATTGCTCTGTTTGTTGCGGTTTTTCCCGCTAATATCAATCAGGCGCTTAATAGTATTCCCATTGAAGGCATTCCTCATCATCCTTGGCTTTACTGGGCTAGACTGCCTTTTCAGGCTGTCTTGATTGCTTGGGCTTGGTGGTACACTCAAAACCCCGAGGAACAACCCGGATCTTTTACAGAACAATTATAGCCCTTGGTTCGCTGGCGAACTCTACCCATGAGCTTAGGCGAAATGAACGTTTAAAATTATGAGATAGGACTTAGGGTATTCCAACAAATAAATCATCCAAATTCAATGGTTAAGCACCAAACAAGACTCTTTTAGCCCGCGCAGGCGGGCTTCGTCCGTATAGCCCCAGGCTTCAGCCTGCGGGTTTTTTAGATATTTTATTTTGTGGAGTTTCCTAAACCAAGTGATGCTCGATCGCAAACCGCAGGAGTCCGGCGCGATTACTGGTTTCCGTTTTTCGCAACAGCGCACTCACATATTTTTCCACCGTGCGCGGACTCAAATGCAGCCGATCGCCAATTTGGGCATTAGAAAGACCTTCCGCCAGTAAATCTAAAACATCTCGTTCTCGGGGTGTTAAAGCAATCGTAAACTCTGACTCTTGTGCCGTTAATGCCGTAGTTCCGGGATTGAAACTAGCCGGGAGAGAATCCAAAGAGGAGGGCGGGTTGCTGTTGGGTTCGGAAGCGGGAGAGAGGGAGTCATCAGAATTAAATCGCCACTGGGACTGGATGAGTTGCGATCGCTCTAACAGATTGCGAATCACTGCGCCGAGTTCATCCAAATCAAACGGCTTCGGTAAATACAAATCGCAGCCGAGTTGATAGCCTAAAATCCGTTCTGGGGTACTGGTGCGGGCGGTTAAAAAAATCACAGGTAACAACCGCAACGCGGGTTTTTTGCGGACCCGCTTAACCAGTTCATACCCATCCATCTCGGGCATGATGATATCCGTTACCAGTAACTGAGGTTGAAATTCTTCTACTTTTAATAGACCCTCTTGACCATTCTGAGCCGCGATCGCAGAGTAACCGCACTGCTCCAAATAATGGCAGATAGAAAGACGAATAGCGGGATCGTCATCAACAATCAGAATCGTCAAGGGCATGGGGTCTCAAGGGGGAACTGAACAAGTATAGACGCCACCGAGTAGCGTCTATACTTCTAGCGTAGGTCAAATCCAGGGTCAGTCCAACTCGATTTAACGAGGAGAGACACTTAAACTGGCAGGTTGGGCCAAATTACCCGAGAGATTCACTTGCCGTCCATTGGCATGGAGATGGCGCAGGATTTTATAAATCATTTCAACGCGATCGCTCGCATCGGCTTTCTCGGCCAACTCCTCTAGGGATAACGGTTTCCCTTCCGCTGCAATTACCTCCATAATGCGAGTTTGGAGGTTGAGAATCTCAGAAGCTGCCTTTTTACCCGCCTCGACCCCCGGTTGGTGATAGGCATTGACGTTAATCAAAGAAGCATATAAACCAACGGCGCGATCGTACAGGGCAATCAAAGCCCCCACGATACGGGGATTAACCTGGGGAATGGTCACCGAAATGGAATCGCGCTGATTGTCATAAATCGCTTCCCGAGTTCCATACAAAAAGCCTAACAAATAATCCCCCGTGGTGATTCCCGGTTCTACATTTGGGGAATGGCCCTGGCGGTCTTCTAAAACCTCAATAAACGTTAGGAAGAAATTCGGGACCCCCTCGCGCAGTTGTTGAACATAAGCGTGTTGATCCGTAGACCCCTTATTTCCGTACACGGCAATCCCTTGATAGACGGTATTGCCTGCTAAATCTTTCTCCTTACCCAGGGATTCCATCACCAACTGTTGCAGATAGCGGCTAAACAGCAACAGACTGTCTTTATAAGGCAGGACTACCATATCTTTTTCCCCCCGTCCATTGCCTGCAAAGTACCAGGAGAGGGCCAGTAGTGCGGCGGGATTGCCCTTGAGGTCCGGTTGACGAGTGGCATCATCCATTTCTTTGGCCCCAGCCAGCATACCCTTAATATCAATGCCCTGCAAAGCTGCGGGGACTAACCCCACCCCTGAGAGTTCTGAGGTCCGTCCTCCCACCCAGTCATGCATGGGGAAAATATCAATCCAGCCTTCTTTTTGGGCTTGTTTTTCTAGGGCGCTATCATGGCCGGTAATGGCAATAGCATGATGGGGAAAGTTGAGATTCATGCTTTCAAAGGCTTTTTGCACCTCAATCATGCCATTGCGGGTATCTGGGGTGGTGCCGGATTTAGAAATTACCAGGACCAGGGTGGTTGCCAGACGGTCTTTGATGTGATTTAACAAGTCATCGATCCCTGCCGGGTCGGTGTTGTCAATGAAGTGAATCCCTAGGGGTGCAGACTCAGGGGCCAAGGCTGTGGAGACAAATTGCGGTCCGAGGGCCGATCCACCAATGCCGATGGAGAGAATGTCTGTAAATTTGGAAGCGCTGGGAGGGTGGATTGTCCCGTTATGAACTTTTTGGGCAAACTCCTCGATATGGCTGAGGTTTTCGAGGATTTCTTGTTTGAGTTCGGGGGTGGGTGCAATGTCCGGATTCCGTAACCAATAGTGACCCACCATCCGGCCTTCATCGGGATTGGCGACTGCCCCGGCTTCTAGGGCCTTCATTTCCTCAAAGGCTTGAGCAAACTTAGGTTTCATCGATTCGACGAAGGCATCATCGAATCTCATTCGACTGATATCCAGGTAGAGTTCTAGCCCTTCATGATAATAGAGCCAGTCCTGATATCGTTTCCACAGTGATCGAGCATCCATAACAAAACAACTCTCTACTTATCTTTGTTTCACCACACACAAGTGTACCGATATCAGTGGAATGAGACTAAGGATGCGGATACAATTAGACCCTTTCAGGGGTTAACCGGAACTGGGATATCACGCCCATCCCGGGATGACTTCCCCGGAAGGCTTAGGGTTCGTTCATGTCTGGCAGGGGTAGAATCCGTAAAAACTTGACAAAATGACCAATAACTTGTATTGCAACCAAATAGTTATCCAGCCTAAACCGATAAAAAATAGGATGAGACCCGAGTTGGTGTAACTCGGGCAACTGTTGAATCCGTTCAATCTGCATAAATTTGAAAAAGACGAATTCATAAACCCGCTCGAAACTAGCTCGGTCTAACTGCCGAAGATCGAGAAGGAAAGACCGACTATAGCGCGCTTCAAGAATCACAGGACAGATCGATTCCCCCTGAATCTAAAGGTTGAGTTGAAGATAGGTAGTGGATCACCATCAGAGCGATCGCAAATATCGCAAGGCTTCCTCACGGGTGAAGCTATCCCCAGGCTTAACGCTGCGGTTCGCTTGCTGAATGAAGCGAAGCACATACAGATCGTAATAAAGACTTTCTACCACAGCACCGACCTGTTGCAAATCATCATCGGGAAGCAACTCGACCTCTTCATAGAGTTGCACCAGCAAACTTCTAACTCTTTTTTTGAGCAGTTTCATCAATCCCTCCCAGGTTTGAGTCAGCGATTTTTGTCAGTGTAGCGGACTGGGCTAATTTTCCAGCAACCCCATTAATCCTTTTAGTTCAACGGGGGTAACGTCAAGTCTTCCACGGGACGAATAATCGGGTCCGTGGGTTCTGGTACTCCTTGTCCTTGGAAAATAGCACTCAGGGCCTGTTCCAGGGTTTCTGCCATCACAATTTGGTTCTCATAAGCGACAATCACCCGGGCTAAAATGGGCAAACTATTTTGTTCTGCCTCAATATAAAGCGGTTCGACATACAGCAGCGATCGCTCAATGGGAATCACCAACAAATTCCCCTGAATGGCCCGAGACCCCTGGCGGTTCCACAGGGAAATCTGTTGAGAAATCACCGGATCTTGGTTAATTCTGGCTTCAATTTGCTCGGGACCATAAACTAACTGTTGTTTGGGGAACTGGTACAGCAGTAAATTCCCATAATGAATTCCATCCGATCGCCCGCCCATCCAAGCAATTAAATTATTGCGACTCATCGGCGTAAATGGGTGCAACAAAATAAATTCTTCTGAGACTTCCGTGGGCAATTTCATAATCAAATAATAAGGCTCAACCACTTGCTGCTCAGTGCCATAAATCTCATTGGGCACCCGCCATTGATCTTCCCGATTATAAAAAACCGTCGGATCGGTCATGTGGTAAGTTAATAGTCGTTCCGATTGCACCGCAAAAAAATCCGGGGGATAGCGGATATGACTGCGGAGGGTCACCGGCAAGGCATCCAGGGGTTGGAGCAAGTTAGGGAAAATCTCTTGCCAACTGTGAACCAGGGGGTCCGTCGGGTCAGCGATGTAAAGTTTGACCTTGCCATTGTAGGCATCCACCACCACTTTGACCGAGTTGCGGATGTAGTTAAATTTCTTAGCAGTCGGTTCAGAATAGGGATAGCGATCGCTAATCGTATAGGCGTCAATAATCCAGTAGAGATAATTATCATCATCGGGAAACGGTTGTTCCACGGGGATGCTTCCCGGCTCATATAAGCGGGTATTGGCAACCACTAGATACGGGTCACTATCAAATTCCAAAAATGGGGCGATCGCTCGAATTCGGTCCTTAATATTGCGTCGAAATAAAACTTTTGTCTCCGGGGTAAAATTGTCCGTGAACAACATCTGCCAGTTGTTCAGATATTTGGCAAAAATTAACCGACGCCACCAAGAGCCAATGGAAACCCCCCCGGTCCCTTCATAAGTATTATAAACATTCTCATCCCCCTGGGGATAATCTAACTCCGGGACATTACTCGGTGCCATCACCTCTGTATCCGTCAGTTCCCCATAGTAAATCCGGGGATGTCCGATGGGAATGCTGGCGCGAATCAGTTCATTGGCGGTCCCTAATATGCCATCATTGACCGTTTCACTCACGATTTGGCGTTCCATGCCAATATCGCGAACGAAGTAGTCCGGCAATCCGCCAGGACCCACGGTATTCACGGGACTCAAGGTAAACCCATAACCGTGGGTATAAACTAAGTGTTCATTGACCCAGGTTTGCGCTTCAGGAGGAACGGCGCTATAGTCCAGTTCCCGGGCGGAGATCAGGACCTGTTGCCGTTCCGTGATGGATTCCTCGGATTCGGGGTCAGTTTTTCTGAGGGTGTAACGGTCGATATCCGCATCGGGAAACTTATAGTACAGCCGAATTTGTTGGAGTTGGCGATTGGTTTGCAGCAGGGGGCGAGTATCCCAGAGGCGGATATTATTAATGGTCAGGTCATTGGCGAGGATATCCTCAAAGGTTAGGGCATTTTCCGGGTTGAAGAGTTGGACATCAATGCGATCCAGGTCGAACCCCTGGCGGGTGAAGGCGATACTGCGCTCGATGTAGGGACGCTCGCGTTCGATTTCGTTGGGTTGGACGATCAAGCGTTGCACGGCAAAAGGCAGGACTGACCCAGCGATCGCCACCATTGCCACATAGACTCCCAAGGACTGTTTGAGCCGTCTAAAGTTGTGGCGTTCTAGTGGGCGAAAGGTCAGATAGAGCAAGAAAATGGCGACTGCTGCGGATAAGAGGGTTAAGCCCCCATAGCTCCAGACCTCTATAGTGGATTGGGTATAGCCTGCACCATAAATTACATCATTGCTGGAATAGAGCAATTCATAACGCAATAGCCAATAGCGCAAGGCGACTGCCCCCATCAGTGCGGCACCCAATCCATAAAGGTGACGCAATTGCCCATCAGAAAAGCCGGGAAACTTCCCTTCGCTGATACTATTTCCCGAGATTAAATAGAGGACAGTAACTGCGGCGAAAAGGAAAAAAAGCACTCCCAGTAGCCAAAATTCTAGGAGTTCCCAAATGGGCAAGTTAAAGATATAAAAGCTCATATCCCGGTTAAAAACGGGTTCGCTAATATTAAAGGCTGTGGGGTGGAAAAAGATTAGCACTTTTGCCCACTGACCCGATAGGACTAGACCGAAGAACAGGCTTAAAACAGCGGCGATCGCATAGAGTAAGCGAGGTTCCAGAACGATGACCACAGTAAACAGCAACAACAGGGCAATTTGCCACCAATCTGTGGTCATTTGCTGTAACATTTCCTGGCTGGAGTTGAGTCCAAATCCCAGGGGTACTGAGGGAGAGTTCAACAGTAACCAGGAACCGGGATGCCAATAATCCACCACAACCTGAGCGTAGTACACCAGGAGAGTGGAGATTCCCAAGGATAGGAGGATGACGAGGGCCAGTAGGGATTCTAAGTTGAGGGCGGTATAGGAATTGGGACTCGGGATGTTAGTGCGGGCAAAGGGATAGCTAATATTGCGTTTCCAGCGATCGCGCCCTCCGGGAGGTTCAGTCAGTCCCCGACTGAGTAGATCCAGTTTGCCGTATTTAAGATGGTTCGCCAGAAATAGATTGGCGAAGGTTAAACCGCCCGTGATTCCCAGTCCTAACACCAGCAACACTAAGCGGGTAAGTAGGCGGACCCAAAAGACTCGTCCGTAGTCCAGTTCCTCAAACCACAGACTTTCGGCACTTAAAAAAGCAAAGAGTTCTATCCCCATCCATACGGCTGCTGCGGTCACGATCCATTGAAAGGCGCGTTTTCCTAACCCTTTAAACATGAATTTTAGAGTTTAGAGTTTAGATATAGCTGTCATTGTAGAATCATCAGTCCGGGAATGGCGATCGCTCCCACTCTTCATACTCTTAATTTGCATAATTTATAACCAACCCCGCACCCCACAGGGTGGGACTACAGGAACGGAACCCGCTTGAGCAGGCTAACTCCTCGGATCATGGCTCTGCCATGATCCACACTATCAGAAGCTCTGGCGCATAAGGCATCATTCAACAATAAGTTGCTCAAGTTTGATCGGGAATTTTTTCTAGGCAATGCTTCCGGGTAAAAATTGTTCAGGTTGTTCTTGCATGAGTGCTTATCTGCTTCTCCGGTGCGGATAATTGAGCGTGGGGATTCGCTCAGGCGAGCCGAGGTGGGAATTTTGGGGGCGATCGGGTTAGGCAAAGCACAGAAGCCATAACAACCCTCTGTTATGGGGCTTTATAGCTGCACTGTTATGTAAAAAAGTAAATTGTTGTGCTGACTCTGGAGGAGAAGCCGGAGGGAACGCGATTGGTCAGAACAATCTACTGTTCGATTTTGGTTTACCCCATGAGAATTCCAATTATGATCGGAGCCAGTGCGTCCGCGATCGCGCTTGTGGCTTGTGTCCCTGTATCCCAATCGCCAACTTTCACGTTAAGCCAATACGATGAACTCCAAAATGCCATGAGTTCGGACTCGATATTTTAGATTTTATAGATTGCGTAAGTCATGACCCGAATATTTATAAATAAAATCTATATGCAAATTAAATGAACTAGCTCAATCTGCTCGAAAAAACAACTGCTCATGTTCATGCTCCTGGTATCCCTAACCAGACAGGGTGAATCAAAATCAAACCCTTCAAATAGCTTAGAACCGCCCGAATCCGATTCCCGGAACAAGAAACCGGAGTTTTAGCCCAAAGCTGATGTAGAACCCGCATTCATTTGGGCCAAAACCCCGGTTTCTTCCCTGAACTGGACTCTCGACTAACTGTACTGTTCGCCCGATCGCGCTTCTGTCTCCAAATTAAACAGCAATCGTAGAGTTTCCATTGCTTGACGACGCGCTTCAATATCTTGCTGAGCCCGCAGTTGAACCATTGGATCATGCAGGATTTTATTAACAATTCCTCGGGTGAGTGCCTCAATCACTTCCTGATGTTTTTCGGCAAATTCCGACCCTAAACGAGACAGGGCTTTTTCCAATTCCTGCTCGCGAATGGTTTCGATTTTATCCCGTAAACAGCTAATCGTGGGCACCGTTTCCAAACTGCGCCACCAAACATCAAATGCTTCGACTTCTTCTTCCAGTAATCCCTCAGCTTCCATTGCCATTTGCCGACGGCTTTCTTGGTTTTGAGCGACAACTGCTTTCAAGTCATCCACATTAAACGAATGGACATTCGTGAGGGTATTGACATCAGAATCCACATTACGCGGCACTGAAATATCAATCAGCATCATCGAGCTATTAGGGTTTAAAACTGCTTCGAGTTTGGAGCGATTTAAAATCGGTTCAGTCGAAGAGGTACTCGTAAAAACAATATCAGAATCTGCAATGACGCTCATCATATCTGATATCAAATGCAGTTTCAAATCTGCATCAGGGAAGTTTTTAGCCAGTTCTTCAGCGCGCCGTAAGGTGCGATTGAGAATGGTGATTTGGGTAGCACCTTTGGAGAGTAAATGTTGAACCAGAAGTTTCGACATTTTCCCGGCACCGAGAATCGCAATGCGATAGGGTGCGAGGTCCTGGACCTTAATTTGGGCCAGTTCCACTGCGGCGGAACTGATAGAAACTGCGCCGGTGCCGATGCTGGTTTCCGTGCGAACTCGTTTGCCTGCGGTAATCGCTTGTTTCAGGAGACGATTGAGAATGCGTCCGACCCCATTATGTTGCTGACCGAGTTTGTGAGTATTTTTAACTTGGGCTAAAATTTGGCCTTCGCCGAGGACCAAGCTATCCAAACCAGCGGAAACCCGCATCAGATGCATGACGGCATCTTCTTGTAACAAAATAAACAGATGTTGTCGTAACTTATGAACGTTTAATTGGCCGCGTTCCGAGAGAAATTGGATGGCTTCACGAACGCCGGAGTCGGTTTCACCCGTTACGATATAAATTTCTAAACGGTTACAAGTGCTGAGAATCGCGACTTCTCGAATATTAGGATAGCTACATAAATGAGCGATCGCCTCTTTAATATCGGGTTCGGGAATACTCAGTTTTTCTCTAATTTCTACGGGTGCTGTCTTATGGCTAAGACCTACGACTGCAATATTCATGATTTCTCCCTGGATTTTTTAGTCGTTTACGCCCTCTTGATGTTTGACAAGCGTATCGATGAAATTCTATCTCTGGTGAACTGAATTAATCGGGTTGTCTTTATTTTTATGCTAACTGAAACCCGGGTGGGTTAGCGCAATCCTCGGGGATTAAGCAAGGGGAAAAGGCAGGGTCCAGGAGGAAAAACCCTCGGAACTGCACGGAGAGCGGGTTGGGGAAGGAGAGGGAGGGAGCGGACTTTAGAGGGGTCCGCACCACCGGCAGAAGGGATCACCGTGGCGATCGCTGGGGAAAGACTCTGCTGATCAAGCAGCCGGATTCTCACCCCGGTGACATCACAATTGTGAGGTCATCCTGCTTTCGTTCCTTCCTTAACCGCGCTGAGTTTTGGATTAGCGCAATTGTAAGCTCTTCGGAGTGTCGTTCATATGAATGGTATCGACAAAACGAGCGGTACTCGACTGGCTAGAAATAACCAGACTGTGAGTCCGAGCGCCGCCTTTGAAGAAGCGAACCCCTTGCATTAACGTTCCAGGAGTAATACCGGATGCGGCAAACAGCACCGTATCTCCAGAGGCTAATTCTTCAGCGTTGTAAACGCGATCGGGGTCAGTGATACCCATTTCTTGTAGACGAGCGATGTTGCTTTCTTTGCTTTCGCCAATCAGCCCAGTTTTCACGACTTCAGGGTCATAAATGAGCTGACCTTGGAAGTGGCCGCCTAAACAGCGCATGGCCGCAGCGGAGATCACCCCTTCAGGAGCAGCACCAATTCCCATCAGCGCGTGGATGTTGGTTCCGGAGAAGGCGCAAGAAATAGCAGCAGAGACATCTCCATCGCTGATCAGACGCACTCGGGCTCCGGCGTTGCGGATTTCTTCGATTAAGCCTTTGTGACGGGGACGATCCATCACCACCACGACCAATTCCTCAATGGAGCGACTCATGCAGTCCGAGAGGATTTTCAGGTTTTCGGTGGCAGATTTATTGATGTCCACATGATTTTTGGCACAGGCGGGTGCGGCGAGCTTCTTCATGTAGAAGTCGGGAGCTCGGAACAGGCCACCTTTTTCGGCAATGGCGAGAACCGCCATCGAACCGTTTTGTCCGTAGGCGACCAAGTTGGTGCCTTCACAGGGGTCAACGGCGATATCAATTTCGATCAGTTGTTGCGGGTCGCAGAAGTCCTTGGCATTTTCCTGAGTACAGATCCCAACTTCTTCCCCGATGTACAACATGGGAGCTTCATCGCGCTCGCCTTCGCCGATGACGATTCTGCCGCGCATATGAATGCGATTCATACGTTCGCGCATCGCTTCTACCGCCACATGGTCAGCGGTATTTTTGTCGCCTTTACCCATCCAACGAGCCGAAGCGATCGCGGCTTGTTCGACGACTTCAATAATCTCTAAACCGATTACACTATCCACGGAATTTTCCTCCCAACTGCCTATCAGCAGCCTTTTCTCTGGCTACAACCGTCTAAAAGTCTATCAGAGGACGGATACCCATAGCGATCGCGATTAACTCAGTTTTTGTTAAGTTTTGCTGCTAGGGCCCGGGTCCATTTGTTTCCCGGGAACAAAAACCCCGGTTTCAGCGCCCTTTCTGGGTTGCGAATTGCTCCAGATATTTCGCGGCAACCGGGTTGAGAACCCTCACCCACTCGGATGGCTGAGGTTGAGAAATGGGCAGTAGTGGGTAATCTGGGAGAGATAGGGTGGAGAAATGCCTGGACTCCCCCGAGAAACGGGAAAATCTGTGGTTCTCACGAAATGATCGGCTATGATCACACCCAGCACGATGGATTCCCAGCAGGCAGAACGCCTTACCCTTGCCGAATCGTGCGGCTTTGGTCTGATTTAAAACACTTTTACGATGCAAAACAAGATGGATGTCGAGGGGTTGGAAATCGAATGGCGATCGCCACTAGAACCGTCTAGTCTGGTAAATGCCTCTGGGCTGTTGCCTCTGACCACTGAAGCGGCAGGCACGGGATTCGATGCTGAGTTTTATTTGAATGCCTATCCCGATGTGGCTGAGGCGGTTAGCACCGGCCAGTTTGAGAGTGGGTGGCAACATTGGCTGCTCTATGGTCAGCAGGAAGGACGCTTGGTCGCTCCGCTGGAATTAGTTTCCCCCGAGGATACTCCCGGGGACCCTTTGATTGGTGAACAGGTCCCCAATCTAGCCCAACTACCGTTAAGTTTTATTCCCAATGCAGGGCAACTTGACCCCACGGTGAATTTTTCGGTCCGAGGGGCTTCTCATGGGATTTTCTTTACCCCCGATGAGGTGGTGTTCAGCGTCGCTGCACAACCGGACCCAGAATCCGATGAACTGCAATCCTCCGTGGTCCGCCTAGAGTTTGTGGGGGCGAATGGCAATCCGGTAATCGAAGGGATAGAACCCTTGCCGGGATTGGCGAATTTCTTATCCGGGTCCGATGAGTCCAGTTGGTCGGGGAATCTTCCCACCTACCAAGGCATTGCCTATCGGGACCTTTATGACGGGATTGATTTGGTCTATCGCGGCACCGAAGGGGAACTCAAACGGGAATTTGTGGTGGACCCAGGAGCGGATCCGGGGCAAATTCGGTTGGACTATAGCGGAATTGAGGCAGTCACCCTGCGGGAAGGAGCATTGGTGCTGCAAACCGCCTTGGGTGAGTTAATCGAGGCCGCACCGATTATTTATCAGGATATCGAAGGCGATCGCGTGGCGGTGGCAGGTCAGTATGAATTACTGGGTGAGGGCCAAGTTGGATTTGAGTTAGGCGCTTATGACCCCAACTATGCCTTAATTATTGACCCAACTTTGCAATATTCCAGCTATTTGGGAGGGACCCTGCAAGACCAAGGGGATGCGATCGCCTTGGATGCGGAAGGAAATATCTATATCGCCGGAAGAACTATCTCCACAGACTTTCCCACGCGGATTCCCATACAATCCACGATTAGTAATCCCCCGTCCTTCAAATTTGATGCCTTTATTACCAAGATTGCCGCTGATGGGGCCAGCGCCTTCTATTCCACTTATTTAGGGGGCCTGGAAAACGACCGGGCCTTAGATGTGGTTGTAGACAGTCGCGGCAGCGCCTTTGTGGTAGGAGAAACCAGTTCGGATAATTTCCCCGTGACGGTGGGAACAGCACAGACGGCAGCGAATGGAGAAACTGATGGGTTTATTCTCAAGCTGACTCCTAATGGAGGATTTATCGAATTGGGGACCTATTTTGGAGGGGCGCGCTCTGATTCGGTGAATAGTATTACCCTCGATAATGAGGGGAATTTTTATGTGACGGGCCAAACCTTTTCCGAAAATTTTCCGATGGTGAGTGCGGTGCAAAATACCATTGGGGGGAATGGGTCCGATGTGTTGGTGGCCAAGTTTAACCCCGTCGGAGGGCTGGTTTACTCCACGTTCCTGGGGGGATTTGGGAATGATGTGGGGAATGCGATCGCCGTGGATGCGAACCAGAATGTGTATGTTACGGGACAAGCGAGCACCGATAACTTTCCCCTGGTGTCCGAGTTACAGCGGCGGTATCGAGGGGGTGGGGATGCGTTTGTTACGAAAATTAGTAGTGATGGCAGTGAGTTAATTTACTCGACCTATTTAGGGGGCCGAGATAGTGACGTGGGGAATGCGATCGCCGTGGATGCGGCAGGTCACGTTTATGTTGCCGGAAGCACCGGAGTCCCCCGAGATGCTCAACCCCGGGCAGTGATTCCCCTGGGAGATTTCCCCACCCTTAATCCCATTCAAGGGCAGTTAAGTGGGTTATCCTCGGCCTTTGTGACCAAGTTGGCACCGAATGGGAGAAGTTTGATTTATTCTACCTTCCTCGGTGGCAGCGGGTTTGAGTCGGGGAATGATATGGCGATCGACGATCGCGGGAATGTCTATTTGACCGGAGAAACCACCTCCTCTGATTTACCCCAGGTTACGCCGATTCAGCCCCGATTTGGGGGGAATGGGGATGCGTTTGTGGGTAAAATTTTGGCCGATGGGAGGACGATTGACTATTTGACCTATCTCGGAGGGAATGGGTTTGAGTCGGGGAATGCGATCGCGGTGAATGCCGGGGGAACGGCGTTTGTCACGGGTCAAAGTGCGTCGCCGAATTTTCCCATTGTGAATCCGTTGCCGAATGCTGCCGGGGGTGTCCAAGGGGATGCCTTTGTGGTGGCGATCGCCCAACCCATCAACCCCACGCAACCGATTGTTGTCCCTCCCGGAACACCGGCCCCCGGTCCGGGTTCTTTACCCGGTCCTGGGGGTGCTGAACCCTTCCCCCCTGCACCAGAACCGACGGAACCCCCTGCGCCACCGCCACCGCCACCGCGTTTTGAAAACTTCATTCAGTCGGTGACAGAACGGGGTCTCAATCCCCTGAGCCTATATTTTAATGAGGGGGCCTATTTAGCTCAAAATCCCGGGGTAGCAGAAGCGGTCGCCGCTGGGACTTTCACCAGTGGGTTACAACATTATTTGCTGTTTGGCCGAGATGAGGGCCGTCCTGCGCCCACCCAGTTTTTCAATGAAGGGGAGTATTTAGCCCGAAATTCTGATGTAGCAGTGGCGGTGGGGACAGGTCAGTTGGCGAGTGGATTTGCACATTTCGTGCAGAGGGGATTTTTTGAAGGGCGCGATCGCAATGCCAAGCTGTTTTTAGAAAGTTTCTACCTCCGCCAAAATCCTGATGTGGCCGAAGCGGTGGCAGCAGGAATTTTCAGCAGTGGTTACAGTCACTATCTCCAGTCGGGGCAGTTTGAGCGGCGTAATCCCAATCCGGCGTTTGATGAAACATTTTATTTAACTCAAAATCCCGATGTAGCGGCGATCGTTGCTGCCGGGGGTTTCCAGAGTGGATTCGAGCACTTCATCGAACAGGGCGAATTCCAGGGTCGTCAACCTAGTCCGGTTTTCAACGAATCGGCTTATTTGTTCCGGAATATCGATGTGGCCCAGGCCCTGAATCGGGGGGCCTTCGGCGGCAGTGCGTTTGAGCATTTTGTCCTGTTCGGGGTACAGGAGGGACGGGTAGCGACTTCCTAGAATGAGACCTCCTGTGGCCCTCCCCTAAGAGCAGAGGGAGAATCATAGCTGTTCCGGCTCCCCCTTCCCTAGGAGGGAAGGGGGTTGGGGGGTTAGGTCTCCCCCGCCAATTCCCTGTGCCTCGGGGAGGATGAGGTAGGGTTTTTTCCAAATCGGATGAGGGAAACAGTGCGGTTTTCCCACCTTGTCTTCACGGCTGATGGATTAGTAAGTTATTCTGAATAAGAATGCTTACTAATCCTAGGATTGACTGCAAAAATTTACGATCGCTGAATTAAAGGAGAGCGCCGTGTCAGTAGAAACCATTGAAAAGACTTCAACGGTTCGGAAAATAGCACCGCGTTATCGAGTTTTACTACATAATGATGACTTTAACTCGATGGAACACGTCGTGCAAACTTTAATGCAAACCGTGCCGAGTTTGACTCAGCCTCAAGCGGTTAGCATTATGATGGAAGCCCATAGCAATGGGATTGCTTTGGTGATTACCTGCGCCCTTGAACACGCCGAGTTTTACTGCGAAACTCTCAAAAATCATGGGTTGACCAGTACCATTGAACCGGACGAATAAGGGTAAAGGGAATCGCGTGAAATTGAACTGGATCCGCTTCGGTGACTATCCGGCCCCAGGCAGGTTGGCTATTTTTGTGGCACTGCTTTTGGCGGTTTGGGTTCCGATCGCGGTGCCGATTTATTGGCTTGTCCCGGACCCCAACTGGGTAAGCATTTTATCAATGGCAGTTTTATATGGCGAGTTTATTCTCCTGGTGCGATTTTGGGGATCAAGGGTCTACGGACAACCCCAGATTCTCAAGCACTATGGGTTAGAGTTCTCTCGAAACAACGGCCAAGATCTCCTCGGAGGTCTTGGTTTTGGTTTGCTGAGTTTGTTCGGATTATTGGTAGTCGAGGGCCTGTTGGGGTGGTTGGGATGGCAACTGCCTAATCCTGCTGGATTGCCGAAAATTATTTTAGAAGGATTGGCGATCGCCCTGGGGGTCGGGTTTGCTGAGGAGTTGCTGTTTCGCGGTTGGCTGTTGGAGGAGTTAAAACGTGATTACCTTCCGGCAGTAGCGATCGCTGCAAATGCAACAATTTTTGCCCTCTTACATTTTATTAAACCCCTGGAGGCGATGATTCGGAATTTACCCGCGTTTCCGGGGTTGCTGTTACTGGGTTTAACCTTGCTTGCGGCCAAACGATTGGGTCAGGGTCGCTTGGGTTTACCCATTGGCTTTCATGGGGGTTTAGTTTGCGGCTATTATATGATTAATACAGGCCAATTAGTCGAATATTCTGGGGCGGTTCCCGAGTGGATCACGGGGATGGACCAAAATCCGATCGCTGGGATTTCTGGGATATTTTTATTAAGTGCGATCTGCTTTGGAATGGCTCGTGCTGCTCAGTTTAAAGTTACAAGTGAGAAGTAAACCGGCAGGTTCTGAATTCATAAGCCTGTGCCTTGAATTAAAGATAGTTAAAGAGGGAAGGGAGAGTGATGCAACCAATCCGAATCGTAACGACTGCATTCCTGGCGATCGCCACCTTCGCGGTTCCTGGGCGATCGCAACAAGTACCACCCCCATCGGTCTCCCGTGAGGAAATTGTGCAAGCTTGTGTGCAAGACCAGGTAGAACTTTTGCCCCCCCTTTTTAGTGATGTCCCTCCAAATCATTGGGCTTTTTTATCGGTCCAAAAAATTTCTTATTGTGGTCCATTTCGGTCCGCAACCCCTCCGAATTTAATCGAACGCTTGATTCGGGAAGATGGTTTATTACCTAACCCCATGACCTTGCCAGAGAGTCCAGAACCGACACTTTAAAGACTCAGGTGCAAGGGGATATAGAACCCAAGGCGATCGCCCGTTAGGGGGGGTCTTACAAGACATCAGAGGCGATCGCGACTTGCTGACCTTAGCGATCGGTACTGGAATCCAGGAGTTGCTCAAATTCAGCTATGGAACCAACCGAAATGGTTTGTCGGAGTAGCTGTTTTAGGGTAGAAATATCCTCCAGACGATTCACCGCTTCTACCAAGGACTGAGGGACTTCTCCAAACCGGACTTGCAAAAGGTCTAAGATATACTCTCGCTGGGTTTGTAGAATTCCCCGTTCCATTGCTTCTTCTTGGATGAGTTCTTCCATCGGACTGATGAATGGCATTTGTCTTTCCTCCCGATATTCAACGAGTTCGGTTCTTAATTGTTGTTCGAGTTGTTTCGGTAGAGTCATCATCCGGTCGATAAACCGGAAGAGATTCTCTACTTCCTCTGGGCCTTACATTAGGAATTTGACCCGGTTTTTGAAAATCATTTAATCATAACTAAAAAGCAGTAGAGATGATTTTAATTTATCATCTCTACTGGTGTTGGACGACTAAGCAAAAGTCTTAGGGATGGTTTGACCTGATGCGGTTCGTGGAATTTAGCTATCTGTACTGGGATTCAGGAGTTGCTCAAATTCAGCTATGGAACCAACAGAAATGGTTTGTCGGATTAGCTGTTTTAGGGTAGAAATATCCTCCAGACGATTCACCACTTCTACCAAGGACTGAGGGACTTCCCCAAACCGGACTTGCAACAGGTCTAGGATATTCTCGCGCTGGGTTTGCAACGTGCCTTGTTGAAGTCCCCGTTCCATTGCTTCTTCTTGGATGAGTTCTTCCATCGGACTGATGAATGGCATTTGTTTTTCCTCCCGATATTCAACGAGTTGGGTTCTTAATTGTTGTTCGAGTTGTTTCGGTAGAGTCATCATCCGGTCGATGAACCGAAATAGATTTTCTACTTCCTCTCGACGATATCCACCTTCATACAGGGAACGGATTAGGATCCATTTCCACTGTTTCCGTTCGTCCATTTTGCGGTTGGTGGCCTGGGTTTTTAAATGAGCCCTGACCATCAGCGCAAAGGGATTCTGTTCTGATTCTAACTGTTCCCACCGGGTTTGGTAGTCTAAGAGTTTGACTATGGGGAAATGCAGTTTGAGTTGATATTCCCCCAGGGTATAAGCATATTCTGTGGGTCGCCATGAGGCGTTATCATCTCCGAGAATGGCAATGCTGACCACGGGTTTGTTGTATTGGTCAAAGGCGCGGTAGTTATACTGATAGATCCGTTGGCTGAAGTCTTTAACATATTGACTCTGCACTTCGACGTGAATCAGTATCCACAGAGGATTGCCGTTGATGAGTTTAACTTCAAACAGTTTGTCGGGAAATTGAGTACCAACTTCGGAGTCTCGGCCTAGTTCTAGGAGTTCTTTGTCTAGGGACTGATAGGGTTGACTCCAGTCGATTTGGCGATGAATGTCGGGAAAGAAGAACTTGAGAAATTGTTCAAAGTAGAGGGTAATTGCTTCTTTCCACGGGGCATCATAGTCGGCTTTTACAGATTCATATTCCATGATAGATGCGTGGCGTTTAGATAATGTTATTATACAATAAGTGGGGATTTGATTCCATAATTCAACCTACTTTATTGAAATAATTTTATTAGAAACAAAAAGCAGTAGAGATAAGTTTAATTTATCATCTCTACTGCGGCTTGACTACTAAGCGGAGGTCTTAGGGATGGTTGTACCCGATGCGTTTAGCGGAATTTAGCTATCTGTCTGGGGATTCAGGAGTTGCTCAAATTCAGCTATGGAACCAACAGAAATTGTTTGGCGATGGAGCTGTTTTAGGGTGGAAATATCTTCCAGACGATTCACCGCTTCTACCAAGGACTGAGGGACTTCTCCAAACCGGACTTGCAACAGGTCTAAGATATTCTCGCGCTGGGTTTGCAACGTGCCTTGTTGAAGTCCCCGTTCCATTGCTTCTTCTTGGATGAGTTCTTCCATCGGACTGATGAATGGCATTTGTTTTTCCTCCCGATATTCAATGAGTTCGGTTCTTAATTGTTGTTCGAGTTGTTTCGGTAAGCTCATCATCCGGTCGATGAACCGGAAGAGATTCTCTACTTCCTCTCGACTATATCCTCGGTCAAACAGGGAACGGATTAGGATCCATTTCCACTGTTTCCGTTCGTCCATTTTGCGGTTGGTGGCCTGGGTTTTTAAATGAGCCCTGACCATCAGCGCAAAGGGATTCTGTTCTGATTCTAACTGTTCCCACCGGGTTTGGTAGTCTAAGAGTTTGACTATGGGGAAATGCAGTTTGAGTTGATATTCCCCCAGGGTATAGGCATATTCTGTGGGTCGCCATGAGGCGTTATCATCTCCGAGAATGGCAATGCTGACCACGGGTTTGTTGTATTGGTCAAAGGCGCGGTAGTTATACTGATAGATCCGTTGGCTGAAGTCTTTAACATATTGACTCTGCACTTCGACGTGAATCAGTATCCACAGAGGATTGCCGTTGATGAGTTTAACTTCAAACAGTTTATCGGGAAATTGAGTACCAACTTCGGAGTCTCGGCCTAGTTCTAGCAGTTCTTTGTCTAGAGAACGATAGGGTTGACTCCAGTCGATTTGGCGATGAATGTCGGGAAAGAAGAATTTGAGAAATTGTTCAAAGTAGAGGGTAATTGCTTCTTTCCACGGGGCATCATAGTCGGCTTTTACCGATTCATATTCCATGATAGATGCGTGGCGTTTAGATAATGTTATTATACAATAGGTGGGGGTTTTGATTGCATAATTCAACCTACTTTATTGAAACAATTTTATTTGAAACAAAAAGCAGTAGAGATAAGTTTAATTTATCATCTCTACTGCGGCTTGACTACTAAGCGGAGGTCTTAGGGATGGAGTTTCGGTTTCTCTTGAGGGGGTCTTCGGGTAGCCTGCTTGTGGGGTTTAGGGCTGATTGTAATATGACAGGCTGAAGGGTGAAATGTGGGTTCTATCTTTTAGGTTTGGATTAAAATGCCGTTGGTGATTAAATGGTCTAGTAAATCCATGACTTGGGTGGCTAAATCAGGGCTGTGAATTAAAATTCCGAGTTCTAAATTTAAGGAGAGGGCATATTCGGTGAGATTGGCGCTGGTGAGGAAGAGGTGGTGCCGATCGCCTATCACGGCTTTGATGTGCAGGGAACCGTATCGCCCGGTGGGGTCTTTTGGCCGTTTTTCTAAGGGCCAAACGAAGATTTGAAGGCGATTTAATAGGTCTGCACTCAAGGTTTCCCGCAGTCCAAAGGGAATTTTCCCGCCTCCGGAGGTGGGGGTTTCGGCAATAATTCTCACATTCACGCCGCGATTGAGGGCGGATTCCATTGCGGTTGCGATTTCGGGAATTTTGTAAATGGCAAAACTGACTAAGGTGAGTTGTTGTTGGGTTTGTTCGATTAATTGCAGCAAAACGCGATCGGTCCTGCGGATCGGGAGGAGGGAGGGTTCGGGTCCAGTCCAAACTAATTCGACGTTTAAGGCTTGTTGGCGGGTTGCGATCGCCTGTTGGGTACTTTGTAAGGCTAAGGCGACACTACGGCTATCCCAGTTGTGGCTATCCTGTTGCCAAATGGTCAGCAATTCAGCAATCAGGCGGCGGAATTTGGGGTTGGGGAATTGATTGAGGAGGCGATCGCAGCTTTCTAAGTCGTTGAGAGGTTCGTTGGTCAATTGTGCCACCAAACGCTGTAAAGTGTCGGGTGGCAAAATGGTAGCAACGCGGTAAATTTGCTCGATTAAGGGACTGTTCACCACTGTTTTTGGTCAAAAAAGGCCAAATTCTTGTCTTCTACCGTGGCAACCAACAGCGATCGGTCTAAAAACTTATTTCCGCGTTCGCAGGAGGTTTCTGGACTGAATAAGCAAGCATGACAAGCCGCCCAGTGTAATGCCGGGTTGCCTTCCGCAGGCTGATGTTCCGCACAAAGGGGGTCGGAGGCACAGAGGCGCATTTGTTCTAAAGCTTGGGTAACATGATATCCAAACGTGGCCGGTTCTCCTAAATTCACCAATCCACCTAATGTTCCCTCACTATCTGCTGAGGCGGTATAAATTAACACCCCGGCTTGAGGGCCGTTGTCATCCGTGGGTAATTGAGAGTAAATTCGTTCTCGCAAACTAGCGGCATTATAGCCACATTCTATGGCAAGTTGTCGCATTAAAGCATGGGCAAAGGAATGGATTAAACTATAACGAATTCCGGGAAAATTGGGTTTATCTGGGTCAAGATTTCGGCTGTTTAACCAATCTTTGTGGGCGACGCGGATTTGGTCTTCCCGTTTTTTTACCTTCTCTTGCTTTTCCCATTTTTGGATTAATTCTTCATTGAATTCTATAAAAATTCCTTCGCCTTTGACTTCCGTGGCAGGAACCCAACTGGGAAGATTGCGGCTGAGGTTTACCCAATATTTTTCGGGAATCTCGTCTAAATCTGTAAAGTCGCCGGGAGATTGCAGCCGCGTGAACCCGATTAGCGCCCTCACTTCTCGGAGTCGTTCTACTAAAACAATTTGTTTGAAATAATCGGTATAGTTTTGGGGAGAAGCAACGGGACGGAGTTGAAAGTCTGAGGTGTTTTGCTGGGGGTCAGCAGCGGATAAAAATTTCCATTCTGGGGTTTTGAGGTCTTTTAATTCGTTGGTTTCTTCCCCGCTTTGTTTTTGTTGGATTGCCTCCCAAATTTGGGGAATTGGATAGGGAGTCAAGTCTTGCATTTCTCCCCCAGATTGAAAGGCCGATAATAGAATTCCCAAAACTTCTGGAGTAGTTGCTTTACTTAACCGCGTCCAGTTCTGGGTCACTAATTCGGCTAATTTCCCCGATTGGGTGGGAATAGAAAGGGCGGATAAGGTGATGGAAAACCAGCTATTGGATGCGCCTAAGAGTAATCCTTTCATCTGTTGGTCGCATTCATCATCAAAGTTGCGAAGGTGGGGATGGCGACCCCGACAGTTGGGCATATTTTGCTTGCCTTTTTCTCCAAAAGCATCGGAGAGGGGGCGGGAGGTTTCGCAGCGATCGCAATACACCATAATATCCGCAGCAGTTCCAGAAATTCCCCGTTCTTCTAAGCGCAAAGGACCGGGACAACTGGTGTTACCATGATGGACAAAGTACAACCAGGGAAAATCATCTGAATGTCCGCGATCGCAAGCAGCTAAAAAGCGCACAGGAATTACTTTCGGGGGTCTTCTGGATTTGGAACAATTTTCATGAACATAGTGGGTTTCAGCGGGACGATAGGGATTACTTTTTAATTGGAAAAATCCTGATTTTAAAGGGGCTAATAATCGACATCTGGGACAAACGACCCAACCGGGAAAAGGGGCGACGGGAATGCCGATGCGGGAGAGTTCCTCTGGAGAACTCAGGGAATTACTTTCATCCGAAGGGAGTGGCGGGGACAGCAGTTGCTTGACTTGAGACCCTAATTTTTGACGAACTGCTGACAGTAATCGTTCTTCGGGCAATTCGACACTGCGGGATTTGTCCCAATCTTCTAATCCCATAATCATGACGGAAAGATTGGGTAAATCAGCAACTGCGCCGACTCCGAAGGAAAAGAGAATTTGACTGGGACGGAGTTCACCGACTCGGTATTTGTAATTTTTGTTGGAGTTCATAATAGGGGAAATAGGGGATAGGAAATAGGAACAATTGGCGGGGGTTCAAACTTAACAGCAACAATTGGCGGGGGTTCAAACCTAACAGCAACAACCGGCGGGGGTTCAAACCCCCGCCTAACAGCTAAAGTCGGTTAAAACCGACTGCAAGTCTGATCCAGTGGCAAGAATAGTCGGGGGTTAAAATCTAACATAATTAAGTCGGTTAAAACCGAATGCCAGTCTGAATCGAGTGGGATTTGTAGTCGGTTTTAACCGACTTTAGCTATGAGGCCGCCAATCGTTTGAACCCCCGCCGGTTGTTGCAACAGGTACTGCCACTCTGAATCGAGTGGGATTTGTAGTCGGTTTTAACCGACTTTAGCTATGAGGCGGGGGATTGATCCCCCGCCGGTTGTTGCAACTTTAGCTATGAGGCGGGGGATTGATCCCCCGCCGGTGTTTGCCGGTAGGGTTGGGGAAGCCGATCGCTGTCATCATCTGGTGGTTCTTCGGTAAAGATTAACCCAATTGTCGGTTCTACATTCCGCAAAGAATTCAGACAAGTAAAATCTTGCCACCGGGCATTTCCTGGCGTTTTTAACAATTGAATCGTGGTATCTTCCCGCTTTTTGATTTGATATTTCAAAATCCCCCCTCCCGGTGACGGTTTTGCCTGAGATAACCATCGGTCTAATTTCGCTTCTAATTCTTGGCGGACTGCTTGTCCTTGGGGGACGCCGCCGATCGCCTCCGCCCGTTGAACAATGGTGGCGATCGCCTTTTGGACTGAGGGGCGATCGCGTTCGATATGTCCTGCTGCATCATTGGCATTTAACTCCTCATCTCCTAACCGAATTAAAGACACTAACAACGCCGTTAATCCCCTATCTAATGCCCCGGATGCAAAGGGCGTCACGGATAGCGCTTCTACATTTTGGTAGAATGTTGCGTGATAGTGGGCAAAGCGTTCGTAATGAGATAAATCTCTAGGACGTGCCCAATTATAAATCGTAATCACTAATCCCGGAGAACTTCGACCGACCCGGGAGGTTGCTTGGATATATTCAGCAGTATTCTTCGGTTGTCCACAAACCACCATCACCCCTAATCGCTTGACATCCACCCCCACAGAAATCATATTTGTTGCTAGAATAACATCTAAGGGTTCGGGATTTTTGACCTTTTCTCCTGCTTTGCGCCGCTTTTTATTCTCCGCTGCTTGGTCCGGGTCAAAGGGAACTTCTAATTTGTCTAAAATGATGGGAATTTCTGTGGAATCTTTGCGCGAGGTTAACTCATCTAAGTTGTTTAACATCCGTTTGCCTAATCCCCGTTGTTCCATTTTCGTCAGGCGGGTACGGATGTCATCTTCCACTAAGCGGCGGGTTCCTCCTAATTCTCGCAATGAGTTAAAATAGCCGACTAACGTCATCCAAGAATCAACGTCTTTGCCATATTTTTCATACAAGGTTTGGGCGGATGCTAGGGTGGCGACATAGACCCGAATCATCGCCGCTTTCAAGCGTTTACCTGGGGCGCAAATTCCTAAGTATCGCCGTCCCGGGTAGTCTTCGCTGGGGTCTCGTTGGCGAGAAAAGAAGTTGTCTTCGATGTCTAATCCTTGGGGGGGAAAGACTTGCAAACTGCGTAAAAATAGGTTGTTGACTTGGGTTTGTGCTTGGCGAATGGTGGCGGTGGAGGCGACAACTTTGGGGCGGACTTTTTGGCCGTTGACTTCCCAGGAGGCGAGTTCATCCACGGCGGTTTCATAGAGTCCGACGAGGGTTCCTAATGGACCACTAATCAGGTGCAATTCATCTTGAATAATTAAATCTGGGGGCCGTAAATTGCGATGGGGGACGGTTTTGGCAGCGGGGAGTTTGGTGGTTTTTTTATGGCTATTTTCATCTTGGAGGTCCGGGGACCGAAATCCATGCCGATCGCAGTATCCACTCACTTTCCCAAATAGCATTTGCACTTCCCCTTTCCAAGGCATTTGGGCAAATTTATCCACGGTGGCAATTAATAACGAAGGCAGGCAGCGATAAATCTCTTCATCAACAACCACCACCGGCAATCCTTCCCCCTTAGAAAACAGACAACGCCCGATCGCATCGCCACATTGAATCACCGTCCGTCCTCTACCTTTCTCCACCGAGTCAACATGGATATGTTTCCCCGGGTCGATCGCACTGCCACACCAGGGACAGTTGGTCAGTTGGTGGGGTGACCCTGTTCCTCCGGTATAAGATTGGCCGCGTTTTTGCTTGACAAATTCATCACTTTGGGAGGTATAATTAGGAGTGCTACTGTTACCCACCCAGAGGCCAATTCTAAACGGCACTTTCCCCCAGGTTTGCTCATCATCGCGGCGAAGGGACTCACAGGCACAAATGAGGGTGGTGGCCCGTTGGAATTGTTGCAGGGTCAGCAGGCGGAGGGTATAGCGCATCAAAACTGCTACCCCATTTTCCCCGTCGCGACTGCCTACGGTGCCTTGCAGACGGCGAATGGCTAAAGTATAAGCAGTTAACCCCAGATACGCCTCGGTTTTACCGCCTCCCGTGGGAAACCAGAGTAAATCTGCTGTTGCCTCCGTGGGATGAGTGCGATCGCCGTGATGCAAATCCGTGAGACTGGGGAGATTCAGCAGCACAAACGCTAACTGAAACGGATACCAACTGCGATTTTTAGGCGTATCCAACGCCTCTAGGGTGACCGTTTCTCCCCGGCGGACTTTTTCCGCATAAAGACTATGGAGGCGTTGCTGCCACATGGCGGCATTGGCAAATTGAAACCCCTGAATCGCTTGGGAGTTGGTTTGCAATAGGGCAATTCCTTCGCGAATCCGTCTTAAGGTTTCTTGGCAGTTGGCGATCGCCCGTTTTGCTGCTTCTCTCCAGGGGTCGAGTCCCTCCCTAGGTTGCTGCAAACGGTCCTGTTGCTGGGCAATCCAACTGGCATAAGCATCCGGTAACGGGGTTAATAATCCCGGTAAGTCTTGCGGATTGACTTGGGCGAGTTCCTTCATATCTAAACTCAACCCCGCCAATTCTGGGATTTCTTCCACATTCGGTGGGGTAGTTTTGGGTACTTCGTATCGGGGGATAAAACTCGTTGTGAGTTCCGTTGCCCGATTGAGGCAGGATGAAGTTTCCTCCGGCAACTCATCCCCGGGGATGTTCCGTGGGGGTTGTTTCACCGCCACACTCACCCCATGTCCCACAGCAAACTCCACCTGACGGCGATACAACATCCCCATTGCTTCATTTTCCGCCCGAATCATTGGATCAAGATGTTCTAGGGCCAAAGGTAAGGGCCGTTTGATAAATATATCCGGATTATTTTTATCGCCGGACCGAATTTTTAACTCCGGTTGGAACATCCAAGCGCGATCGCGTAATTTGGCGGGTTCCTGTTGTCCATTCACCAGAAACACCGTAACAATCCAATCCCCATTATCCATCCGGCGAGACTGACCCCTAACAACAATTTCCCCTGATTGTTCAGCATTGGGAACCCATTCAAAGCGGTGATTTTGTTTCAGGGGTTGGATGCGACTCCCGGCGATCGCATATCGTTTCCAAACTGTTTCAGGGTTGCCATTCTCCTGGGTCAAAATTTCACTTTTTTCCCGGTCATATTTTCCCCAAGATGCCGTAATTTCTAAACTTTCAGCAGTATTCTCCACACAAAAAGTCAGTCCCATCGAAGAGGGAAACATCGTCGAGGGAATCGCCACGGTTTTCTCCGTTGTTCCTTCCTCGGAATTATCCTTTCCCCCCACCGCCAATTCATCTTGCTGTTCCTCCGTCCCCTCATCCTTCCCCTTCTGTCGCTTCAAAGGGGCGAGTACACCAACTAAATAGCGGTCCGTCACGCGATTTTCGTTAATTTCCTCAGTCTCTCCATTCACCGGACCCAGTAAATCCTGAATAATTAATTCCTCTAATTCTGCCCGGATTTGTGCAGGAGAAGGTTTAGTAAAAATAGAGGCAGGGGGTAAAGTTTCTGCTGGAGTTTGGAGAATCATCTTCGCTTCGATGAGACTTCCCGTTTTTTCGGGATGAGTTGCAGCAGTATATTCAGTTCTAAGAAAGCTGAGTTGAGTTTCCCCATCGGTTGATTTAATCGGTTGAGATTTTGGGGATGCCGGTTTTTTGGGAATTGTTTCTGCCGAGATATTCTCTCGCCGCCGTTTAAAAAAGTTACAGACAACCTGAATCATGCGATCGCTGACCCCATCATCCAGATTCAACCCCTCACACTCCGAGTCAATCCCTGCCAATAAAATCTCTAAAACTTCATCCGGGGCAGATTGGACCCTACTCCAATCTAATTGCGCCTTACCCTCGCGCAAGTCTCGATTAATCGCTGCGAGGTCTAAATTTTCTGGAAGGACCGGGGGAAGTTTGATGATTTGCATAACGAATCACATCCGAAAATAAGGGGTTGTAGGATTAAGTGGATTTACTGCGATTGGAAGAGTTGGGAGAGAATGCCTAATATTTTATCATAACTCGTAATATAATATTCATCCAAATCGATAAATAGCGTTTGTCTGGTAACCCCGATAAACCGGCGGGGGTTCAAACGATTGGCGGCCTAATAGATAAACCGGCGGGGGTTCAAACCCCCGCCTAATAGCTAAAGTCGGATAAATCCGACTGGGATGCTGGAGAGAAAAGCACCAATTTACAATAACAATGCTGAACATAAATTCACCGTTTTCAGTAACCCCGATAAACCGGCGGGGGTTCAAACCCCCGCCTAATAGCTAAAGTCGGATAAATCCGACTGGGATGCTGGAGGGAAAAGCACCAATTTACAATAACAATGCTGAACATAAATTCACCGTTTTCAGTCGGTTTCTAACCGACTTTAGCTATTAGGCGGGGGTTTAAACCCCCGCCGGATGCCGCTAACTACAGATTCCGGCAACCCACGGATACCCCCAATCCCCTAAAACTCGATCGCCAGTTGACCCGGTGAACTGTTGGATTGACTGCTTTTCTTCCCTTTACTCTTCCCTCCTTTTTTCTTGCCTTTATCATGTAACCCAGCGGCGACTTCTTCGGCGTAGCGTTGGTGGTTGAGTTGCAACAGGCGGTCTAATATTTCCCGTCTGGCATCTTCGCTAATGGTAAACCGGATTCCCTGTTTGGTTTCGTGGAATCCGTGATTGAGTTTTAGGTCGGTCCAACTGTAGGCGGTGGCGACGGCGTTATCCATTTGAATGTGCAAGTCTCGCAGGGTTTGGATATCTTCGTCGGTTTCTTTCGGTTCGTGAAAGCGGTTATAGGTTTTGGTAAGTCCCTCTTGTCGAGTGGTCATGATTTGTTGGCGGTAATTATAGTATTTTTCTCCAATTTCTTCTAATTCGTTCGTAGTAACCCCTTCAGGGGTTGCATTTTGATGACTCCTGAAGGAGTCACTACAAACGGGGGGGAAGGGGAAGGTTTCAAAACCATCTGTGGGAGAGTAGCGAATACCTGCATCTCGCATTGTTGAACATTTATCCCAGGCCCAAACGTTATGAATTGATGATTGTAGTAATGTCAGATAACCAGTGGTAGTAAAAGGCAAAACAACTAATTGCTCACTAAAAACAATACTCGAAGGAACAAACTCCATAATAAGTAATTTACTAACTCTAGCGGCAACTAAAACCCGATTACACCCCGAGATTGCCTCATAAAGTTCTGGCCTATTTCTCTCATATAGCCACCATTTTTCACGGGCAGATTTACTATATTTATTAGCTTCTCTTTCCGGTTTAACCTTCTCCTCAACAATTGCTAAACAATCGGGATAATCAACCGCATAAGGAGGACCTTTGGGCTTTTTCTGGTCATCATGTTCCGCATCCAAAGGCCAATCTTGAAAATTAATCACCCAGCGACTCGGCGATTGGTCCGGATTGGAGTTTAAATCCTGTCCATTCAAATAGGGAAACAACACCTCTTGATTGCGCGGGTCTTTTTTTATTAACTCTTGTGCTTCCTCTGGAGTCATCGTAAACCCCAGACCCAAAACATTAGAACCTTGAAAAGATTTACCCTGATTTTCAGCTAATCGATAAGGATTTCCCGCAGATTGACCGGGTACAGTTAAATAAGGAGTAATCCCCGAAACAACTTTATCCTCTAAAACAAAATTTCCCTGCCATTTCCCCTGATACCACCAGACATAAGCAACTTCTAAACTAGCAGTTCCCGGCCAAGGACGACTGGGAACGGCGCGAGGAATGATTCCCCCTTTTGTTACTAATTGGTCTAACCCCACTTCTCGGGTATCCCCTTGGGCGATGGTATTGGTTGCCACTAAACCAAATCCGCCATTTGCCTGAATTAATTGTTGCCCTCGCAGAAAGAAATAAGCACATAAATCTGCACTGCCTTTCGTTCCAATTGCCAACCATTCCACTAAATAATCCCGGTAAGGCGTTCCTAACGTTCCCGTTATCTTTTGCCCTCCCATAAAGGGCGGATTGCCTACCAAGGCATCAAATCCGGAGGATGAAGGATGAAGGATGAAGGATGAAGGATGAAGGGGAGAGGGTGAGGAATTGGTGAGGAAGACTTCCGGGAATTCGAGTTCCCAATGAAATGGAGATAACTTGTCTAAATCTGGTAACTTCGCGCGGTCCTGGGGTGAAACATCTTTCTCTCCCTTTGCCACGAATAACAATCGCTGGCGAATTGCCTCCCGTTCTTTGGCATTTCCCTCCACCAAATAACTGGAAACCAATAAATCGCAACGGTCCTGGAAATCCTTCATGCGCGCCGTTGCTTCCGACAACAATCGCGCCTTTTCCTGTTGTTCTTGCGGGGTATCTGCGGGTTTAGAGGCAATTTGCACCCGCAACTGAATCGCTTCATCAATTTCCCGACGGACTAAATGACTCCCGATGTCGAACTGTACCCCTTCCGATAGGTCTAAATTCCAACAGCGCAACTGTTCCAAAGTCACTCCCACCAAGGAATCCCCACATTTCAGGGCATGATCCAAAAAGGTAAAGGGTTTAGCCTTCTGCAAGGTTTCCAACCATAAAGATAACTTCGCCATCTCCACTGCCAAGGGATTCTTATCCACCCCATAGATACAGCGTTCCACGACAATTCGCTTGGCAACGGTAAACCGTTCCTCCGCATCCTCCGGTATCAAAGTTTCGGACAATTCCGGTTTAGAAAGATTCCCTTCCGGTATCACGTTCGGAGTCACTCCTTCAGGAGTTATTTGACTCCTAAACGAGTCACTACTAACTTCCCAACTCTCCACTAATCTTTCTGCTAAATAGCGACAAGTTTGGACCAAAAATGCCCCCGAACCCATCGCCATATCGCAGATTTTCAGAGTTAGCAATTCTGCTGCCGGTTTCAATTCCCACTCTTCCTTCGGTTTCCCTTCCGCAACTCCCCGATACACCAACGGTTCCAAGGTATAGCGGACAATTTCCTCGGTTAAACTCTTGGGAGTATAGTGAGTACCCGTTTCCCGTCTGTCACTCCCTTGAGTCACATAAACACTCCCCGAGGGAAATATCACCGGATATTCAAAGGTATCCCAGCGAATCAATTCCGCAAACGGTTTCACCCGTTCCCACAGTTGTCGGTCATTGTTACAAGCAACTAAAAATTTCCCCAAGTTCGTAGTAACGACTTCAGTCGTTCTCTTCTCCCCGTTCGTAGTAACGACTTCAGTCGTTATCTTCTCCCCGTTCGTACTAACCCCTTCAGTCCTTCCCAAACGCCCACTCACCGCCTCACCCGGAACTAATTTCTGCAATGCCGAAGGCGATCGCCCGGTTACCTTCTTCAAAAACTGAATCAGTTCCGCTTCCCCCGCCTGCCACTGCGCCTCCAACTCCTCTAATGCCACCTCCGGTTCTTTATCCTTTGTTCCCACCAATCCCAACACCGGAGAACTGGCCCGGACAATGGTATGATCTAACAACCCCTCATACACATGACCAATCTGTTCCACTTCCAACGCCCGAAAGGACAACCGGCGCGCTTCGGTTCCCCCTCCTGGCACTTTCACCTGCAAGATTTGCAACGCTTCCAACAGATGTAACACCGTGCGATTATCCACGGGAAGCGGTTGCGCCAAAGTCTCCCGCCAATTCCCCGCACTTCTTCCTTCCAAAAAGGGGAATTTATCCGGGTTAAACAAATCCCCCCCATAAGCAGGCAACCGCAATAAATCATGTTCCACCCCGTCAAATACTACCCGAAAGGTTGCCAACAACCGACACCAGGCATCATGACGCCGTTCTAAAATTTCCTCGCCATAATTATCCGCCATTTCTCGCAATTCAGCGCGCAGGGTGGAAACGGCATAGGATTGGTCATAGAGGCGATCGCCTAACAGCAACAACCCTTTCTCTTCCGCTGAAAACAGGAACACCAAGCGCATCATCACAAATAGCGCCGCCTCGTACAGTTCCCGTTCAGATATCTCCTTTAATAACCTGCGATCGCGGTCTTGGTCAATCTTATCTAACTTTTGCACCAACACCTCAACCGCTTTACGAACCTGAACCCCTAACTGGTTCGTCACCTCCTCCTGAGAGTCGGCACTTTTCGCCAAAAGCGCTTCCAAAGTTTCATCATCTTCCACCCCAAAGAACCGGCGAACCCCCAACAAACTTCTAAAGGCGCGTAGAGTAATCTTTTCCTCAATCCAGAGATTGGCATACCAGGAAATATAACTCACCGTCGGCGAAGGGTTCTGATATTTCACCCCAGGCAACAGTTCCACCCCACCCCGAGGCGCATTCACCAGCATCCAATGTTCGCCATTCGTCACCAAACCCAATCCTACCCCAGTTCCCCGCAACAACTCCATCATCCGAGTTGCCGGAGATGCAATCCACCGGGACCCCCCCATCTGCCTCTCTAACCCTTGTTTCGGGGGAACAAATTGCACCAAAACCCGAGGTTTCCCGGTATCAGGATGCGCCACCACCCAATTGGGACGAAGGGTTTCCTGATGTTCTGCAATAGTCACCCCCAGACCCCCAGAAATCTGCGGTCCCGTTAACAAGACTTCCTGGGGAAACTCCAAAATCTCCCGCAACACCCACTCAATCCACATCCGATGAATCCCATCGCCGTTGTCATCCTGCCATTCTTGATACGCCTGTTTCAGAGTCCGAAACGAGTCAGGGTCATGGGAATCCAACCCCTGGGGAAAGGCGTCCAGCAGCACATTCATATTCAGAAAAGGACCGGATGCCTCCACCAGAGACAACCATTCAGCATGATGACGGGGGATAGACATGGTTTCGTGAAGAATAGGGGGTTCCATTATTTAACCATATCCCTGTAGGGGCGATTCGAGAATCGCCTGTCCATATCCCTGTAGATCGCGTCATCCGGCGGGGGTAGATCGCGTCATCCGGCGGGTAGATCGCGTCATCCGGCGGGGGTAGATCGCGTCATCCGGCGGGGGTAGATGGCGTCATCCGTCGGGGGTAGATCGCGTCATCCGGCGGGGGTAGATCGCCTCATCCGGCGGGGGTAGATCGCGTCATCCGGCGGGGGTAGATCGCGTCATCCGGCGGGTAGATCGCGTCATCCGGCGGGTAGATCGCGTCATCCGGCGGGGGTAGATCGCGTCATCCGGCGGGGGTAGATCGCGTCATCCGGCGGGGGTAGATCGCGTCATCCGGCGGGGGTTCAAACCCCCGCCTAACAGCTTAAGTCGGTTAGAAACCGACTGAAGATTTTGTAAATCCCTGGAATGGTCCCAGTCGGTTTCCAACCGATTCGCCCGACAACCCCCCAAATGTCTTTATTTATCAAACTGAGGGGAATGCCAGATTGAGGGGGGATCATCTCGATCGCTCATTTGTTCCAAAGCGGCGATCTCTGTGTTATTTTGATGATGAATTTTCTGATTTTGAACGTAGTTCACTGCTATATCCAGTTGCTTTCGACCTACAGAAAATACTCCATAACCGTCTTGCCATCCAAATTTTAGAGTGGGTTCACCACCCGTATGATTCAAATGATAGGCACTACTCCCTTTAATATGTTTGACAAATTCGGCCACGGATAAACTAGGCGGAATAGAAACGACCAAATGAATATGGTTTTCTATGCCACCAATGGCATGAACTATGCATCCCAGGGCGTTAGCTTTTCCGATAATATATTGATACAATACAGGTTCTCTCTCTGGAGTTATCAAAGGTTGACGCTTCTTAGTGGCCCATACCAAATGATAATAGATTCGCCAGAGAGACATACCCATTTCTCCTGAGTCAGTTTTTTTAATTCATAGGATTTTATCAAAGATTTGGCGGGATTTCAAACCTAACAGATCTGGCGGGGGGTTGGGGGGCGATCGCCCCCCAACCCGGCGGGGGTTTAAACCCCCGCCTAACACCGAAAGTCGGATAAATCCGACTGAAGAGTTTGTAAATCCCTCC
>NZ_JAMXFD010000009.1:0-128687 GCF_025370875.1 Laspinema palackyanum D2c
ACGACCGTACCTACCGTATTGAGTTCAAAATACATACTTACAAGTATCCGCCTGACTAAGTTTTGTCAGTCAACCAGCCTCTGAACTGTTCCAAGGGTCAGGGGCGGAACCGACGAGTTCACCTGGGTTGGAGAGGGCTGGAAACGGACCTAGGACTTGGTAATGATGGCCCGCGATCGCTGCATTGGTCACGGAAAACGGGCCCAGCCTCAATCTGTGTTGGAGTATCGGCATCAGAAACCGGCTGTCATCGAGTTGATTGGCTAATCAGTTCCTGATGTTCGGTAAGGGTTTCAGTGGCTATGGCTGATTGATTGGGTCAGAAGGAAATTTGGGGGCGATCGCTTTTAGGTGTTTAAAAATGGTTATCCTGGAAAATTTCATTCCTGAAAAAATCACCCTTAACCCTGAGATTTGTCATAATATGAGATAATGATACGCTACAACAGTAACCCAAAAGCAATTAAGCATTAAGATAGCTGATTAACAAATCACACATCGCTTCAGTTAAGGGTATTTTTGTTTCTATTTCTAGCCAAAGGTATTGACCAAAAGGATTATTTTCTAAAAATACATATTCATTGTTAGGAGTTACAATAAAATCCATCGCTCCATATAACAGTTTTTGTTCTTTCAAAAATTCAATGCAGAATTTTTCTATTTTTGCCGGTAGTTCAAAGATAGAATGGGGATTCATTTGAGTATGGAGTCGCCAATCAACTTTTGTTTCTTCATGAGCTTGTGAATCAATTTTAACGGCAAATACCTTTTCCCCAATAACGGTAATCCTTAATTCAAAAGCTTTTTCCACATATTCTTGCAATTGAGTTGGTGATAAAAAAATAGTTTTATAGAATTGATAAAAATCATCTTTACCAATCTTTTTTGAGAGAATACCTTGATTGATACCGTCAATTGTTATATTTCCAGTATAAATTGTTTTAACTAAAACCTCCTCTCCGCACTCTATAAAAAAATCTTTGGCTGTTTCTGGCTGCGTTGTTATCAGAGTTTGCGGGATTTTGACCCCGTATTTATTGGCAAGTAAAAGTTGTTGAAATTTAACTTTTGCTTTGTTGGCAATAAATGGATCGTTTATCCATCGTATGCTAGGTAGAGAATATAGTAAATTGATAAAAGATTTTGTTTCTGAGGCGATAAACTGTTCTTCCGGCGATTCAGCAATCTTACCAAAAAAATCAAAGTCAGGTTTTCTCAACCAGGCTACTTTTAGTCGATCTAAGTTTAAGATTCTCCCAAGTTCGTCAGTAATCTGTCCAGTCCATAAACCATTGGAATCGATATGAAGATTTATCTTGTATTTTCTGAGCAAATCTTCTGAGTTTAACCGAAAAACTTCAATACCTTTTTTATATAGAGATCTAATCACTTCATCGCTGTGGACATCCTGCTTGTTCGTAAAAATTAAGAGCATTTTTAATTTCTCACATGATTTTTGGAAAATAACCTAGGTCTGGCGATCAACTGATATTGATGGCTCACATCAGGCTTTTTCTACTGAAAATCCCTCACACATCAAAGGGATACGATAGAAGGCTTCCTCCGCATTCTACCGTACCGGATAATTGCTGTTGTTTGATACAGAAACCCCTTGGTTTTTAACTCATGCCACTGTCTTAGGAGTCACGTAAGAATAACCTGAACAATTTTTACCTGGAAGAGCCATTCCGAGACAATTCCAGATAAAAATTGCACAACTTATTTTTACATGATGCCTTAAGTATCACTCTGCCTTGAATCTTTTTTTCCACCGAAAGAAGTATCATCATAGGTCAAGGAAGTACCAGCAGCAGAAATAGGAGTATTCGACGTTTGAGTTTCCGGATCATAGGATTCTTTGAGAATCTGTGAATCCTGAATCGCTTGATCGTACAATGCTGGGTTGATTTTCTCAACAAAATTGAGAGTGAAAGGCACCGAACTTGCCGGGTGTTCTAAGGTTTGTGTTCTCATAAGACTGATTCTCAAGAATTCGCTAACAAGATTTTAATTGATCTGGTTGAGATTGGGGGTGGCATTTAGTGGGAAAGTTGGACTGACGAGGTTTAGTGTGATATAGTAGGATTTAGTGCATAAACTTCTTCTTTGTTTGCAAACTTGAAATTTTAGTGGCAAATAGTGGGTTTTAGTGCCAAAACAACGTAAATGAGGACACAGAACATCTATGGACCTTCAAGAATTGTCAAAATGGACTGATGACCAGGTATTTGCCGAAACAGGCAAACACCTTACTTCTTTACAAAAAGATATATTAGAAAGTGTTTTACAGCACAAAAATTTTCAGAAAATTGCCGAACAGAATGGATATAGCTATGATCATGTAAAAAAAGAGGGAGCAAAACTATGGAAACTTCTCTCTGGTGTGTTTGATGAAGCTATTGAACAAAGCAATGTGCGGGCGATTTTAGAAAATAAATCGGGATCTGCTATTTACAGTTTTTTTAACTCTCCACAGATTAACAGTAATAATATTAGTAATAGTCATGTAAATATTTGTAGGGGGAATCCCCAGATTTTAGAGGATACAGAAAAGCGATTGCCCTCTAACAAAGACGAAAATAAATTTCCGATAGTGGATCTAACCACCGTCCCAGAATTAAACTATGATTACGGACGTGATGCAGAAATTTCTACCCTGAAATCATGGATGGTCAATGATCAGGCTCGGTTAATTACAATTTATGGCTTAAGTGGAATAGGGAAAACTGCTTTGATTCTTAAGTTAATCTCAGAAATTAAGACAAAATTCGATTATATTATTTATCGGAGTCTTGAGCCTTTGCCTAAACTGGTGAAGCTGAAAGATCACCTGACGCATTTTTTGGCTGAATCTTCAACCAGTTCCTTACCAGAAATTATTGATTATTTTCGTTTATATCGTTGTTTAGTAGTCCTGGATGACGTGCAGCATCTTTTTAAACCGGGTCATTTAGCAGGTCATTATTTAACAGAATATAAAGACTATCGTAATTTTTTTCAGCAAGTAGCTACCTCGTCTCATCAAAGTTGTTTGATTTTAAGTAGTTGGGAAAAACCCGGAGACATCGAGACTTTAGAAAAGGAAAGTCAATCCACCAAATCGTTGAAAATTGAAGGATTAGGAGCATCGGCTAAAGAAATTTTGCGACAAAAAAAGTTGCAAGATGAGTCAATCTGCGATGAATTAATCAAGGTATATCAAGGTCATCCGGGTTGGTTAAATATTATCTCTGCAACAATTATAGAGTTATTTGACGGCAGGGCGGCTCATTTAATTCAAGAAAAGGATTTATTTTTAGGTGATATAGAAGCAACATTAGAGTCTCAGTTAGAGCGGTTATCCGAATTAGAAAAAAAGGTGGTTCAGTGGTTAGGGATTCAAGATGAGCCGATCGCAATTTCCCAAAACTATGCTAATCTGGGGGTTCCTCAGAGTCAATTCTGGCAAATTATACAATCTTTAAATAGACGGTGTTTAGTCGAAAAAGTGGCGATGAACGAGCCAGCATTTCAGCTAAATTATATTGTTAAAGCATATCTGGTTCAGAGAGGTGAAAACAAATAGCCAGTCTGTTAAAGTTCCTTTAAACCTTTAATTTTCCATAAAAACGGTTTTAATTGGGTCTAGTTGAAGTAATCGACCGATTTAAAAGTTGGCTCCGCTAGAGGATCTGCGGAAGGGAAATACCCTCTCTTCAAAATGCGATGGGTAAAGATACTAACCTTACACTCAAGCGGGTTTAACAAGGATGTGGATTGGGGCCAATAAACAACACCAATTTGATGGTTATGGTCGCTTAAAAAAGCTCTATGAGTTTTCATTGATGCCCAAATTCCTTTTTCCCTTTGGGCCTTTGGTCACAGGGTTATAACCGATGGGGCTAATGAATTGAGGGGATTAAGTATAATCCGATGAGATGGCAATGGATCCAGACTAGGGTGAGCATTTTAATGAGAGGGTTGGAGGGTCGGTCTGAAACCTTGGAGATATTTTAAAAAATATAACAAAAATGGAACGGGAATGCGTAAATATGAGAAAATAAAGATAGAAAACCCAACAATTGTTGCCGACAATGAGAGGGATAATCGGGGTAAATTTAGCTTGAATTTTGCCCCTTCTCTCCGGGGCCTCATTGGTTGGTTTTCTGGCGATCGCCCTCGAATTAGGACCGGAGACTTTCTGGTTTTGCCCCGGCGTCGCACGTCTTTTATCACCATATCCCTAACCGTTTCTGCTTAAAACTATGGTTCAGTACACGATCGCCCAATCCCCGGAAATTATCTTGACCGTTTCCGGCAGAGATTCATCAAAAGCCCGGGACAAAGCAATGGATCAACTCCTTGAAATGATGGATGAGGGGAAATTGCCTACTAAACTCTCTAACAAGCTCTCTGAAGGATTTAGTCCCGATGAATTTATTGAAGTGAAAGAACCTGAAGGCTTAGATGAAAATACCGATGATGCACTCACAGAAGCGGTGCAAATTCTCAGTAGTTTGGTCACCCTCAAGGAAAAAGTGGATAGGTCCCATGCGGAGGCGCTGAAAGTGCGTGAGCAAATTGATATTCTCTTTCAGGATCGCCCGGTTACGGAAGAGGAAATTGCTAATCTCAAAGAAGGGTTTAAAACCCTGAAAACCTTTGCCCAAGCCAATCAGCGCTATCAAGCAGCGAGAGAGCAAGCGGAAGAAGCGCGGGCTATTCTCGATCGCGTCCTAAAATCCACCACTGCTGAGTAACCTCCGATGCAATAGCGGCGACTGCACCGAATCTCCTCGGCAGTCGCCTCCCCCATTCCTCTGGTAAAACAGGTTGAAAGGTGGGAATGCAGATTGTCTGAAGTGCAGAAAGTTGATAGGATAAACCACACCGATACTTACGGATTGAGTCGCCATTGGTGCAAACCGGACTGGCATGGAATCTGAAGTTATCCTTAAACTCCAATTGTCGTCAAGCATGAGAGGGCGATCGCCTTGTTGCAAACTATCCAAGCGAATTTACCGATTTTATACTTCTTAGCAGTCGCGCATTGTATCATGGGAATTCTCGCGGCACGAGTTGCCACAGGCAAAGGATATCCTCGGGGTTTCTGGCTGGTTTGGGGACTGATTGGCGGGACCGTCGCCTTTGTCACTGCTTCCCGATTAAAACCCAAAACTGAGGTATTCTAGCCCGCCTGCGCGGGCTTTGTTTGTGTAGCTTGAGCCCTTTCCTAGCGGAACGCTCTTAGAACAGGGTGCCGGTTTGTGCTCCATAAAAAGAGCCCGCCGAAGCGGGCGTTGATGAGTCATAGCGTAATCTTGAATCAGTTTTCAGAGATTTACAGGGGGTCAAATACCTGACCCATCCAGAAACTCCTGAATCGCTTTATTATTAAGGTTACAATTCGGCGGGAGTTGCTCTAAAGAGAATTCTTCAGAGCGTCCACCGACGAACACAAAAGAAGGTTTCTGGGGTTTCATATCTTGAACTTGCTGTTCGAGAGCTTCAATGCGATCGAGTAAACTGCGAATCGCTGATGCTTCGGAATCAGGCAATTGACCATGTTCCAAGGGGTTGACTCGCACCCCGGAACGATAGAGAATTCGACCGGGAACGCCGACTACCGTACAATCTGAAGGAACATCCCGCAGCACCACAGAACCGGCCCCAATGCGGACATTATTGCCAATCAGGATGTTGCCGAGTACCTTGGCACCGGCACCTACGACAACATTTTCCCCAAGGGTGGGGTGACGCTTGCCGGATTCTTTCCCGGTACCACCGAGGGTGACCCCTTGATAAATCAAGCTATAATCGCCGACGATCGCAGTTTCGCCAATCACCACTCCCATGCCATGATCGATGAAAACTCCCCTGCCGATCGCCGCGCCGGGGTGAATTTCAATCCCGGTGAAAAAGCGACCCAGATGAGAAATCAGGCGAGGAATGAAGGGAATGCCGACTTGGTGTAACCAGTGGGCGACACGGTGAAACAGCAGCGCTTGCAAACCTGGATAGCAAAACAAAACTTCTAGCCAGTTGCGTGCTGCTGGGTCACGCTCAAAAATAATTTGGAAGTCAGCTACAAGGGTATTTAGCACGCTTCGTTAGCACTCTCGGCAAATAGACCATCTTCTATTGTACCGTGCTTCGACAGATCCGACTGATTGACCCTGGATCCGAAGGAGGTTGAATTTGTGGTTTGTCGTTTGTGGTTTGTCATCAACAACCAACCCATGACATAGGACCAATGTCAGAGATTTCGCATATTTTCGAGGGGATCTTCCAGTCAGGGGCTGTACTCGTCCCTTATTCGCGAACGGAAAGGCGATAGCGGCGGCGAACTCCCATTTCTTTGGTCCCTACCCAAATCTGATAGGTCCCTTGGGGCCAGTCTGTATCTGTGACTCGGGCATCCCGACTTAACTCGGTATTATCTCCACAACGAAAGGTATTATCAGGACCTCGGATAATTAACGTGGTATCCACCCCTCGACTGTTTAGTTCTACGGTTAATCGTGGAAAGTTAGTGCGTAATTCCATGATATGATCCGGAGTCGGATCTCCGAATCCGAGACAGAGTTGGTTCTGGCGATCGCGCACCGTGGTGACCGCAGGAAGCGAAATCGAACCCCCTGTAAAACCCGAGACGACTCCACTACTGGGTTGAAATCCCCGGGATAAAATTAACGGTTCAAAATTGGCTGAGTTGGCGAAAGCGGGAAGGACATTGAACGCAACGGTTAAGGCGATCGCGCCGGTACATTTCCAGGGATTGATGCCATTTGTTAACATAGTTTTAGGAGCCTCTTGCCTAATTGAGGAATTCAGATTGCTGTTCTCTAGGGCTTCTGCGTAGGGATTAGAGAGATTAGGACAAGAACCGGGGTTTCTTTACCTTTCTTTGTGACAAAGCAGACGAAGATGGGGTCAAAAAACCCGGTTTCTAACCGCTACTGTACCGAGGACGCCCTAAGTCTTCAATGTGCCAAGAATTATGTGAATCGATATTGCTGATTTCTATGTTAACGAATGCCCAAATCCGATAGCCCGCTAGATTATTTCCCTTAAATTGTCATTATGTCTGTAATTGTCATGTTGGTGGTCAGTTACCTGGCTTGGTTGCTGACTTCATTGTTAGTGAGTATCCCCATCCTTTTGGTAGGGTCGATCCGCTTGCCTTTACAGGTGGGGTTATTTGTCATTTTTCTGCTAATTTTATGGGCAGTGGATGATTGAGGGGGAGAATAGATTTCGCCACTGTTGAGGATCACAGGCAAGCAATCTCGGCCCTGATCGCCCGTGCTGATGCTCCCTTCAGTCTATTATTTTCGATGCTTTAAACCGTAAAAACCTAAGAAATACGATGAACTGGTGGAAAAAGTTAAAAAAGAATCCCTTGGCTCGGTTAGGAGCTATTTTGTTATTGATATTTTACTTAACGGCGATCGCAGCAGAATTTGTCGCCCCTTATGATGCCTATATTTCCCAGGCGAATGGGGCGCTGTTGCCCCCGACGCAGATTTACTGGCGGAATCAAACCACCGGGGCCTTTATTGGTCCCCATGTTTATCCCACCACCCAAGGGGCGATCGATTTAGAGACAGGCGATCGCGAATTGCTCGTTGATTTTGAGCAACCTTCCCGCCTGGGACTCTTTGTCAAAGGATCCGCCTATAAACTCTTTGGATTAATTCCCGGAGACATTCATCTGTTTGGCACCACGGGACCTGCACCCTTAAACCTCCTGGGGACAGACGATCAAGCGCGGGATCAATTCAGCCGCCTGGTCCTGGGGGCGAGAATCAGCTTATTTATTGGCTTAGTCGGGATTTCAATTTCCTTTCCCTTGGGGCTGATTGTGGGGGGAATTTCGGGGTATTTTGGGGGCGCATTGGATAGTATTTTAATGCGCCTCGTCGAAGTTTTGATGACCATTCCCAGCATTTATCTCTTGGTCACCCTCACCCTAATTTTACCGGCTGGAATCAGCAGTGCCCAACGGTTTATCTTAATTGTGGTGATTACCTCCTTCGTCAGTTGGTCCGGACTGGCGCGGGTGATTCGAGGTCAAGTTTTGTCCATTAAAGAGCGCGAATTTGTCCAGTCAGCTAAAGCAATGGGAGCAAAACCGCTCTATATTATTCTCCGGCACGTCATCCCCCAGACGGCTACCTATACGATTATTGCGGCAACCCTGTCGATTCCGGGGTTTATTGTCGCTGAATCGGTGTTGAGTCTGATTGGGTTAGGAATTCAGCAGCCGGATCCGTCCTGGGGGAATATGCTCTCCCTGTCTACGAATGCCTCAATTTTGGTGTTACAACCTTGGTTAGTTTGGCCCCCGGCGCTGTTAATTATTTTGACCGTATTGGCGTTTAATCTCCTGGGGGATGGGTTACGAGATGCCCTTGACCCTCGGAGTGTGCAACGGTAACAGAGTTACATTTTTGGGGAATTGGGGAGGCGATCGCCCCCAGAAATCCCAGATTCTGCCGGTAACGCTTGCGGGGGTTTCGGACTAAGGATATTGTTGAAGAAACTCCCAGTTTGCGGGGGTAGGGTGGGGTCGATCGCAATTTCTACAACACTTTTGATCACCCCAGTCAGAGGAATTGCCAAGATTATCCCTAAAAATCCTCCAACTTTCGCGCCTAACAACAGGGAGGTAAAAATAATCACCGGGGATAATCCCGTGAGACTGCCCATAATCCGAGGGGCCATAATATTATCCTTGACCTGTTGCAAAGCGATCGCCACCGCTAAAACTTGCAGGGCCAACCACCAATCAATAAACGCCACAATCAGGCACACCGCACCAATTCCCAGGGTCGCCCCCACAAAGGGAATCACTTCCATGATGCCAATAAATACGGCAAATAAGAGGAAAAACGGGACCCGTAATGCCCAAAATGCCGGAGTCAGGGTGACTGCCATAAATAACCCCAACAGCAATTGTCCAGAGACAAATTTTTGAAGATTTCGCTGCAAAGACGCGGTGAGTTGCTCCCGAATATTAGGGGCGAAAATCCAGGTGAGGGTCCGCCACAAACGGTCCCCATCCACGAGCATATAAAACGAGATGACCAGAATCAGGACGCCATCTAAGAACCAGCTTACCGTTCCCACGACTAACCCAAACCCTCGGGAGGCGATCGCCTGCACCTGTCCCTGCATCCGTTCCCCGATCTGTTGCTCCACCAGCCCCACATCAAAGGGCAAATTGCGTTGCTCACTCCAAGTTTGAAATCCAGCGAGTTGGTCCTGTGCCGACTTGACTAAGTTAGGAAAGTTGTCAATTAATTGCCGACCCTGATTAAACACAGGGGGCACCACCGTCAATCCCACCACCAGCACGAGTAAACCCGCCAGCAAATAGACCCCAACCGCCGCAATCCCACGGGGTAGAAAGTGTTGCAATCGACTCACGGCATAGTTGAGCAAAAAGGCAATCAACCCGGCAGTAATCAGAATCCCGACTGCTTCCCCGACATAACTCAGCGCACTCAGGGTAGCCCAACCCACCGCTAACATGAGCAGCCAAGTCAGTAAAAACTGTTGGAAGGGTGAAAAGACTTGTTTCATCAATCGATAGGGGCTTTCACTAGACATCTTGCCTCATTATTTTAAGGGGATGAGGCGAAACCTCGGGGAGAATCCGCCTCATTCCATCACGCGATCGCCCCCTTATCCAGGCTCAACCCCTCCGCAACTGCAATGCTTGTCACAGAAGTTGTTCTGTCGCAGTTTCACCTAATTACCCTTTACTCTGGCTGCTCTTGGGCGCTCTCATGTTCGACCACAAAAACATTAGAGTAGAGATTGGCAACCACTTGTTTTCCTTGCTGGGTGAGCGTCAGATATTCTAAGGCATCTTTGACGTAGGGAAAAACCCCATTCCAATAAAACTTGGGATAGTTCTTCCGTAAATCGCCAGGATGCTTATAACCGAGCACTGCATTGGTGCCGGTTTCTTCAAATTCATAGAACAAAGCCCCGATTTTCTTCAAATAGCGCGGATCGCTCAGTTGCCCGATTAAATCGGCCGCCCGCACCATCCCGGGATAGTTAATCGTATCTTGATGATCCTCGGCTTTCGGGACTGGAAACCGGGTGAGTTCGATATTGTACTTGATTTCTTCGGCATCAATCAGTTTATGACCGCCAAACCGTTCGTCAATAAAGAGTTTGGCGCGATCGACGTGATACGGCGTCAGTCCCGCATCGCTTGACCCCGGTTTAAGCTGAATCATTTCTCCATTTTGTCCCGTGGCATACCATCCATTGTTGTCCTGTCGGCACACGCCCTTGACATAGCCAATATCATGACAGACTAGGGAAATAATGAAATGAAGCCAACCTTCACAAGACACACCCCCTTCCCGGATATGCTTGCCTCTCATGATCTCCTGCCCCACCAAGGTCACTAAAATGGTGTGTTCGACATTGTGGTACAGGGCGTCACTGTTGGCAATATTTTCGAGCGCCATGCTCCCCGCCCAGGCAATAATATCCTCGTAGTCCGGTTTATATCCTCCGTAGGTTCGGTGGTAGCCTTCCCTCAGCTTTTGCACAAAGTTGTCGATCAGTATTTCAGTGGTATTGAGCATAGTTGGTACTCGCGCTTTGCAGAGTTCTATTTTCCCGGGTTTGCAGGAGTTACAGATGGTTCTTCTTTTTTGTTTACCCCATCTTTATCTATCTTGTCATCAAACGTTACCTGGGTTTTGGCTGCCTGTTGAGTTCCAGGCATCTGACTCGGCCCAATCTCGGCCCGGAAGGATTGGGATCCACTCTGGCCGAAATGAGGCTTCTCTCAATCCCTTTGTGCCCTAGGTTTTTCGGCCCGGTTCCAAGTAGGTCTATGATTGAAGGTCCAACGGATGATCATCCGACCCAGGGGTTTAAATCTCTAACATCCTTATCATCGGTTGAATACGAAATTGCTTCTGAATTCTGCCCGGTTTTACTGTATTTAAAATTACGGATAGATAATCTGCAATAGGGTGGGAAAGAAAATAGAGAGTGGGCGTCAAAATGACTTCCCTAAACAGAACAAATTCTATTAAAATTTAAGAAACGAAACAAATTGCAATGTTTCTTTGCAAACGCTTAAAATTATTACGCTAAAGACTTGGGGGGAAAATGAGGAAAGGGGCTTTCTCACAAGCGGAGACTGAGGACACAATGGAAAACCCAGATATTCAAGACTCACGGAGGCTGCCACAAGAGTCGGGTCTTAAATTGGAGACGGTAGAGGATTCGGAGGATTCAGAGGAGTCCGCCCCTGGCACAACTCGCCTTGCCACCCCCCCAAGAACGAGCGACTGGAAAAAACTGATGGTGGGGATAGGGATTGGGGCGGCGATCGCCGTCGGGGGAATGCACCTGTTGAATCGACCCCAGGAGGAAACTGCGGCGAATTCTTCGGGAGTGGCGGCAGAAGCGCCCAATGCCCAACCCGTTGCTAATCAAACCGTCACCGTGGCGATCGCAGAAAGCGCCCGAGTAGAAAGGTCCCTAGACGCCACCGGGACCGTCCAAGCCTACGACCTTCTGCCCGTACTGCCCCAAGCATCTGGCTTGCAAATTAAACAAGTCTTAGTGGATGAGGGAGATGTGGTGGAGGCAGGGCAGGTTTTGGCCATTCTCGATGATGCCGTAGAGCGATCGCAAATTACCGAAGCCGAGGCTCAAATCGACTCAGCTAGGTCCACCGTAGCGGACCGCCAAGCGGCGATCGCCATCGCCGAAGCCGCCGTCTCCCAAGCCCTCGCCACCCAATCGGAAGCCGAAGCCGCTGTTGCCACAGCCAAAGCAACCCAAGCCGAAGTGGAAGCTGGGGCAGGACAGGTCACGGCGGGCATAGACGAAGCTCAATCCGAGGTTGACCAGGCAGTGGCTGCCAAAGCTGAAGCTGAAGCGGCACTCGAACAAACCCGCGCTAGTCTTGCCCAAGCCCAAGCCGAACTCGCCCAAGCCGAACGAGAACGCGATCGCTATCAACAATTAGCCGAAGCCGGGGCCGTTTCCACCCAAGAACTGGAAACCCGCAGCACTGCCGCTGAAAACGCCCGAGAACGGGTGCGCGTCGCCGAAGCCAATATTAGAAGTGCCCAAGCCCGGATTGCCAGCAGTGAGGCCAATATTGCCAGCATGAGGTCCCGAGTGGTCAGCGCCAACTCCAACATCGACATCGCCAACGCGCGGGTCAAAAGTGCTGAATCCAACGTCAACAGCGCTCAAGCCCGACTGGAAAGCGCCATTGCCAATGTCCAAATCGCGCGATCGCAACTCGACAGCGCCCGCGCTAATGCCAACAGTTCCTCCGCCAGCCTCCGCAGTACCCAAGCCCGGGCGCAACAGGTGGAAACCCAACAAGAACGCACCGTAGTCCGCGCACCAAAAGCGGGGATTATCGCAGAAAGAGTGGCCCGAGTTGGGGATGTGACCAGTAATACGAAACAACTGTTTTCGATTATTGCTAATGGTCAACTCGAACTCCAGGTCAAAATTCCCGAAACTCAATTATCCCAGATCCAAATTGGTGCACCTGTTCAGGTTACCTCCGATGCGGATAGCCGGATTAAGGTAGCAGGGACTGTGCGAGAAATTGCTCCCTTGGTGGATGAAGAAAGCCGTCAGGCAACGGTTAAAGTCAGTTTGCCCTCGGATTCAATTTTGAGACCCGGGATGTTTTTAAGGGCTGGGATTACCACCAGTGCAGCTCAAGCGATTACGATTCCCGGGAAAGCGGTGTTACCGCAAGCCAATGGTTCGGCGATCGTCTATCGCTTAGTTGGGGAAGATATGGTGCAGGCACAGCCAGTAGAAATGGGTGAGGTGGCGGACGGTTCCCCTTCGGACCTGAGTAGCACCCGAGTGGAAATTAAAAGTGGTCTATCCCTAGGCGATCGCGTGGTAGTGGAGGGTGCTGCCTATCTCAAAGATGGCGATCGGATTCGCATTGGTGAGGACTTCACTCCGACTCCCCAGGTTGAGCTTTAGCTCAGGAGATGGCCCTTCTGTTTGTAGTAACGACTTCAGTCGTTGCCAAGGGTGTCAGGGCGAACGCCCTGACAGGCACCATGAGCGGCTTAAATGCCTGTTTAGGGACTGGAGCTTAAGCTTCCAAAGGGGCAGGAGTAGGCTAATGCCAACTCCTGCGGAAACGACTGAAGTCGTTACTACAAACATGAACCCAATCTCCTCCAATCTTCCTCATCCTCCAACTACACCCTAGATTCCCTCATGTCTTTTCACATCTCCACTTGGTCTATCAAAAGCCCGGTTCCCACCTTAGTCATGTTTCTAATTTTGACAGTGGTGGGCTGGATGAGCTTTGGTCAGTTGGGTATTGATGAAAATCCCAACATTGATATTCCCATCGTGAGTATTACCGTCACCCAAACGGGTGCAGGACCGACAGAACTCGAAACCCAGGTGACCCGAAAAGTTGAAGATGCGGTTGCTGGGTTAGGGAATATTGACGAACTGAACTCCACCGTCACCGATGGGATATCTACAACCATCATTAACTTCATCTTGGGAACCGATAGCGATCGCGCCACCAACGATGTTCGCAATGCCATCTCCCAAATTCGCCAAGACTTACCCGCAGATATTAACGACCCGATCGTCAGCCGCCTTGACTTTGCCGGGGGACCCATTCTCACCTACGCCCTGCGGTCCGATCGCCGGAATGTGGAAGAATTAAGCGATTTAGTCGATCGCCCCATTGCGCGCGCTATCCTTGCCGTTCCAGGAGTGGCTCAAATCAATCGAATTGGGGGCGTGGACCGCGAAATCCTCATCGAACTCGACCCCGTTCGCATCAAAGCTTTGGGGATTACCGCCACCCAAATCAATGACCAAATTCGCAGTTTAAATATCAACCTTCCCGGGGGTCGTTCCCAAGTCGGCGGCAGTGAAAACACCATTCGCACCCTAGGATCGGCTCAAACCGTCGAAGCGTTGCGACAAAACCGCATTGTTCTCCCTTCCGGGGAAGCGGTTCCCCTAGAAAGTGTCGCTAACGTCATTGATGGATTCGCCGAACCCCAACAAAGCGCCCGATTTTGGTCTGGACAAGAGAGTGCCAATTCTCAACCCCCAGCCACCAACTCAGGAGAAATTGCCACCCCCGTCGTTGCCTTTTCTGTGTTGCGGAGTACCGGCAGTACCCTGGTTACCGTAGAGGAAGGGGTCCGCCAAAGCATCCAGGAACTGCAAAAAACCCTACCGGATGATATCGAGTTTGAACTGATTTTTACCCGCGCTAATGAGATTCGTGAGTCCTACCAAGCCTCAATTGATGCCTTGGTGATGGGCTGTTTGCTAACAGTTGGTGTGGTGGGTTTATTCTTATGGGATTGGCGGGCCACGTTGATTACGGCGGCTGCGTTACCCCTGTCCATTATTCCCACCTTTATGGTTATGGGACTGCTGGACTATACCCTGAATGGAATGACGTTGCTGGCGCTATCTCTGGCCGTGGGAAATTTAGTCGATGATGCAATCTGTATGATTGAAAATATCGACCAACATTTAAAAATGGGGAAAAAACCCTATCAAGCTGCAATGGATGCGGCTCAAGAAATTGGGTTGGCGGTGTTAGCAACCACTGCAACCATTGTGGCGGTCTTTTTGCCCGTGGCATTTATGGGAGGAATTCCCGGTCAGTTCTTCCAGCCGTTTGGGGTGACGGTTTCGGTTTCCACTATGTTTTCAACCTTGGTGGCAACCACAATAACGCCGATGTTAAGCGCCTATTTGCTCAAAGATAAGCACTCTTCCAGCCAAAAACGCAGAAGTAAGAAACATCCAATGGGAACGGCATCGGAGGAAATGCCCAACTCCCCCCGTCGAAAAATCACGCCCTATCGCACCGCTCTCACTTGGTCGCTGAAACATCGGGTGATTACGTTGATGATTGCGTTTGCTTTCTTTATTGGCAGTTTACAGTTAGTCCCGTATATTCCCACAGGCTTGTTTAATAGTGGAGATACGGGGTTGAGTACGGTCAATGTAGAACTTCCTCCGGGTTCTACTCTACGGGAGACCGATCGCACAGCCCAACGCACGATCTCCCTGTTACAAAAACATCCGGCAGTGGAAAGTGTGTTGGCAACCGTGGGGAGTGGGGGTGCATCCCGAGACTTGAATACAGCAACATTGTATGTCAATTTGTTGCCCAAAGAGGAACGAGAGGTTTCTCAACAAGTTTTTGAGAAACAAATGCGCGAAGAATTTACCAAAATTCCTGGTGCAAGGATTAGTTTCCAGTCTGCTGGTGCGGGGGGAAGTAACAAAGATTTATCAATCGTGCTAAAAAGTGAAAATCCCGTGGCTTTGCAAGAGGCGGCGGATACTTTAGAACGACAAATGCGCGAACTCCCCGGATTGGTCGAGGTGTCCTCCAGTGCATCGGTGGTGAAACCGGAGATTTTGATTAAACCGGACCCCCAACGGGCAGCGGATTTGGGGGTATCCGTCCAGGCGATCGCCCGGACGGCATCTCTAGCAACTCTCGGGGATAATGAGGCAAATTTGGCGAAATTTGACCTAAGCGATCGCCAAATTCCCATCCGAGTCTGGTTATCGGAAAGCTATCGTAATGACCTCAAGGCGATCGGTAATCTGGAAATTCCCAGTCAATCCGGGCGCTTAGTTCCCTTATCTGCGGTTGCTGATATCGTTCTGGGTAGTGGTCCCGCCCAAATCGATCGCTTCGATCGCGCCCGTCAAGTCTCCATTGAAGCCAATTTACAAGGGGTTTCCCTCGGCGATGCTCTCGCACAAGTGGAAGCGCTACCGGGGATGACACTCCCTCCCGGAGTGGAACAACAATCCTCCGGAGATGCCAAAATTATGCAAGAAATTTTCGGGCGCTTCCTGGGTGCATTAGGACTAGCTGTCCTCTCGATTTTTGCCATTTTAGTGTTGTTGTATAACAATTTTTTACATCCCGTCACGATTATGGCAGCCCTCCCCCTCTCGATTGGGGGCGCACTTCTCGGACTGATGGTGACCCAAAAGGAATTAGGACTATTTGCCTTAATTGGGATTGTCATGCTGATGGGATTAGTCACCAAAAACGCCATCCTGTTAGTCGATTGTACCCTCGCCAATCAACAAAATGGAATGCGACAAGTTCCAGCGATTATAGAAGCCGGAGTCTCCCGATTACGACCGATTTTCATGACTGCCCTTTCCACGATCGCCGGAATGATGCCGATCGCCCTAGAAATTGGTGCAGGAGGCGAAGTCCGTTCTCCAATGGCGATCGCAGTCATTGGCGGATTCTCCACCTCCACCCTCTTAACTTTAATCGTCGTCCCCGTCTTATTTACCTACGTTGATGGATTCCAAAGTTTCCTCAAAAACCTCATGAACGGCAAATCTCGTCACCGTCGCAAGTTAAAAGCCCTCCAAGGCAAAAAGGATAAAATCAAAGTTCTGGGCTTAAAATAATGGCCCATTCAGGACAAGTGGCAACACCCGACGGGGGTTGTAACCTTAAATCGGTTGAAACTGAGATCTTGCACCATTCTCAACACCGGCGGGGGTTTAAACCCCCGCCTCATAGCTAAAGTCGGTTAAAAACCGACTGCAAGTCTTATCCCGTGGTGTTTTCAGTCGGTTTCAACCGACTTGATTCTGTTAGGCGGGGGTTTAAACCCCCGCCGGGTGGCAACTTTCCCGATCGCATTCCCAAAGAATCTCTCTGATCACGATCGCATTAGTTGTAAAATCAACACCATTGGCAAACTCAGCGAACTCATGACCCGAGTAATTGGCTTAATTAGTGGCACTTCCGTAGATGGTATTGATGCGGCGATGGTGGACATCACCGGAACTGAATCAGATCTACAGGTGGATTGGGTGGCAGGTACAACCTCTCCCTATCCCGAACCTCTGCGACAAAAAATTTTAGCGGTTTGTGCTGGGGATTCCCTATCAATGGCGGAATTTGCCGAACTGGATGATGCGATCGCCCAAACTTTTGCTCATGCTGCCTTAACCCTGCAAGGAGACAACCGGGTAGAGTTAATCGGTTCTCATGGACAAACTGTTTACCATCGTCCCCCTCAGACAAAACAACTGGGGTACAGTCTGCAATTAGGACGAGGTGCTGTGATTGCTCAACTTACCGGAATTCCCACAATTACCAATTTTAGAGCAGGGGATATCGCCGCAGGAGGACAAGGTGCGCCTCTGGTACCTAAAGTGGACCTCTACCTTCTGGGCGATCGCCACCATTATCAATGTGTTCAAAATATTGGCGGCATCGGCAATGTCGCATTTATTCCCCCACAACAGAATTCCCCCTCTACGGGTTCAGATTTTCCCCAAATGCTGGGATGGGATACAGGTCCCGGGAATAGCCTAATCGATTTAGCGGTTGAATACCTCACCAATGGGGAAGCCACCTACGACAAAGATGGGGCTTGGGCTGCCCAGGGAGTCCCCTGCCAAGCTTTACTGGATCATTGGCTTCAACATCCATTTTTCCACGAACCGCCCCCGAAGTCTACGGGACGAGAATTATTTGGCTGGGACTATTTTCGGGATTGTTTATCCGATGCGGAACCCTACTCCCTCAGTCCCGAGGATTTGCTGGCAACGCTGACGGAACTCACCGTTGAGGCGATCGCCATCAACTATCGCTCTTTTTTACCCGTCCCCCCGAGTCGGGTCCTGTTATGTGGCGGCGGCAGTCGCAACAGTTATTTAAAACAACGGTTACAGAAGCGCTTACAGGAAATCTATGGTCAATCTGTGGCGGTGTTAACCACGGATGACAGGGGAGTGAATGCCGATTTTAAAGAGGCGATCGCCTTTGCCGTGTTAGCTTATTGGCGTCAACAAGGAATTCCGGGCAATCTCCCTGAATGTACTGGCGCGAAAGTCCCCGCCCTTTTGGGAGAAATTCACCATCCTATTTTAGGAAAATATTGAGCCCGAATAATCGGTTATTCCTAGGGTTTGACCGGGGAGATGCCCATCCTAAATTACTTTTGAGTTCATCCCATATTAGTTAAATTAATTGTTTATTTTTTATAGAGAACAAATGATAATCCGACTCTCCTCTCAAAGTAGAGATAATTTATAGGGCTTATACTCAAAAACGAGCCCATTATAAAATCAAACATTCAAAATCATTATTTATATCCGGTCTTCTTTTCGTTGTCTGCTAAAAATTACCAAAATTTTTCTCGCTCATAAAAACTACGTCCCATAAAACCTGGTAGCATATAAAGGCTATAGGGGCAGACTGCAATTCAAGCAAGGATATGGTGCCGTGAATCATATATTTTTACTGCAACCGGGTCGCTGGACCCTTGAAGGCACTTGGTTAGAACGGAATGTTCCAACCAGTCCCGTCACCGGGAAAATTTTAGTGGCATGGACTCGGGAAGATTGGTTTAACATGGTGACCAAGCTGACCTTTCCTGGAAGCGATCGCCCAGAAATTACCCTGCAATATCGGGGACATTTTGACGTGGGGGACCGCCAATACACCTTTGTTCTCCAACATAGCGAACTCGGACGAGTGGAGGGAGAAGGATGGATCGCACCGGAAACGATTATCCAGCGCTATTGGGTACTTGGGGATGAAAAAAAGCGACGCAGTGGTTTTGAAACCTTGCATCGCCTTAATCACAATACCTACTACCACTCAAGCGGCATTTTAGCAGGGCACTACTTAACCAGTGCAATGGAAGCTACACTGACTCGGCTAGGGGAGTAAACTGAGTCACTAACGGCTATTACCGTCGGGAGGGGAAAAAGATGACAGGTTCACAACTGCGCCGCAGGACTTCTGCCGCAAAGCTGGGGAACCAATCCACAATTTTACCTAAGCTATTGGAAGCCAGTGCCACTGCACAGATATCGGACATCTGTGCTAAATCTAAAATATCCAGCACTGGCTCACCTAAGCGGACTTCCACATCAACTTGCAAGCCGATCGCTTCTAACTCGGCTTGAATCGGGGCTAATTTCTCATGAGCTTCCTTGAGTTTGTAGTCCTTCGGGACATTTCGCAGGACACCGGCATCAATTACCCACGCTAACATACAGCGTTCTAAGGAATTAGGGGGACGCTTCTGCGCGTAGCGCTTAAACTCTTCGAGTAATACTCCCGATGCTTGGGTATCCGCATAAGGAAGCAGAATGTAGCGGAACAGATGCCGACAGCGCAGATCCAATTCCTCAGAAGTTAAGGGAGACAGCAGCGCAGTCGGAATCGTCATCATGGGAATATTGGTTCGTCCCGATAACTCCAGGGTCGTACTGCCAAAGAGTTTTTCACTGAGTAAATTGCGGTTGGAGGCCCCTAAAATCATCACCTCGCTTTTGTACCGTTCCGCTGCCTTGAGAATGTTCTCCGTCGGATTACCGGAGAACACCTCAACTTCAACCTGCAACCCATCCGGGACCTGAGTCAAAATGCCATTGAGGCGATCGCGTGCCAAACTGATTTTTTCCGTATCTTCCCGAGGAATTTGTCCTTTCGTCCACAGGGGAACGCTATGGACAAATACGATATGCTCCATCCCTCCGGCAGCTAAACTGGGTAAGAATTTTCCCAAGCGCAGTAAGCCATCCGACAAATCCGTACTAATTAAAACACGCTTAAACATTTAAACAAATTATTCGGGTATCATTGACCGCCCAAAAACTGGGAAATTCGGCGGCTGGCTCAGGTTTTGGACTCTTTGCCATCGCCGCGATCGCTCCCCCAATTTTTTTCATGCTCAAATTTTAGCAGTTTGCCGCACACTTGGTCACTCTCAGTCCCACCTCCCCCAGTTCAACGTCCCGACTTACTGTCGTTCTCCGGTGTTCAACGTCCCGACTTGCTGTCGTTCTCTGGTGTTCAACCTCCCGACTTCAATTCTCATCCCCTGTTCAACGTCCCGACTTGCTGTCCTTATCCAAAGTCGGAAGTGTCGTTACACCAACCAAGATTATGCGAGGCAATGCCCCCTGAAAATTTGTAGCAAAAATTTGGGTCTGGTATTTAACGGGAATTAATCAGTGAATCTACTCCCATAAAAATGAAAATCAAACAAAATTACATCCATTCTCTCGTTCAATTTTCTAGTTTTTTGTTATTTAGGGAGTTCCAAAAAATAAAATCATCTCTTCAATACCACTTAGGGCGATTAGTGTCTTCTCCCTACGGTTAAATGGCGGATATTTTTTAATGAAAATTATTTAATAAAATAAAATGATTCATATTTATTTTTTATTTTCTCCTAAAGCAATGGGTAAAAAAAGCCAAATACGCTATAGTATATTAGAAGTTTAATTGAATCACTTTCGGGTTAAACTTTTTACTAAAGTGATTCTTTTTTTAACTTAATGGTTGAATTTGAAGAAAAAACATGACGACTTTATTTGATAAACTAGGAGGCCAAGCCGCCGTTGACCTGGCAGTAGATAAGTTTTATGAACGGGTTCTAAATGACGATCGCATCAAGCATTTTTTTGCCAATACCGATATGGCTAAACAGCGAATGCACCAGAAAGCATTTCTGACTTATGCTTTTGGTGGCAGCGATCACTATGATGGGCGCTATATGCGAGAAGCCCATAAAGCTTTGGTAGAAGAACAAGGTCTAAGCAGTGAACATTTTGATGCGGTGGCAGAAGACCTCATGGAAACTCTCAAGGAAATGGGGGTTCCTGATGATTTATTGGCAGAAGTAGCGGCGATCGCTGCGGCTCCGCAGCACAAAAAAGATGTATTAAACCAATAATCAGCAACTACCATCCCCTGTTTGTAGTAACGACTTCAGTCCTTTCCAATCTACTGCAATCCCCTGTTTGTAGTAAAGACTTCAGTCGTTATCCAAGGTTTGTAGTTGCAATACCACCCACTGCTTCCATGTTTGTAGTAACGACTTCAGTCGTTATCCGAGGTTTGTAGGTGCAATACCACCCACTGCTTCCTGGGGCTTTCTCAAAAGGGTGCAAGATGTAACTGACTACGAACTTCAGATAAGAGAACGACTGAAGTCGGGACGTTGAACAATTGAAGAGAACGACTCAAGTCGTTACTACGAACTTCAGATAAGAGAACGACTGAAGTCGTTACTACGAACCCAGATAAGAGAACGACTCAAGTCGTTACTACGAACATAAGAGAAGAGAACGACTGAAGTCGTTACTACGAACTAGGGAATAACCAGTGATGGGATTAGTATGCATAAAACTTGTGCCTGAGCAGTTGCTCAGGCACGAGTGGAAGGACAATAGTTTTGAGTAAGATTTGAACTACCAGAAGGGTTTGTGCTGTCCTTTTTGGGACAAAACACGATAAATTTCATGAACGAACTTTACTAAGGGTTTATCTAATCAAATTGGGTTAGAGAATATCTGAGGAGATAGTCTCTGGTGTTTTGTTTTGTTTGGTAAGGAAAGAGAGTTGACGCCCCAGCATCCCCAGCTTTTCTCCCCCTTGGGAACTAAGCAAGAGACGGAGGTCGCCCACTGTTGGGACTTGGATAAAATTTAGCACGGTGATTAAAACTCACTGCTAAAACGTGGTCCTTGATCTAAACCCCATTCATGTTTCAGGAATTGCTGATACATGGTTTCTCTGACCATCATTTGTTTGTACAGTTCTTTGAGAAAATGCTGAGACTGTTCAAGGCTCATTTTCTCGACTTGGGTTTCAAAGGCGCGGACGTTAAATTGTTGTTCCAAAGATAGCTCTATCGGTTGGCTCATTGTAAAACTCCTAATGTTTGATAGTCACAAGGGCTGGAAGGAGAGTTGTAAAGCGGGTAAACCCCTCTTTATATGCTGTCTCTTTCTGCCTTTGTTGGGGGCGGTCAGGATATCCTGTTTGCCTCTTGTTAAGAAATATAACAAAGATTTGACAAAATGGCAATCTTGCCCTGGGGGTATATCGGGAAACGATGACTTAGCAGGTTTCACGGGTTGAAGCCTGGGCCTACAGTCTTTGTATCAAATCAAATCTTTGAAAATTGCTCAGTTTGAACCAAATTAGGTATTTCTTCGGGTTGACATACCGAGTGTGGCTCTTACTGTATCTCTAATATGACGGATATGATAGCCTGTTGCCCTCTGTCGCGAGATACGTTTTTGCAGGCTTTCTGGCCCTTGAGGCGATAAGTTTTGGCAAAAAACGCCTAAAATCAAAAAAAACCGCTCCCAAAGACCGGGAACGGCTCTATCGGATGGATGAGTCAGAGGTGCAATCCTCTGTGTGGCTATGACCCTCTTTCTAAAGCATCGGAACTGTAGAAGAGGATGGGAATTAGACAAGCCGAAGGGAGAAGCAGTTTGGGATTAAAAACCCAGTTTGGGGTCAGTTTGGGGAAAGGCTTTTGGGGTCATGATAGGGTTATGTCTGGAATCCCTGACTTGGAGGGAGTTGCGATCGCCTTAGTCGAGGGTGACAATCACGACGGTAATATTATCCCGTCCCCCTTGATCTTTAGCGGCATTCACCAGTTTCTTGGCCGCTTCGTCACCGGAGAGTTTCAATTGCAGATTAGGGCCGATCGCCTCAGCGGACAGTTCCTCAGTCAACCCATCACTACAGAGCAACAGGCGATCGCCCGGTTGGACCTCAAACTCTTGCAAATCAATCTGTTGTAAATCCTGGCGTCCCAGACATTGAGCCAGAACGTGCCGCCAGGGATGCTTCCGAGCTTCATCTACGGTGAGGTGTCCAGCTTTGAGTGCTCGTCCCACCCAGGTATGATCTTCCGTAATCTGAGTCAGTTCCTGTCCGCGCAGTCGGTATAACCGAGAATCGCCGACATGAGCACACCAAGGTTGATTGCGATCGCGAAATACGACCGCCACCGCAGTCGTTCCCATATCTGATCGCTCAGGATGGTCTAATTGGTCGTCAACAATGGCTTGATTAGCCTTCAAAAAAGCTTCTTTCAACAGATCGGGAGTCTTCTTGGAAGACTTCCAGAATTCCACTAAATATTTTTCAATGGTTTCAGTAGCGATTCGACTGGCCTCTTGGCCTCCCGCATGGCCTCCCATACCATCGGCTACGATAAAAAATCGCCCCTCCGGGTCATCTATATAGAAGGCGTCCTGATTCACAGAACGAACGAGTCCCGTATCCGTCAGACCCGCGAAAGATCGTTTCATAACTCAACGCTTACTATGACAACTTTTACAGGGGGAATAGAAAATTGGGTTTAGATTGGATAGGCGAGGACGCCCAATTTCAAATCTAAGGGTTCCAAGTTACAACATTACATCATTTTATCTGACCGTTCGATCCGCATAATCAGTCGGATCAAACTTCCCGCCAGCAAGAGTGCCACAGCCCCGACAATTAGGGCCAGCCAGATTTCACCGTTCACCAATAAAATCGTTGCCGAGAGGGTAAATGCACTCACCAATAAGGCTAAGTTGGTCCCCATTTGAACGTTACCAATCCGCCGCAGCACCCGATCAGTTTCAATGGATCGGACGCGGATGCGAATGTCCCCACGTTCTAGTTTCTCTATCGTATCCTCAATTCGGCCAGGTAAACCCAACGCCGTTGATCCGACTTGCGCGGCTTGCCGTCCGATTTCATTGAAGAACGTATTGCGATCGAGCGAGTTACCATTCGTCATAATCTGCATTGCAAAAGGTTTTGCAACCTCCATAAAGTTAAACTCTGGATCCAGACCCTTCCCCACACCTTCCAGGGTTGAAAAGGCACGCATTACGAAGGTAAATGTAGCGGGAAAGCGGAAGGGTTGATCGTAGGCGATCGCATAGAGATCATCACTAATCGCCGCCACCGACTGCTCCTCAAAGGGCTGATCCATCAAATTATCCAGAATATACTGGATCGATCGCCGCACAGGTCCCATATCATCCGTTCGCGCCAGGGCCTCCAACTCAATGAGACACTCCACCACGTCCTCGGCATTCTTTTTGGCAATCCCAAAAAACAGGTCCAGCAGTTTGACGCGAACATCGGTGCGGATCCGCCCCATCATGCCAAAGTCGTAAAAAATTAACGCCCCATCAGGACTCACCGCCAGATTCCCCGGATGGGGGTCTGCATGGAAAAACCCATGATTGAGGAGTTGTCTTAAATACGCTTCCGCCCCGAGTTTGGCGAGGATTTTGCGATCGAGTCCGGCTGCTTCTAGGGCTTCATAATGGCTAATCTTAATCCCCGGAAGATATTCAAGGGTCAACACGCGAGGGGAAGAATAGCGCCAATAAACCCGAGGCACGCGCACCCATTCTTTATCGCGAAAATTGCGGCGAAAGGTATCCGCATTGCGACCTTCATTAATATAATCAACCTCTTCGTAGAGGATTTTGTAGCACTCGTCATAGATTCCCAACCAATCCCGACCTCGACCCCAGCGGGGGTGATTTTGGAAATAGTGGGCAATCGTCTTGGCGATGGCTAAATCAATTCCAAACAGGCGTTTGAGTCCTGGACGCTGGACCTTGACCACAATTTCTTCCCCAGAATGGAGTTGCGCCTTGTGGACTTGTCCTAAACTTGCTGCTGCGATCGGGACCGGATCAAAACTGCGGAAGAGCTCATCAACTTTGCGACCAAAATCTTCCTCAATAATGGCTTTAGCCTGTTCATAGCTAAATGCGGGGACTCGATCTTGGAGTTTAGCCAACTCCTCGACATATTCACTAGGAAACAAGTCCGATCGCGTTGAAAATAACTGTCCCAACTTAATAAACGTTGGACCTAGTTCTAATATGGTCTCACGAATCCAACTGGCTTGTTTTCGCCGTCTGGCGATTTTTTTGGCTTCTGTGAATCCCCCTTTATAGGTCCAGGGTTTATTCATGGACCACAGACTCGCCAAAAACTGTAAAACAAAATTCCAAATTTCGATCCGCCGCCGATTGGGGGAGTAATTGGGACGACTCCAGCGGTATGCCTTGGGACGATAGGGTACGGTTCCCCCTTTCCCTCGAATGGCGAGAGTACCTCCCGATCGCCTCATTAATTTAGGACCTTCTGGAGTTTCAGGACTTGGGATAGGATCGTTTAAGAGTTCAGACACTCGGGTTTGCGACTGCTATATCTAATCGGTCGATAATTTAATAATGACAAGGATGGCGTCGGATCCAGGATCGGGAATCCGATTTCAGGTTACAGACGACGCGGCGATCGCGGCAGGGTCTGTCCGTCTCTTCACTTAAGGACGGTTACTACGGTAAATCTGTAACTGAGCGCGAACTTGGGCAATTTCTGCTCGCAACTCATCAATGGTTGCTTGCAGATCCCCCGGTTCAGGAATCGGGCTTCCGATGGGACCCGAGATCCCTGAGTTCGTAGGCACGTTCATCACGAAACCTGATTCGCGACTGGCTCGTTCCATCACCTCTTGGGTGAATAACCGCAGACGCTCTCGCTGTTCCGCATCAAATTTACCCAAATCGCTCAGGGCATTGGTTAGGGTTTTTTCTAGCTCGTGGTAAAGCGCTTGGGATAAGGCTCTACCCACAAAAAAGGCATCGACTACAGGTTTACTCATCTAACTTATTATACGCAGGCTTCCGTAAAGAATTATAACGTTGATGAGTGCGATGGCGCAGGCTCTCATGGGTTGTCTTAGGGCTAAAAACAACCTAGAGCCGACATTTGCCTTGAATTTCTTGCATCAAAACGTTAAAAAGACCCCTGAATCCAGGGGTCTTCGGGCGATCGCCTCAGACTAATGCCACGGTTCTAATAAAGTTTGAACCCAATTTGACCGTTAATCCCTCGGAGGTTGTGGTATCCCGCCCCAAAGAAAAAGTTACCATCGGGCCTGATTTGCACCCCTGCGGAATAAGCAAACTCTTGTCCACTGGCATTGGGGTTATCATAAAGCCCTACCCCGACATAGCCGGAAATCGTCCCAATCAAGGGGGGGCTGATAAATTTCATCACGTCAATCCCCACCGCACTCTCATTGGTCAAACCCAATTCTACCCCTAAGCCCAATCCCCGGACTCCGACAGAAAAGGTCGGTTCACTCTCTTGCACGCCTACGGAAACCCAGGGTTGCGGTAACAGTTGCGCCCTGGCGCTAGGAGCGAGGATCAGGGTGGATAATCCCAACAGGGTGGAATAGAGGAGGGTATTTTTCATAACTTTTCTTCTCGGGTCTCCCGGAATTGTTAGGAATTCTTGATTTTTTACGCTTCATCATACCTTGGGTTTCCTAGTGGCAACACCCGATGGGGGATCAATCCCCCGTTTAATAAATTAAGTTCGTTGAAACCGACTGTAAGTCTGATCCAGTGGTGTTTTCAGTCGTCTTTAGACGACTTGATTCTGTTAGGCGGGGGTTTTAACCCCCGCCGGTTGTCCCTCGCCGGTTGTCTGGATCAACCCCAAAATAATCTGTGCCGCCCGATCGCAAACTCCCGGTTCCCCCAAGGCAGCTCGCATTTGCTCATAGTCTTGCTGCATTTGCTGCCGGCGATCGGGATTTTCCAGTAAGTCCAGCGCTTCCCGAACGATGTTCTCGGCTGTAGCTGACTCTTGCAGCAATTCTGGAACGATAGATTTCATTAAAACAAGGTTGGGGGCGGACATGAAGGGGATGGAAAATTTGAGCAGATGTCGAGCAATCCAAGCGGTGAGGGGATTGACCCGGTAGATGACGACTTGGGGGACGTTTAACAGGGCAATTTCTAAATTGACGGTCCCGGATTTGGTAATGGCTAAGTCAGCAGCAGCGATCGCCATGCGACTTTGACTCGCTTCGACCAATTTAGCGCGTAACCCATAGCGCTGAATCTCGGTTTCTAGGGTGGGGCGATATTTTTCCCAGGATAAGGGGATATAAAACTGTACCGATGGATGGTGAGCTTGGATCTGCTGTGCCGCCTCAAACATCACGGGTAAGAGATAGCGGAGTTCTTGTTGTCGGGAGGCGGGGAGAAGGGCGATCGCTAGTTCATCCGAGTCAATTCCCAAGGTTTGACGCGCCTGCTCTCGGGTTGGGGCGCTCTCCAGGACATCAATGAACGGATGACCCACCCAATCAACCGCTGCACCATGTTCATGGTAGTAGCGCGCTTCTATGGGAAAAATGGCCAGGAGGCGATCGCAGAGTCCGACAATCTGAGTTGTGGTGCGATCGCCCAAAGACCAAGCCCACTCCTGGGGGGCAATATAATAAATTCGCGACACCTGGGGCAGGTGTGTCTTGGCAAAATTCCCAATCCCCAGATTTGGACCGATATAGTCAATCAGGATAATCGCATCCGGGGGGGAGTTTCGCAGATAGGCTTTAGCAGAGCGCTGGATTTGCAGAGTCGGCCAAATATAGGGCAAGGATTCGAGAATCCCTATGGAACCAATTCCCGTCGTATTTCCCAGGAGGACTGCACCGGCTTGGGCCATTTTTGCCCCACCCAAGGCCATAATTTCTAGGGATATCCCAGCGGAGTGAGCCTGACGATAGAGGGCTTCTACCAACATTGCCCCTTGCATATCCCCAGACACCTCCCCGGTGCTGATAAAAATTGTTGCCATTGGCGACCCCTTATTCTGGACTCGAATCACGTCGCCGTCCGGGAATCGGTCCCCGGCGATCGCCCGTGATGGACTGACGCAGGAACTCGGACAGATGGAGGAGATAGGGGGTTTGGGGCAGGTCCGTTAATTGTTCCAGCGCCTGTTTAAACGTCTCCTCAGAGCGATAAATCAGGCGAAAGGCTTTTTTGAGTACAGACAAGTCATCCGGTGAGACTCCGGCGCGTTTGAGACCGATCTGATTGAGCGATCGCACCCGAGAGGGATTGCCCTCGACTAACATATAGGGCGGGACATCGCGATCGATCCGCGTCATCCCCCCCACCATTGCCAGTTCCCCAATATGCACGAACTGATGGATGCCTAAAACTCCGCCAATTCTGGCGTGATTTTCAATGCGAACATGACCGGCGAGTTGCACCGTATTGGTAATCACCACGCGATCGCCAATTTCACAATTGTGGGCGATATGCACATAGGCCATCAACAAATTATCATTGCCGATCGCCGTCGCCTCTCCCTCTCCCGTGGCTCGATTAATCGTCACATACTCGCGAATCGTATTCCCATCGCCTATTTTCGTGAGACTTGCAGCCCCAGAATACTTGAGATCCTGTGGCTCAAACCCGATCGCTGCCCCTGGAAAAATGCGATTGCGCGCCCCGATTTCCGTGCAACCCTCGATCGCCACATGAGGACCAATGGTCGTATCTGCACCTACTTTGACTTGCGCCCCAATCACGGCATAAGGTCCGACTTCAACAGTCGGGTGCAGTTCCGCATCCGGATGGATGACTGCCGTCGGATGAATCAGAGTTTTCATAAAATTACTCGAAGAAGGAAAAAGGAAGAAAAAAGAATCAACCGGCAACAGTGAACGGTCAACTGTTCCCTAGGACTTAATTCTCAATTCTCAATTCTCAATTCTTCCCGCTCACTCCTCACTAATAATTTCCCGTTTAATCTACTCGCGAGAACAGGAGTTCCCCTTCGGTCACCAATTGACCATCCACTTCAGCCCGCGCTTGCATCTTAGCAATCCGCCGTTGGGACACGCGCACCAGTTCCGTGGTCATTATCAGTTGGTCCCCAGGAATGACTTGACGACGGAAACGGACTTTATCAATGCCTGCGAATAAAAATAAACTCCCTTCCATTCCAGGAAACTGAGTCAGAACCACACCGCCGACTTGTGCCATTGCTTCGACAATTAACACCCCAGGCATGATCGGACGCCCGGGAAAGTGTCCTTGAAAATGAGGCTCATTAAAGGTGACATTTTTAATCCCAACCGCCCGTTCTCCCTGAACATACTCGATAATCCGGTCCACTAGGGCAAAGGGATAACGGTGAGGCAGCAGTTGCTGGACTTCTTCTAAGGTAAAGCTGGTTTTTAAGACAGCCTCCGTCCCATTCGGGGAGGTGCTTTCGGTTTTGCTGGGGGTAGACTCTGCTGATTGAACGGAATTAACTTCAATAGAAGTGGTCATGACTTGCTTAGGTGGATAGGGTCTGGATCGAGAGTGGAGAGAGTTATCAAGCATACCCCGCCCGCCTCATTAAATCTGGACCCGTGATTCTGCCAGGGCGCGCACAAGCTGGATATGCAGCTTATGACTCGCTTTGTAAGCAATAAAATGAGCCAGGGGCAGAGGGCCGAGTAAACTCAGATCTCCTACTAAGTCTAAAATTTTATGACGCACTGGTTCATTTGGAAATCGTAGAGGGGGATTTATCCACCCGGTTTCCCCGCAAACCAGGGCATTGTCTAAGCTACCCCCTTTGATTAAACCGGCAGTCCGGAGTTGTTCGATTTGGCGGGCTAGACCAAAGGTGCGGGCAGGGGCGATATCTGTGGCGAAGCTGGACTGACTGGGGGACCAACTGTGCCACTGGTTGCCGATCGCCGGTTCAGGAAAATCAATTCCATAACTAAATCGCAGTTCCGGGGAAGGGATGGCCGACACAAAAGCATCTCCTTCATAGATGGAAACCGCAGTAGACAGAGGAGTAATTTCTGGCTGGTCCCCGGAGATGGTCGGGACTAGGCCGACTTGGGCGATCGCCTCCACCCAAGACAGGGCGGACCCATCTAATAGGGGCAGTTCCGGTCCATCCACTTCAATGCGCGCATCCTCCACCCCCATTGCCATCAAAGCGGCTAACAAATGCTCGACAGTTCGCACTGATGCCTGGGCGATCGCCAGTTCGGTAGAAAGGGTGGTCTGATGGACGGCATCAACTCGGGCTGGAATCACCGGACACCCAGGAAGATCCACCCGCACAAAGCAGCGTCCTTCCCCAGGTACACCGGGCAGTATTTTCACCCGAGTCAAGCTCCCTGTATGCAATCCCACCCCAGCGCGTTCCACAGGTGCAACTAAACCCTGTGGAAGACGGGATGTTAAAGAAAACTGATGGTAGGAGGGATTCATTAACAAATCTGGCCTCCTAGAATCGTTCACCAAGACCAAAGTGGAAGCGACTGCCTCCATCATCATTCAGGGCGAAATCCACCCGAATTGGCCCCAGGGGAGACTGGACTCGCAGCCCCAACCCATAGCCAAATCCACTCCCCGGTTTGTTGCGGACCTCTGCCGGTCGTCCGGGAACGTCGCCCCCGGTTCCGAAGTCCGTGGCTGCATCAAAGAACAGTGCACCGCCCACCACCGAATAAATCGGGAAGCGATACTCGGCACTCCCTTGGACAAAACTGCGCCCGGTTCCTACTGCCCCTTCATCGTAACCGCGCACGGTGGTGGTTCCCCCGAGGGAAAAGGCTTCGTAGGGGGGTAAATCCCCGAGGACTGTTCCGCCTTGAACGCTTAAAGCAAAGGTTTGAGGTCCTTCAGAAAAGCGAATTAAATTGATAGGGATGTAGTAGTTATAACTGGCTCTCAACCGATTGAAGAAGATACTTCCTAGGCCAATGGGAACCGATTGTTCTGTACTGACGCGCAGGACACTCCCGGAGGTGGGCTGCAAAGCACTATCGCGTAAATCTCGGGTGCCACTGAGTTGGAAGGTAAACAAATCATCTTTACCGTCGCCACTAAAGCTCAAATCGTTTCCGGCTTCGTCAGTTCGGGCGATATCCCCATCATCATCTCGGGTACTAATTCGTTGATATTGGGTGCCTAAGGAGGCTCTCCAGCCATTATCCAGGGGACGGGAAAAGGTGAGTCCCCCGCCAAAGCGCAGAATTCGCGGACGCCCGCCGTCGTCGGGGAGTTCGATTTCTGGATCGCCCCCATCAAAAATAAAGGAGATGGAGCGCCGTCGGAATAGATTGACGGTATAAGAGGTGCGACTCTCCCAACCCGCAATCCAGGGGTCGGTAAAGTTGACATCAAACAGCACCTCGCGCTGTCCAATTTGCAACTCGGTCCCTAATTTGAGGTTTCTCCCAAATAGGTTTTGTTCTTGCACGCTGAGGGTTCCAAATAAACCACTGGCAGAACTAATCCCTGCACCTGCGGCGATCGACCCGGTACTTCTTTCTAAGACATTGACCACAACCACGACGTTGCGAGGATTTTGACCAGGGTTGAGGGAAATTTGGACATCTTCAAAAATGCCCAGTCCAAATACTCGCTGTAAATCCCGTTCAATGGTTTGGCGATTAAAGACTTCTCCGGGTTCTAGTTCGAGTTCTCGGGTGACAATGTATTCCTTAGTCCGGCCTCGAATGGGTTGCCCTTCGGCGTCCACGAGTTCCCCTTCTTCGTTAATGAACTGGATTTCAATACTCTCGACGACTCCTTCGGCGACTTCCAGAATGACGGTGCCATCAGCGGCCACTTGGGGGGTGTCAATGACTTGGGCTAGGACGTAGCCATTTTGTTGGTACCATTCGTTTAATTGTTTGATGCCTTCCTGGAAGTCGCGCAGGTTGAGGATATCCCCATACTGCGCTGCAAAAATTTCATCAATCACCTCTTGGGGAAGGACTTGATTTCCCCTGACTTCTACGCTGTTTAAAACGGGGTTGGATTCGACTACAAAGGTGACTCGCACACCGAGGGGGGTGTCTTGAGGTTCGGCCCGGACGTTAGAAAAATAGCCGGTGGCAAAAATGGCGTTGATGTCCTGTTGCAGTTGGGACCGGGTGGTGGTCTGTCCTGGACGCAGGGAAATCACTCGATACACTTCGTCTTCGAGTCGTCCTTCAACGCCACTAACGACGACTTCGGCAACCAAGACTTGCGGTTCGGCTTGGGGTGCCGGTTGGGACTGGGGTGGAATGAAAGGAGGCGGTGTTGTCGGTTGGGGAGTGGGTTGGGGAGTGGGTTCTGGGCTGGATTCGGGAGTGGGTGAGGGGACGACTGGACGAGTGGAGGGTTCGGTTTCTATGGCATCGGGTTCGGCGGGTTCGGTTGGGGTGGGGTCTTGGGCGATCGCCCGCTTCCAGTCCTCTGCTCGATCGCTGAGGTGCGGTTGTTGTAAGGGTGGGGTGTTCAGGAGTTCGGCCGGGGATTGACTGGGCCGATCGCTCTGTGCCCCAATGGCGGTGATGACTTCTTCTTCTGGGGCGATCGCCGAAACTAAGGGGTCTTCTTCCACGGCGAATTCCGATGCAATCACCGGGGTTTCCTCTGTGACCTCCCCCTCGCTGACTTCTACTGCCGGTTGCTCCGCCTCGGTTTCAGGCAGAACAATCTCAGGTACAACCGGGGAGATCGGCTCCCCTTGTGCCTGAGTCACAGCTACACTGGCTGCATCCCCATTCTCAATACTCTCAATACTTTTAATCCCCTCAATTATGGAAGATTTAGCCCCCTCTGCCGGTCCATCGGGCGATCGCTCCCCAGGCTCGGTTGTCCTGGGGTCCTCCACTTCCATTGAAGGTTCGGTTGTGGATGGGGCCAAGAGAGCCGAGGTCTCTCCCCGACTGGGGTTGGCAATACTGAGAATGGCACAAGTAGCAAGAACGGCTGACAAGACAGGAGATAAGCGCATGGGTTTAGTCGTTATTTGGCACGTCCAGAGAAACCAAAAGAAAGGATACAAGCGGGAGTCACCACAATTCCTGAAGGAAGTAAATTCTCCTCCCTTCATTAAGGCGTTAGGGCTAATTAATCCCTCGGACTCTTAAGTGGATAGATGAGAAAGCACCCGTTCAAGGACTTGCTGATAGGCATTTTCTACGTTTCCCAAATCCTGCCGGAATCGGTCTTTATCCAGGATTCGGGCAGTGGGATCACTCTGGGATTCATCCCAGAGTCGGCAAGTATCAGGACTGATTTCATCGGCAAGAATTAGGTTCCCCTTGCCATCGAATCCGAACTCCAGTTTAAAGTCAACTAGGATAATTTGACACTTATGGAAAAATTCTGAGAGGATTTGGTTGATTTCCAATGCCATTGTCCGCAGTTGCTCTACTTGTTCTGGGGTGGCAAGTTCTAATAACAGCAGGCGATCGCGGGTTAACAAGGGGTCCCCTAGTTCATCTTTTTTATAGAAAAATTCCACCAGGGGCTGTTTGAGGACGGTTCCCTGGGGGATCCCGGTTTGCTTGCACAAACTTCCCGCAGCAATATTCCGGACGACAACCTCTACCGGGACGATCTGCACCCGCTTGACTCGCATGGAGTTCGGACTGGTTTGCTCGATGAAATGGGTGGGGATTCCTTTGGATTCCAGCAGGTTAAACAGGGCCGTGCCGATCGCACAGTTCATCTGCCCTTTACCGACGATGGTCCCCCGTTTAAGTGCATTAAAGGCGGTGGCATCATCTTTAAACTGGGAGAGCACTACCTCGGGGTCTTCGGTGGTATATAGGATTTTCGCTTTGCCTTCATAGAGTTTTTCCATCGCCGCCATAACCGTTTTTGCTTTCTGATTCAGTGAACTTAGCACCCAGAACGGGGCCCGAAATTCGACGACTTGAGGTCGCTCAATCATTTTATCGTTGTGTGGCCCGAATGATTGCAGGAGCCTCATAGGCGATCGCATCACTGCTGAAAATGACCGGGGGATGCTGGGCAGCAGTGGCCCTAAGTTCCCCCCTGCTAGGGTCCTAGTAAAGTTTTACAACGACATTTTGTCGGGGAAGGGATGAGTTCTCTCAGTTTGCGGTAGGATAGTTTGGCCCTGGGTTTCCTTGGGACTGACAATCGGGAAAGATGTCCAAGATCGGGACAGAACCCAGGGATTGACTTTTGGTAAAACATGGACAAATCTGTAGAACAAAGAGACGCGATCGAGATTACGGGCCTGCGCTATTACGGTTACACGGGCTACTTGGCTGAAGAACGAATGCTCGGTCAATGGTTTGAAGTGGATTTAACCTTATGGGTGGATTTATTAGCGGTGGGAAACAGCGATCGCCTAGAAGAAACCTTAGATTATCGTCTATTGGTTGAGCGGGTTCGCCATCACATCGAAACCGCTAAGGTCAATACGATGGAACATTTGGCCACCCAAATTGCTCGCTCCATTCTCGAATGCGAGCAAGCTCAAAAAATTAGAGTTCGCTTGACGAAGGTTTCCGCCCCAATCCCCGACTTTTCTGGGAAAATTTCCGTAGAAATCACCCGGTCTCTCTCGGATTTTTTAAATTCATAAACCTGGGCTAAATCTCTGATGGGAAACCGAAAGGATTGCGTAGAGTTTCCGAGAATGATACAGTACCAAAGCAGTTCATTATCCGGCTCGAAGCCTCTGCGGGTCAACTTGAGACTCGCTCTGTCGCGATCGCTCACCTATTCGGTAGAGTATCCAGTCATTTTTTAGGTGAAAGACATCAAATTTATTCCCTTGACAGGATTAAACCAACACTGATTCTTGTCCCCTGAAAAGGCGCGCCTTTACAGTTAGATTGATTGACAACATTAAGGAGAATCAAAAACATGGATGATTGGCAATTAACAGCCCCGGTTGCCTTGCTCATCTTTAACCGACCCGATACCACCGAACAGGTCTTTGAGTCGATTCGTCAAGCTCAACCGTCTCAGTTGTTAGTCATTGCCGATGGGCCGCGTCGCGATCGCCCCGGGGAAGCCGAAAAATGTGCAGCGACTCGGCAGATCATCGACCGCGTAGACTGGGATTGTCAAGTCATCAAGCATTATTCAGACATTAACTTAGGCTGTAAATTGCGCGTTTCCAGTGGCATAAATTGGATCTTTGATACCGTTGAAGAAGCCATCATCCTCGAAGATGACTGTCTACCCAATCAAAGTTTCTTCCGGTATTGTCAAGAACTTTTAACTCAGTATCGAGATGATTACAGAGTCATGCATATTGCCGGAAGCAATGAAGGAATTCCCGGACAGAATCTCCATGAAAGTTACTATTTTTCCCGCAGGACTCATATTTGGGGTTGGGCAACTTGGCGCAGAGCATGGCAAACTTACTACGATGTTGATATTAAATTATGGCCCGAATTCAAACAGACCCATAAATTAGCCGAAATCATCGGAAACAAACAAGAAGCATCGGTCAAGGCCCAAGTTTTTGATTTGGTCTATGAAAACCAAATCGATACCTGGGACCATCAATGGAATTTTGCCTGTCTTTATCATCAAAATTCTTCCATTTTACCCAATAAAAACTTAGTCTCTAATATTGGGTTTGGACATCAAGAAGCAACCCACACCATCAATCCCAGTAGTTTTGCAGACTTGCCCACAGAAGAACTGGATTTTCCCCTGATTCATCCTCAAATTGTCCAGCAAGATGTCGTCACCGATGACCAGTATTTCGAGGCAAGGCAAAACAATCAAGTCAAAAGTATGAAAAATTCCGACCAGTTGGCAGAGTGGGTATAACCCATCTCAATCATCACCGGCATAGCCTTGGGCGGACAAAGGTTGTTACACTAATCTCTACCGGAGATCATCAAAACCCTCCCTCTGCCTGTTTGTCGATTACCCCAGGGATTACAAGTCATGCACGATCCATCATTGGTTTCACCCCGATCTATCGTTCAAACCTTTCCTTTAAGTACCGTAGGGGCGCTGGTTTGTGGCCCTAGCAGTCGGGTTTTGATTGCCAAAACTACGAAATGGCGGGGGTTGTGGGGGGTCCCCGGGGGGAAGGTGGATTGGGGTGAAACCCTAGAAGCGGCCTTAGTACGGGAGTTTCGAGAAGAGGTTGGACTGGACCTGGTGGACATTCGCTGGGCACTGTTGCAAGAAGCCGTCGTAGACCCCCAATTTTATCGGGACGCTCACTTTATTATGATGAACTATTATGCCCGTTCGACCACAGAAACGGTGATTCCCAATGAGGAAATTGAGGAATGGGTTTGGGTTACCCCACAAGAGGCACTCAACTATTCTTTGAATACTTACACCCGCGTTTTGGTTGAACATTATCTCAACCGGGGTGACGCTTGAACGGGTCAATTAACCCGCTTGCTTCTTCCCTTCATCTCCTCTCTAATCCGGTTCCCATACCCTCAAGAAAATCTGTCCCTTACCCTCAATGACTGACTATGACTAATTTTAATTCTATCAAACGTCGCCAATTCCTGAAAATGAGTTCCTTGGCTCTAGGAACCAGTATCTTAACCAGTTGTACGAATCCTGGAAAGCAACCTTCCGCCTCCACAGCGAATGGAAAACTTGACAAAATTAAAGTCGGGTTAAGCTGGAAAGCTGAAGCCGAATACGGCGGATTTTATCAGGCCCTGGCGACGGGGATTTATCGAGACTATGGATTCGATGTGGAAATTAGACCCCTTCCCCCCCAAGGGAATGTGACTCAATTGTTGATGGGGGATTTGGTTGACTTTAGTATTGGACAAGCAGTCAATGCACTCCAAGCAGCGGATCAAGGCATTCCCAAAGTGACGATCGCCGCCATCTTTCAAAATGAAATTCAAGCCTTTTTAGCCCATCCCGGGGTCGGCAATGATTCGTTGGCGCAACTCAAGGGAAAACGGGTGTTTATTGTTCCGGGACTGAGTAGTATTTATTGGCCTTTCCTAGAAAAACAGTACGGTTATACTCAAGACCAGCAACGGCCTTATAATTTCAATGTCACCCCATTTTTGCTAGACAAAGATTCGGTCCAACAGGGATTATTGACTTCAGAACCATTTCTCATTGAAAAAGAAGGCGGGTTTAAACCCGTGGTTTTACTGTTAAGTGAAACGGGCTTGAATCCTTATAATTTCACCCTGGAAACCACTCATAAATTAATTGAATCAAAACCGGAGTTGGTTCATCGCTTTGTCGATGCTTCTATCAAAGGATGGTACAGCTATCTTGACAATCCCGCACTGGGAAATGAGTTGATTCAGCAAGACAATCCAGAAATGTCTGATGAGTTGCTGGCTTTTGCACTGGGTAAGGTAGCGGAGTATGATCTGATTAAGTCGGGAGATGCTCAAACCCTCGGGATTGGGGCGATGACTGATGAACGATGGAAAACTTTGTTTGACCAGTTGGTAACTGCTGGGGTTTTAGAGGATAAACCCAGCTATAAAGATGCCTACACCTTAGAGTTTATTAATAAGGGGGTAGACTATTACCTGTCTTAAAATTTTAGCCTTCTTTTGCCCTGATTGAGCAGTCTTGAAACTCGAACCCGCTCTGTAGGGTTGATTCGCAAATCAACCCTAGATTGTGGTTTTAGAAAACCCTTACCATTAGGGAACTCCAAAAAATAAAACCACCAAAATGTTCGGAGTGATTCCTTCACCGAGTCATCTTTATAAAGAAACCCCTGAAGGGGTTACTACGAACGTTTGAATGATTTATTTTTTGGATTTCCCTTAAGGGTATGGCTCTCTTAAAAAAGCCTGCTTACCCAGCGGCAAAGAGAAAATCAACGGTTTACAATTGAATTTGAAATTAGCTTTCTTGAGTTAAAATAAAACATGATGAACCCGGAAACGGCGATTACTATCAGTCAGGTGAGCAAGGTTTTTAATAATGGGGTGGTGGCTTTAAAGGATGTAAATCTGAAGGTTAATCGGGAAGATTTTGTCAGTTTAGTTGGCCCTTCTGGATGTGGGAAAAGTACCATTTTAAGAATTATTGCGGGCCTCAGTGAGAGCAGTGGGGGAAAAATTGAATGGGCCGATCGCACCTTAAAACAACAGATCGCGTTTGTGTTCCAAGAACCGGCTTTGATGCCTTGGAGTACGGTAAAAAATAATATTCGCTTACCCCTCAAACTGATGGGAATTCCCAAAAGAATGGCCGATGCTTCCATTGCCAAGACGTTGGAATTAGTCGGATTGAAAAACTTTGCGAATGCCTATCCCCGCCAGCTTTCCGGGGGGATGAAAATGCGGGTTTCTATTGCTCGGGCGATCGTCACGGAACCCCGAGTATTACTGATGGATGAACCCTTTGGGGCTTTGGATGATATCACACGTACTAACCTCAATGATGAGTTACTTTCATTATGGAATCACCAACGTCAAACCATCCTATTTGTGACTCATAATATTTATGAAGCGGTTTATCTCTCCAAGCGAGTGGTGGTGATGGGGGCGAATCCGGGACGGGCGATCGCTGAGATTCCCATCGATGAACCGTTACCCCGCACCGAAGCGTTTCGGACTTCTGAGCGTTATCTCAACTATTGTCAACAGGTGTATGCCGCTTTAGCGGAAGCAATGGATCCGCATTCCCGGGAATCCCCTCGACAATTTTTCTCGGTCTAATTCTGCTATCAAAGGCCGAGATGATTCAAGGCATCTCTAGGATAAAGAATTAGGCTTCATCCGGGATGAATCGCTTCCCTAAATCTGGGTGATTTTTACCCCTCAATCCAGCTCAATCTCCCTGGAGTTCAGGAGGTTTGGCAGGATAGAGGGGGTTTAATTGAGGAGCTGGATAATTGGATTATTTTGGCTCAGATGGGTCAAAATTTTGCTATAATTAACCCCTGGTTCTTAGTTACGGTTTCCTTGAAGTAGGGTCAATCAACCAGAGTTCTAGCGCCGTTTTCTAGTGAATCTTGCCCCTACGAGAAGGAGATGCTGAATCATTTGGAGAAATCTTTAGCGGGACGAGTTGCCATTGTCACAGGAGCAGGTCGGGGGATTGGTGCCGCCACGGCTCGACAGTTGGCACAGCGAGGAGCTTCTGTGGTCCTCGTCAGTCGGAGTGGGGAGCAACTGGAGGGTGTGAGAGAGGCGATCGCCACTGAATCTCAACCTGAGCAAGTTGTGGTGTATCCGGCGGATGTCAGTTCAGAGGCACAGACTCTAGAGGTCTTTGACCAGGCGATCGCCACCTTCGGTCGGGTGGATATCTTAATTAATAATGCCGGAATGGTTCAAGTGACCGATTTTACCCAAATTGAACTGGCGGACTGGGAACGGATCATGGCGGTGAATGTCACCGGGATATTTTTGTACTGCCGTGAGTTTTTTCGTCGGGCGATCGCTCAATCTCATGGCGGTGCGATCGTCAATGTCGCCTCCCTCTCCGGTGTTCGCGGACCCGATAAATTTCCGGGATTCACCAGTTACATTACCAGTAAATACGGGGTCGTTGGCATCACCGATTCCCTCGCCGTAGAAGGTAAACCCCACGGAATTCGCGTGAATAGTGTTTCCCCCGGTGCAGTGGATACCGCTCTTCTGAAACAAGCTGCGCCCTTTCTAAAAACCCAAACCACCCCGGATGATGTGGCGCGCACCATCGTTTTTTTAGCGGATGACTATCAAGCGAAATGTCTCACCGGCGCTAACCTTGAAATTTTTAGTAATGCTTAGGAGTTTTCAGTATGTCGATGATTTATATCACCCGTCGAGTCACTTTTTCCGCCTCTCATCGTCTCCACAGCGATGCCTTATCCGATGAAGAAAATCGCCGAGTATTTGGCAAATGCAACAATCCTAATGGTCATGGTCATAACTATGCATTAAAAGTGACAGTTCGTGGAGAAGTCAATCCCGAAACCGGGATTGTTTTGAATTTCTTTGACCTTCAAGATGCCATTGATGCCGCAATTCTGGAGGAGGTCGATCACAAGCATATTAATTTAGATGTCCCTGCTTTCAAAGGCATCAATCCCACCGCTGAGAATATGGTCGTGGTCTTTTGGAATATGCTAGAACCCAAGCTACCCCCTGGAATGCTCTATGAAATGCAGTTGTATGAAACCGACAATGATCATGTGACCTATCGGGGCACTTAGAGACTGCTACTGTCCGCCCTGACTAAAGTATCGGTATAGTTTACCCCAGGGACAAGAAACCGGGTTTCTCACCCAAATTGATGATGAATTGCGAAAAATTTTGACAGAAACCCGGTTTCTCACCCATTTTGTACCGACGCCCTTTGGGTCGATTGATATATCTATCCTCTCAACTACGGACGGGTTAATCCCTTTCGGACAAAACCGATTCCTAGATTACTAAAACCGATAAAATGAACAAAGATATCGCCTTAATTTTAGCAAAACTGAAGAAAAATAAGTTATTATCTTTGGATACCATTGCCCCGATTGTAGTGGGAATTCTGGTGCTATCCGCTTGGGAAATTGGGGTGGAAGTCACCGAAACTCCCATTTATTTATTGCCGAAACCTTCGGATATTTTTCAGGCTTTAATTAAGGATTGGCCGATTCTGTTTCCCGCGTTGCTCATTACCTTAAAAATTACGGTAGTAGCCTTTATCACTGCGGCAATTTCTGGGTTAATGATTGCGGTGTTGATGTCTCAAAGTAAGTGGATTGAGAAAAGTCTGTATCCTTATGCGATTGTTTTACAGACTACTCCTATTGTGGCGATCGCACCTTTAATTATTATCTGGTTTAAAGACTATACCTTTGGCGCATTGGTGACTTGTGCCTGGATTGTCGCCTTTTTCCCGATTATTTCTAATACCACCTTTGGCTTAAATAGTCTCGACCCCAATTTACGAGATTTATTTATCCTCTATAAAGCCTCCCGTTGGCAAACCCTCTGGTATTTGAGACTCCCCAGTGCCTTACCCTATTTTTTATCAGGATTGCGGATTAGCGGGGGATTATCCTTAATTGGTGCTGTGGTGGCAGAATTTGTCGCCGGGACTGGCGGTACCGATTCCGGGATTGCCTATCAAATGCTAATTGCCGGTTACAATTTACAAATTCCCCGAATGTTTGCCGCCTTATTCCTGGTGACAATGCTGGGTATTTTGATTTTTATTCTGTTATCAAGAATATCAGATTGGGTTTTAGGGGAATGGCATGAAGGGTCAGTTAAACGGGATACTTAATTGACCCTTTTTACCCAATTTATATTACTTTGTTGTCATCGTATGGACGCCATCCCAGTCCTCTGGAGGTGGCGTTTTTATATAATCCTCCGCTCTTTGAATGTGAATTTTCACCGCTTGGTCTTCGGGGTAAATTGCGCCTGCGGATTGAAAGAGGGTAATCGATTCTAAGAAGTTTTTGGAGATATATGCGGCACGTCCGGCGCTATAAAAGTCTAAGAATTTCTGTTTCGCGGCATCTAGGGGAGTCTGACGATCGCCAATTAATTCATAAATCCCCACTGCCTGATTTTTCCCCTTCACCCGAATCTTATCTAACTCTCTCACCCATATCCGATCGCTACAAAGTTGATAAGTAAATTCGCTAATAATAATATCACATTTATATTCCTTCGTTACGCTTTCTAACCGTGCACTTAAATTCACCCCATCCCCAATCACCGTATAATCCATCCGCTTTTGACTGCCAATATTTCCAGAAACAACTTCCCCGGAACTAATCCCAATCCCAATGCGAATATTATGTTCTTTTTGCTGACGATTAAATTCATCTAAACGCCGACGCATATCTAAGGCCGATTGTACCGCCTTCCAAGCGTGTTCTTTCAGGGGTAATGGTGCGCCAAATACGGCCATTAGCGCATCACCAATAAATTTATCTAACGTTCCGTCACAGTTAAAAACTGCTTCTACCATCGTCTCGAAATAGTTATTCAAAAGCGAGACGACTTCTGCCGCTTCTAGGTTTTCCGTCAGGGTTGTATAACCGCGAATATCCGAGAATAGAATAGTAACTTCTTTGCGTTCCCCCACCATTAAGGCATCTTCCCCCAATGCCATGACTCGTTCCGCGACCCCGGGAGTCATGTAGCGATACATGGTGGTTTTCATCCGTTTTTCGCGACTTATGTCTTCTAAAACGACTAATCCACCCCGGACTCCCCCTTCTGGGTTGGTTAAAGGATTCACCGTGAGGTTGAGACTGCGTTCGATTTCTTTGACTTGACTTTTGGGGTATTTTATGACATTTTCATCCGGCTCATTCCAGGGGATGTAAAACTCAGGATTGTTGCGATCGCCTATCACCAAAATCGCACTTTCCATATTCGTTTCATCCAACTTGACTAACCCAATGGTCAGACTTTGTTCCGGGACAAAATGCCTTGCCGCATTTCGTAATGCATCCTCTAAGCGAAATCTCAGATGTTCGATGGGAACCACTTCCCAAACATAGCGACCTTGTAACTTTTGCTGCCATAGCAGCAGTTTTTGCTTATTTTCCCGCTGAATCTGAAACTGGCGATCGCTCTGTTTGCGGTCCTCCTTCTGAATCGGACATCCCAGCAACTCTAGCGCCGCCTCATTAATCGTGACAATTTTCCCATCCATATTGGTGGAAATCACCGCATCGGAAAGGCTTTCTAAAATATCTTTTTGATATTGCTTCTCCAGCAAAACACTCTCAAACAATTGTGCGTTTTGCAAAGCAATTCCCGCTTGAGCATTAAACGCGCGCAAAAACGCTTCATCGGAGGAATTAAAACTCCCCTTCTGTTTATTAATCAGTTGCGTCACCCCGATTAATTCCCCCGAGGCATTATAAACTGGCATACAAAGAATCGTAGAGGTTTGGTATCCCGTTTTCCGGTCCGTCGTGGGGTCAAACCTCGGGTCCAGATAGGCATCATGAATATTTAGTGTTTGACCCGTAGAGGCGACATAACCGGCAATGCCACGATTTGCCGGAATCCGAATTTCCACCATTGTTTTGCCATCTGCCTTGGCGACTTTCGTCCAGAGTTCGTCAGTTTCCTTGCTGAGTAAAAATAGGGTACTGCGATCGGCCTGCATTAAATCCTTGGCGCGGTCCATCACAGCGCGTAACGTCGTTTCCAGGTCCAGACTTTGACCTAAAGTCGTCGTTGCTTCCAGTAACGCACTCACCCCGCGTTGATTTCTCGCCGCGACATAAAACGATTGACAACTTTCCAGAATAATTGCAATAGAAGAGGCAAACCCGGCAAATTGAAGCTGATCCTCGCGGTTGAACGGAACCTCCCCCATTTTATTGAGGACCTGGACCACCGCTACCACGCGATCGGTATCTTTGCTGCTAAAAATCGGTTCACAGAGAAGATTTCGCGGGTCACATCCCGGGGGTTCATCCACTTCCGCTTGAAATAAAGGATGATGACGAACATCGGCAATATTGACACTTTCCCCATTGCAGGCAACATGACCGAGAATGCCGATATGGATGGGTAAGCGGATTTCGGTACTTTTCCCGGTTTCATCCTGGCTAATTTTTGACCAGAGTTGCTCTTTCTCTTGGTCAATTAAAAAAATAGTCGTCTTTTCTGCTTGCAGGATTTGACTAATTTTGAGGGTGAAGGCATCGAGGAGTTGTTCTAACAGAATTTCGAGCGCTTCATTATTAATCAGATCGATCGCCAGCAGACATTGCTGAAATTCTGCCGTAATAAAATCAAGGATGCAGACAAATTCGCCAACCTGCATATCCTTGACCCGCCGGGTCAACTCCCCCATGCGACCCACCCGAGTTAAAGCCGCTAGAACGCTACCAGTGCCTGAAAATGTCATGTGTTATCAACGCTTACCGGCTCAGATTTGCCTGATCTCTATGGTACGCTACCCCTGGGAAATGTGGGGAGATTGGGAGGTGGGGGAGGATGTTCAACGTCACGACTTCAGTCGTTCTCTTGGTTCGTAGTAACGACTTCAGTCGTTCTCTTGGTTCGTAGTAACGACTTCAGTCGTTCTCTTGGTTCGTAGTAACGACTTCAGTCGTTCTCTTGGTTCGTAGTTCAACACCGGCGGGGGTTTAAACCCCCGCCTCATAGCTAAAGTCGTCTAAAGACGACTGCCAGTTTTATCCCGTGGTGTTTTCAGTCGGTTTCAACCGACTTTAGCTGTTAGGCGGGGGATTTATCCCCCGCCGGTTGTTGCTATCAGGCTGCAAGAAGTAAACGAGCAGACTCTATGCTCTATCTATGAGTGCGTGACTTGGCTGGCGCTTTCGTCACGCGGAAACGACTGAAGTCGTTACTACGAACAGGAAGAAACGACTGAAGTCGTTACTACGAACAGGAACTCCGTCAGGCAGCTAGGGGTAAACGACCGGAACCTAGGATGGTTTGGTAATAGCGTCGCAATTGCGCGGTTGCCGCTTGCCATCCCCATTGTTCTGCTTCTTTGCGAGCATTTTGGCGGAGGGACTGGCGTTCGATTTGGTTGGCGAGGAGGCGTTGGGTGGCGGCGATCGCACCGTTCTCCTCATCGGGATCAAACAAGTATCCGTTAACCCCATCGGTAACAATATCCAAAATGCCACCTCTGGCAGCAGCAACCACGGGACAACCGGCTGCCATTGCTTCTAACAGCACTAACCCTAGAGTTTCTGTTCGGGAAGGAAAAATAAAGGCATCGGCTGAAGCAAAGGCGCTGGCTAATTCTTCTCCGTGTAAATAGCCGACAAAATGGGTGGGAGTCCCGGCAAAATGCTGTTCCAGTTGTTGCCGGGTGGGTCCATCACCGACTAAGGCTAATCTGGCATCGGGAATCGCTTCTAGGACGGGTTTAATGCGATCGATTTCTTTCTCGGCACCGAGTCGTCCCACATACAGCAGCAGGGGACTGTCGGGATGTCCTTGACTCAGGCGACTCCGCATTTCTCGACTGGCTAAATGAGGTTGAAATAACTCCGTATCCACCCCACGCTGCCACAAATCCACCCGTTCAATGTCATGATTTCGCAATTCTTCCACCATTGCCATTGAGGTGCAGAGGTTCAATTCCGCTTGATTATGAGCCGCTTTCAGCAATTCCCACAGCAGGGGTTCTAGCACTCCTAACCCATAATGTTGCAAATATTTGGGGAGGTGGGTATGGTAAGAAGCAACTAAGGGAATTTTCAGACTTTTAGCGTAATAAATTCCCCCGACTCCTAAAACAGCCGGGTTGACCACATGAATTAAATCCGGTTGAAAATCTTCAAGTTTGCGCCGTAAGGATGGCGTGGGAAAGGCTAATTTCAGTTCGGGATAGAGGGGTAAGGGATACCCGGTGACGCCGTAAACTTCGGCTCCTTTGTATTCAGTAATGCCGTAGTCTGGAGAAAAGACGAGGACTTGATCTCCTGCACGTTGCAGTTGTTCGACAGTGCGGCAAAGTCGGGTGACGATGCCATCAACTTTGGGATAAAAGGTTTCGGTAAAAAGTGCAATTCTCATATCAAATTTTAGTTACGCAAGGGTTTTTAGGTCAGCCTCTTTGCAACTTCAACGGTTTTAATTGATGAATGATAGTGCGAGATTCTAGCTCTGGTCACTGGGGAGCTAGAATTTCGCACTCCCTTGAGAAAGTTACGCAGGATATAGAATCCTTTAGTCTCACCGGATGCCGCTAAACACGAGGGTTTAACGTCGCCAAGATACTTTAGGTAGAATCTGGTTTTTGTCGATTCGGTTCTGGTATTTAACGGCGAAATTCAGCAGAGAATCGAGTAGGGAATCGGATAGATAATGGGGTTGTAAACCTAAATCCAGCAGTTTGGTATTTTTGGCATTAAAGTAATGTTCTTCGAGTTCAACTCTGGGGTTCTCCAGATGGTCAATCTCGATGTTCAGTCCCATTGCAATTCCAGCTTGTTTCACCTTCGATGCCAGTTCACCGATGTTGAATAGTTCGGTAAATTGGTTAAAGACACGGAATTGACCCGCTTCTGCTGGGTTGGCGATCGCCAGTTCCATACAGCGCACCGTGTCGCGAATATCCAAAAATCCTCGGGTTTGTCCGCCTTTGCCATACACCGTCAGGGGATGACCCACTGCCGCTTGAATGCAGAAGCGATTGAGTGCTGTTCCAAACACGCCATCGTAATCGAGACGGTTGATCAGCATCTCATCCATGCCGGTTTCTTCCGTCAGGACCCCATAGACGACCCCTTGGTTTAAGTCCGTAGCACGCAGGCCCCAAATTTTGCAAGCAAACTGGATATTGTGACTATCGTGAACCTTACTTAAGTGATAGAAACTTCCCGGTTGCTTCGGATAGGGGAGGGTATCTTTGCGCCCGTTATGCTCAATGGTGATATAGCCTTCTTCAATATCGATATTTGGTGTGCCATATTCGCCCATTGTGCCTAACTTGACCAGATGGCAGTCAGGGAAATCTTCCTTCATGGCGTAAAGCAGATTCAGGGTTCCCACCACGTTATTCACTTGAGTGAGAACCGCATGGTCACGATCAATCATCGAAAAGGGGGCCGATCGCTGCTCACCAAAGTGAACAATGGTATCGGGCTCAAACTGATGGAGGGCCTTACTTAAGAAAGCGTAATCAGTGATATCCCCAACGAACAGATCAATAGATTTACCAGTTAGATCGCGCCAACGCTGCAATCGTTGCTGAATCGGGGCGATCGGTGTTAGGGTTTCAACGCAGAGTTGCATATCCCAGTGCCGACGCACCAAACTATCTAAAATTGCGACATCGTAACCGTGATTGGATAGGTAAAGCGCAGTTGCCCAACCGCAATAGCCGTCACCGCCAATAACCAGGACTCTCATAGGTAGATGAATCTTGCTTGCCAATACTCGGTAACTCTACCAGGTTTGTGCCACCTGTGGGATATTTCACTTCAGCGAGTTGACAGATTTCCGAAAAAAATCTGCATTAAGGAATACCGGAGCACAAAATGCCTCATTTAACCTGCACCCTGAAGCTGCCCCGCAGGCTTAAGCCTGGGGCTATACGGACGAAGCCTGCCTCCGCAGGCTAATCTATAACATTGACTTGAAACACCCAGATTGCGGAGAAATTCTACCCTTGATCCCCAATCAGGTTGTCAAAAGTCAGTTTTCTGACATCTTATGCGCGTTGCAACAAGCGGCGGGGGTTCAAACCCCCGCCTAACAACTTAAGTCGGTTGAAACCGACTGAAAGTATTATCCCGTGGGTTTTCTAGTCGGTTTTTAACCGACTTTAGCTATGAGGCGGGGGATTGATCCCCCGCCGGATCGCGGGGTCTACAAAGGCTTGTTGCACAGATGCAAGATCTCGCGTCTCTCTCTTAGCCTGCGGAGGCAGGCTTCGTCCGTATAGCCCCAGGCTTCAGCCTGCGGGCGGGCGGGTTTAGTATCAATTCACCACCACCTCATCGGCAAAACTCGCAACCCGCTTGTTAAACACAAAAGGACCGGCAACGGAACCCCAGACGTGCTCATCGGTATCGGGGTCCAGTCCGCGATCGTGACTGATAAAGACATTTTCATCAATTTCAAACCGACTATCCAGATAGGTAGTGCGATTCTTACGAACCACAATGCAGCTTTTTCCAGGTTCCACCTCGCCCTGAAATTTGGATCCAGTCCATTCCGTAATGAAGGTAGAACCGGCAATTTTTTCGAGCTTGTCTGGGGTGAGGGATTGCAGGAGATGGCGATCGCGGGCGGATCCGTAGAAAGATGCCTCATCCTGGACCTTGTAGTTTTCGATTTCAATGCGATCGCCCTTTGGGACCAACTTCAACACCCGCACCCGATAGGGCTCATTGAGCATAAAATCATAAGCCTGCTCTAAATACAGACTGACCCCATCGAGGAACTCATAAGGCAGGGGCCGCATACAGACCCGAATATGGGCAAAAAACGGCGGATTCTCGATCGCCTGGTCAAAATTGCTAAAGTCCGACGCCATCCAACGCGCCAAAGTCAGAATATCAGTGGAATGAGTCATGGATATTACAGAGTAAGATTTTAAAGTGGGGGCAGTTCTGCTTATTTTACGGCAGACCCGAAAATTCCGCGCCACCCCAACCCTCATTCTCCCGATGTTCGTAGTAACGCCTTCAGGCGTTATCCCTCCAACGTTCGTAGTAACGCCTTCAGGCGTTATCCCTCCCGATGTTCGTAGTAACGACTTCAGTCGTTATCCCCTAAAGCACCAAACCCACCCACTCCCTAAAAACTGTTCCCTATCCCAGCATCATCCCCAGAGTCACCCAATGGACAGTCAATCATCAGGCGGGAGACCCTCAATACTAGAAACCAGAACCGTCACGAGGGCGATCGCCTCTCCCCGGACATTAAACACTTCTAAAATCGCGCCATCTTCGCCCCCAGTTGGTGAAGGTACAAAGTCAATTAAAGTAGCAATATCACCCCGGTGCAGATTAAATTCCTCCCAGTCTTCTTTCAAAACAATTTCTTGATAAAGTTCAGGTTTCATGAGATTAACTCCTGGGTAAAAATTAGAGGAATAAATTGAAATTGATTGTCTATTTTAGGGGTAACCAAACCCTCCAAATATCAAAGCTGACCTGACCCGCTTATTCTGGATTTCCCTCCTCGGCAAGCTGCTTCGCTTTAACTTCCGGATTAAAATCTAACTCTGCATTCCACTTCAACGCCTTGCGGAACGTCGCCACTGCCGCATCCACCTGACCCGCTCTCGCTTGCACCTCCCCTTCTCGGACTAAATAGATTGCTGCCTCTGCCAAATTGGATGGCGTTTGACAAGTCTCTAACTTTTCTAATTCCCTGGGATGGGTAACCAGATAATCCCCAAGCCAGTCACATCCCCACTCCAGCAACTCATCCAAACTTCCCACAGGCCACACCCGGGCGGTTTTGTCCCAGGAGGCGGTGAGGATGCGCTCCCCGTCCGGGCTGAAACTGGCGCTGTTGACCCCATCCTGATGGCCGGTGAGTTCTGCCACCAGCTTGCCGCTGCGGTCCCACACCCGGGCGGTGTTGTCCTCTGAGGCGGTGAGGATGCGCTCCCCGTCTGGGCTGAAACTGGCATTCCAGACCGTACCCTGATGGCCCTTGAGTTCGGCAATCATTTGACCACGGAGGTTCCAGACCCGGGCGGTTTTGTCATTTGATGCGGTGACGACACTCTCCCCGTCTGGGCTGAAACTGGCATTCCAGACCGTACCCTGATGGCCCTTGAGTTCGGCAATCATTTGGCCCCGGCGGTCCCAGACCCGGGCGGTGTTGTCCTCTGAGGCGGTGACGACGCTTTCCCCGTCTGGGCTGAAACTGGCGCTGTAGACCGTACCCTGATGGCCCTTGAGTTCGGCAATCATTTGGCCCCGGCGGTCCCAGACCCGGGCGGTGTTGTCCTCTGAGGCGGTGACGATGCTCTCCCCGTCTGGGCTGAAACTGGCGCTGTAGACCCCATTCTGATGGCCCTTGAGTTCGGCAATCATCTGGCCACGGAGGTTCCAGACCCGGGCGGTTTTGTCATTTGATGCGGTGACGACACTCTCCCCGTCTGGGCTGAAACTGGCGCTGAAGACCCCATTCTGATGGCCCTTGAGTTCGGCAATCATCTGGCCATGGAGGTCCCAGACCCGGGCGGTGTCGTCATGTGAAACGGTGAGGATGCTCTCTCCGTCTGGGCTGAAACTGCCGCTGAAGACCCCCATCGGATGGCCCTTGAGTTCGGCAATCCTCTGGCCACGGCGGTCCCAGACCTGGGCGGTGTTGTCATCTGAGGTGGTGAGGATGCTCTCCCCGTCTGGGCTGAAACTGGCGCTGTTGATCCCATCTTGATGGCCCTTGAGTTTGGCAATCCTCTGTCCACTGCGGTCCCAGACCCGGGCGGTGTTGTCATCTGAGGCGGTGAGGATGCTCTCCCCGTCTGGGCTGAAACTGGCATTCCAGACCAGACCCTGATGGCCCTTGAGTTCGGCAATCCTCTGGCCACTGCGGTCCCAGACCCGGGCGATGTTGTCCGAGGAGGCGGTGAGGATGCTCTGCCCGTCTTGGCTGAAACTGGCGCTTCTGAGCCGACCCTGATGGCCCTTGAGTTCGGCAATCATCTGGCCACTGCGCTCCCACACCCGGGCGGTGTCGTCTGAGACGGTGAGGATGCTCTTCCCGTCTGGGCTGAAACTGGCATCCCAAACCGCACTCTGATGGCCGGTGAGTTCGGCAATCATCTGGCCACTGCGGTCCCAGACCCGGGCGGTTTTGTCATCTGAGGCGGTGATGATGCTCTCCCCGTCTGGGCTGAAACTGGCATCCCAAACCGCACCCTGATGGCCCTTGAGTTCGGCAATCATCTGGCCACGGCGCTCCCACACCCGGGCGGTGTTGTCATCTGAGGCGGTGAGGATGCTCTCCCCGTCTGGGCTGAAACTGGCATCCCCGATCAGACCCTGATGGCCCTTGAGTTCGGCAATCATCTGGCCACGGCGCTCCCACACCCGGGCGGTGTTGTCCTCTGAGGCGGTGACGATGCTCTCCCCGTCCGGGCTGAAACTGGCATTCCAGACCCGACCCTGATGGCCCTTGAGTTCGGCAATCATCTGGCCACGGCGGTCCCAGACCCGGGCGGTGTTGTCATCTGAGACGGTGAGGATGTTCTCCCCTTCCGGGCTGAAACTGGCGTTGGAGACCGAACCCTGATGGCCGGTGAGTTCCGCCACGAGCTTGCCGCTGCGCTCCCAGACCCGGGCGGTGTTGTCCTCTGAGGCGGTGACGATGCTCTCCCCGTCTGGGCTGAAACTGGCATTCCAGACCCGACCCTGATGGCCCTTGAGTTCGGCAATCATCTGGCCACGGCGCTCCCAGACCCGGGCGGTGTTGTCCGAGGAGGCGGTGACGATGCTCTCCCCGTCTGGGCTGAAACTGGCGCTGGAGACCGAATCCTGATGTTGAAGTTTATTCCGTTCCGAGATCTGGTTGATGATGGTGTGCAAGGCCAGCATCGGGGTTAGAGTGGGATAATCTGAGAGGGAACGCTTGTGCTTAACCAGGGCTTTTAACTCTTGCCCCGCGCTCATGGCTGAGACTAATCCATCGAGTTGATAGGCTTCAAATTGTCGTAAGGCATTTAACCCTTCGCGTTCAAGTCTCGTCCCTTCTCGGGCTTCCTCCAGGGTTTGAGTGGCTTTAATGGCAAGTCCTCCGGTGATTGTGGCGGCGATTAAGGAGGCGGCCAAAATTCGTGTACTCAGGCGAATTCGCTGTGCTGCTTTCTTAGAGGCTTCTGCTAAGATTTGCTTGGCCTTTCTTTCCTGTTCTAACTCTTCCTGGGTCTTTTGACGTTCGGCTTCTAATAATTTCCGTTGGGTTCTTTCTTGTTCCAGTTCAGCCCTTAATCGTTCTAACTGAGGCTGTTGTTGCTTGCGAATAAACTCCGCTAAGTAATCATGAACCAGTTGATACCGTTCGGCTGGCTTTTCCTGGATTAGCAACACTAAGCCAGAGTCTACAAAAATTTTCAACACTAAATCTAATTGGCTAACCTCTCCCGTCAAATCGGCGGCGAGTTCCTGTAACTCCTGCGCTATTTCCTCCCGCGTTTTCAGGGGACGAGTGCCTTTTTCATCAGTGAGCAAGTACAGGACCCGTTCCCCTATCTCCTGGTTTTCGAGTCCGCAGTCTTTTACCACATCGTCTAAGTAGCGCTTGACAAATTCGGTTTTGGGTCCCCGTTCCTGATACTCCGCTAAGGTGGTAATATTTTCCGCTTGCAGTTGTGCGCCAACGATTTGCAATTCAATAGGGCGCACGGCATCTAATTCCGCTGCTAATTCCTGGACTAATTCCTTAATTAAGGCATCGGGAAACCAAATTTGTGATTTTTCCGTTAAGCGCTGGATAATTTGTTGAGCATCCTCCGGGAGAAAGTTACCGAGGGGATAACGGACTTTGCGGGCGAGGATATCATTGTTGATAATCATCATGCTTTCTAGCCGATCGCACGCTAATAATTCGTGCAAATAATCCTCTCGCAGGGATAGAATAACTTTGATGCTGACAATTTGGCTCAGACAATCCCCGAGAAAATTAAAAAATTGCCGCCGTTCCCTGGGGGTGGGGCAAGCAAAAAAGAACTCTTCAAATTGGTCGAAAATGAGTATCGATCGCCTATTTCGTTGCTCGTTCTCCTGCAACTGTTTCAGGAACAATTCTAATTGCCCTTTTTCCGACCCAGGGACAGGCTGCCCAGTTATCCCTTTCTCTGCTAATGCCTCCGCCAAGCTGTTGGCAAATTCTTCTTTCCAGTTCGTATAAACTCGCACTGCAATGGGTAAATATTCCTCATATCCCATTGAATTTTCCTTTAACTTGGGAATAATTCCCCCATTCACCAGAGAGCTTTTTCCCACCCCGGATTGTCCATGAATCACCAGGATTCGAGAATTATTCTCGCCAATTTCTTGGACAATTTTTTCTACATCCAGCATCCGCCCAGAAGCGGCTATTTCCGGGGCCACCGTTTCGCGCTTTTCCCCTAGAATTAGACCAAAACTCTCCTGCCGTTGCGGTTGAATCCAACAAGCCCCGACAAAGGCTCTGATTCCATATTGTTGTTCAACGGAGTATCGGGTTAATTTGATGTGAAAGGCTTCTAAATATTGTTTTTGCCGAAAATACAGGATATGTAATTGACAGAGAATATCGATATAAAGTTTCGTATCATTATCCGGACTCCCCGCTTGTTTTGCTGCTTCCAAATGACCGAGGGCCGGTTCGGGATGGTTTAAATTCTGCTCCGCTTGGGCTAAAATAAAATAATATAAACTCGCATCATACAAAACTCGGCGTTCTTCCGGTTGGGGGTGCAGGTTTCCCCTCAAATACTCAGAGACAACCCCAAAATTTGAGGTTAAAATCTCTAGGGCTTTTTCCGCTAATTCTTTAGCCCGGTTCCAATCTTCTTGGGATAAAGCAACTTCCCCTAAAAACCCGTAATCTCGCGCCGCTTCTTGGGGCTGATTTTGGGTTTCATGGATGGATAACGCCTCGGTTGCCAGGTGTTGCAGGGTCTCCCAGTCTTGCAACTGGCGTAATATTTTGCCGATGCTGTCTAGGGAATCAGCAATTAAATGGGGGTTTTCCGTTTGTTCAAAAGTGGCTAAACATTGGGCGAGTGCTTCCCGTGTAGGTTGCCAATCGGAGGGTTCTAAATTCCGTTGTTTTCGGGCTTTGATATAATGGCAAACGGCAATTTGATGATAAATTTTTCCTAGGCGTTCTAACTGATGAGATTTATCCCACCAGTTCGCCGCCAGTTGATAATGGACGAGGGCCAAATCCGGGGAATCGAGGATGAATTTAACCGCACCCAATAGACTCTCTAAATTGGCATTGAGTTCTTCATCTAATCCACCTTGACTGATTAAATCCTGTTGCGCTGCTGCCAGTTCTCCTTGCAATTTTAAGGCAGATTGGCGAGTGAGTTGCAGTTGATTGGCAAACCAACTCTGGGCGGTTGCCGTGACAAAAGAGGCGATCGCCTCTCGATCCATCGTAAATTGTACCGGAATCGCCCAACTCTCCAAATCCGGGGCAATCTGGCGGACTTTTTTCTGGACTTCATCATTCACCCACAGCACCAGGGGAAAATGAAAATGGTTCTGAAACTCCTCCCGGACTTGATTCGCCGAACTCAGCAGGGTCTGAATATCCGTAACAATTTCTAACCCAAACACCATCAGCGCATCCGGTTGTTCTTCCCCCAATTCTAGCCGAATTCGGCTATGCAGCAATCGGTCCCCTGCTTTGACCTCAATTCGGCGAATTTCCACGGAACAAAGCTGTTGTAATCTTTGGGCCAGCCGGTCCCGCAATTGGATATAATTACAGCGGGCAATAAACAGCTTAAACTCCCCCCGAGATGCCTCCAATGCCCAAGCCAATTTTTTTAAAGCCTTCTCATTTTCCGGGCTGATTTGTTCTGGATTAAAGGAGTGATTCATCTCTATAGTTTCCCCGCTTCGGCTAAAATTGGATTCACATCAAACCAAACTTTTCCGTTATCCCGATACTCAAACACAAACCGACTCCGAATCAACTGCTGATATCCCGTATCATCGTTAACCTGTTGGCGAGTTTTGACCTCCCGCAATAACTCCCATTCTGACTCAGAAATCGGGATTATCATATCATTTTGACTGGATTGAATCACGGTTTCTAAGGTTTGACGACCCAGGGGAAACTGCATTTCTTCCATAATCCAGGTATTCAGCAATTTGAGTAAATCCCGAACGTGACCCCCACTAATTTGACAGAGGCGATCTAAGGTGTCGGGACTGTCAAAAATCAGGGGAATGGCATCTAAGCGTTGTTGTGCGTCCAAGTCGGGAAAAGCTCTCGCTAGGACCATTTGCCGCAAGAGGGCCATCCCCGCTTGATGTTCACTGCCATCGTGCGATCGCACCGGGACCATTGGCAACACTTTCGGGTCCTCAAATCGCTGTGTCAGCATTCCATAACTATTGGAGAATTTCAGCGCCAAAGGTAGGGTATAAACCAGATGACAATTCAGCTTGCTTAAATATTCCCCTTGGTCCACAAATAGATATTCTTGTTGCGGTTTCCCCCCGAATTTCGGACTATTATCGAGGCGGTCCAAATTGTCTACAATGGCGACCAAACCCTGCTTTCCTTGTTCTTTTAATTTTGCGATCGCCGGTTCAATCAACTCCTGATTAATGGCATCCAGCAGTTGTTGTTTTTGGGGTCCTAAAAACTGATTCAGCTTTTTCCGTAAAGAAGCATCTTGCTTGACTTGCGCTGTAATTTCCCCAATTCCCATAGACAAGGTAAAGTTGTCTCCTTGTCCGCTGATTCCCACATCGCCAATTTTTGGAATTTTGGCTTTGATTCCTTGAATATCCGCGTTGAGAACCCGGGAAACGTCTTGCAGCAACGCTTTGAGCTTGCTCGTTTGCAGCAGTTGAATGGACTCTAAACTGTGGGAGATGCGAGAGGCGATCGCCAGCAACACATCCACGATATCCACATCCGTCAGTTCCAAGTCATCACTGGAAGCAAAATAAACCACATGAAACCCGGCCTTTTCCAGTTCCATTTTCAGCCGCAAAAGTTCCGTGGATTTCCCACAACCAATATGGCCCGTAAACAAGGCACAAGTCGGGCGATCGGGCATGAAAAAGGTGATTTTGTTCTTAAGTTTATCAATAATTTCACCACCGCGAACCGTGGAAAAATCAATGTAATATTTCCGGTCCTCGGGGTTGGCACAAACTAGGGCCCGTCCGGGTTCAGTAGCACGATAAAAGTCACGGATATCAGGGGTCATTGTCATAATTGGGGTGGTTTTGCCGTTGGATGGTAGGGGAGACTCTCAGCAGTTTTGGACGATCGGGTCCACATCGCTAGGACCCCAGGGGAACAGCCTTATCTATTATCTAACAAAACTGCTAAATTGGGTAGGTTGTGGACTCGGTTGCTTGCGATCGCCCGTAGGAGTGGGTATAAATCTGCCCGGTCCTGCTTCATCTAAAACTCAGGATTAGATTGGCTTATTTTTGCATTTCTTCGGCTTCACTCAGGACTGGATTAATATCAAACCACTCCTGATTACCGTCGCCATATTTTAATACAAACATAGAGCGAATAAGCATTTGATATTTTGAGTCTCCTATTTTCACCATTTGGGAGGTTTTTACCTCACGTAACAACTCCCATTCTTCCTCATTAATTGCTGCTCTTAAGTCTTCTTTATAGGAATCAATGACCTTTTCTAAGGCTTGCCGCTTTAGAGGAAAAGAAAAATCCTCCCCTTCCATCACGCACCTGTATAATAAACCAGCTAAATTGCGGATATGACCTCCACTAATGCGGCATAATCTATCTAAGGCTTCAGCATTTTCAAAAACTAGCGAAATTGCCTCTAAACGCTGTTGTTCATCCAACTCAGGAAAGGCTTTGATGAGGACCAGTTGTCGTAAGCGTGCCATTCCCTCCTGATGTTCTTGACCCTCGCGCGATCGCACCGGCACCATTGGCAAAACTCTCAGTTCACCAAAGTGCTGAGTCAGCATTTCATAATGATTGGAAAATACTAGGGAGATGGGTAGGGTATAAACTACATGACAATTTAGCTTTGTCAAATATTCTCCTTGGTCAACAAATAAATATTCAGTTTGTACTTGACCCCCGGGTAATCTAATGTTATAAATTCCGTCTAAACCCTCCCCTATCACAACTAATCCCTGTTTTCCTTGGGCTTTTATTTGGGTAACCAGGGGTTCGATTAACTCCTGATTTATCGCTTCTATAAGTTCGCTTTTTTGGGAATTCCAAAATTGACTTAAAGGTTGATAAAAGAACGATTTTTTTTGAGAGTTTTTTATAACCTCTCTCATTTCTATACACCAAGTAAAAATATCTCCATCTTTTCCTAGTTTTAGCCGAACATTTTTTGAAATTGCTTCTTTTATTTCTTCTTGAACGTCAAAATAGAAAATTTGCAAAGATTCTTGTAGAAATTTATTAAGTTTTTTGGGCGTCTTGATTTCTATTGTCTCCAAACTTTGGACAATGCGACAGGCGATCGCCAGCCAAATATGGGCGATGGATACCTGAATCATATCCAAGTCTTCATAGGCTTCAAAATAAACCACATGAAACCCTGCCACTTCTAATTTATGTTTTAATCGTAGGAGTTCCGTTGATTTGCCTGAATCAATATAGCCTGTTAACACTGTGCAAGTTGGTTCGTGCTGCCCAGTAATAATGATTTTATCATGAATTTTTTCAACTTCATTTCCAATAACCGGCGATAAATCTACATAATATTTACGGGCTTCTAAATCAAGGGGACTAACCCGCTTAGATACAATATTAGTCACCTTATAAAATTCGATAAACTTACGTTCCATTTTAGTTATTGCTGTATTATTGCGGTTTGCTTCAAGTAGTGAATCACCCCTGAGCTATTTTCAAGGGTGAGTTGCGTTATCTAATGAAAACCCTGAATTGGGTAAATTTCGGTGAGGTTGTGACGCTTCTGGTACTGGCAGGGTTTATCTCAAAGGCAAAGATGTTTTATAATAGTAAAATTGGACCCACAGGGGGAATCTGTAGCAACGGAAACCCATAAAAGCGCGATCGCTCTCAACTGAGGAATCGAGAGACGCGCCAAAGCAATCACAGTCGGCAGAAAAAGGAGCTTTAACGGTGACCATTGTCATCATCATGGGAGTATCGGGTTCGGGGAAAACTACCGTCGGGAAGCGTCTGGCAGAGCAGTTAGGCTGGCAGTTTATGGATGCCGATGATTTACATTCCCCGGAAAATGTGGAGAAAATGAGTCGGGGAATTCCCTTGGATGAGAGCGATCGCCACCCTTGGTTAATGGCAATGCGTCAACAAATCTCCGCTTGGTTACAGCAAGATAAAAATGTGGTGTTAGCTTGTTCGGCATTGAAGCAATCTTATCGCGAAATTTTGGATTGTTCTTTGGAACCCATTAAGTTGGTTTATTTGAAGGGTTCCCAGGCAGTGATTCAGGAACGAATGCAGTCGCGAACAGACCATTTTATGCCAGCAGATTTGCTAAATAGTCAATTTGATGCGTTAGAAGAACCGACTCCCGATGAGGCGATTCATTTGGATGTTTCTTTACCCGTTTCTGAGTTGGTGGAACGGATTTCTAGTGTGGTGAAAGGGTCGGGATGAGGGAGTTTGCAGGGGGATTTTAGATAGTTGATGGGGTTGGGGAGTGATCAGGAGGCAGAGTCTCCCAAATGCCAGGAGAGGGTGCCGTTGCTGCGATCGCCCGCTATTAAGCGACCCCAACCCCATCAAAATTGCGATCGGGGACAATCCCAATCCCAAACCGATGAGATGCCTCAGATCCGCAGTCTGACTGGAAAATCACAGTAAAGTCGATTAGAACTGCCAAGGGGTGAATTCAGTGTCTCCATTGCCGAGATAATAGAATGGTCTTTCCTTATCCGTGCAATGGAGACGAGAAACCCTTATGAATCCCCTGCTGAAGTTTTATGATCCTGAACAGCATCCTTGGCCGAATTCACCCTTAGAGCAAACCAGTATTCTCGGTCATACGACCCCCACCACGGTCCGTCTGTGGTTCCGGGTTTCTGAACCGGGGGAATACTGGTTAGTGGTGTCTTCTCGTCCCATTCCGACTCACGGAATTCCCTTATTGATTTTAGGCGATCGCCGTGAATATCAGTTACGCTTGACCACTCCGACTCAGACGGAAGAATTTTTCCCGGAAATCGTTCTCCCCGTCTCACTCACACCGGCAACCGACCTCACCGGGGTGATGGAACTGATGAACCTCACGCCGGATACTCGCTATTACTATGCATTATTTGACCCCAATCGGGACTCTCCCTGGGAGTTGGGACATGAAGAACTTCTGTGGTTTCAGACCTTTCCGGAACATCCCAAAACCATCAATTTTGGCATCTATAGTTGTCATATGCCTTACGAAGGGCGGCAACTTGCCAATGTGGAAATGTGGAATCGATTTAATCAGGAACTCTCCCAGGTGAATGCGCGATTTGTGTTAGCAACGGGAGATCAAGTCTATGTGGATGGCAACCCTGAGTTGAGTATCTGGGAATGGTTGCGGAAGGTCAAATCCCAGAATCCGACTCGGGAGGATATGATTACTTGGTATCGGGATATTTATCGGGGATATTGGGGAATTCCCGAAGTGCAGCAGATTTATCGGCGCTTTCCGATGTATATGATCTGGGATGATCATGAAATTGTCGATGGATGGGGCTCTTATACTCCCGATGAACTAGCGGGATTGCTAGATAACTCCTGGCAACTGCGAAATAAGTCGCAACAATTACAGTTTGCTGAGGAAATGTTTGAGGCGGCGCGACAGGTGTATTGGGAATATGAACATTCTCATAATCCGGAGACGGATTTTATCAATAATCAGTTCGACTATGGATTTGATTGCGGGCGCTGTGGGTTTTATGTCTTAGATATGCGCGGAAATCGCAATTACAATCGCGAACATCATCGGTCATTAGGACTAAAACAGGGGCGTCGATTTGAAGAATGGATGGCCCGTCAATATCAATCGGATGCCGAGGTTTTATTTATTGTCTCTCCTGTTCCAGTGGTTCATTTAAGTAGTTTTGTGATTAACCAAATTGACTTAAGTTTGTTTGGATATCAAGATGACCAACGGGACCATTGGGAACATCAAAGCAATTGGGATGAACGGAATCAATTGTTAAAGTTGGTCTTTGATTTTTCTCAAAAAATGCACAGACGGGTAATTTTTATTAGTGGGGATGTTCATATTGGGGCAGCATTTAAACTATCTCACCCCGATTTTCCTGGGGCCAAGGTTTTTCAGGTGACCTCCAGTGGAATTGCTTATGCCCATTTGAAGGAAATGGAACGGCGGATTTTGGAAATGTTAGTTAAACCGGAAGGAAATTTAGGCGATCGCCCGGAAAATATCCCCTATCATTTTGAAAATTTGGCGGTCTGTCGTTATAATAATTTTGGGATTCTTCGAGTTACGGAAGAGGAAATGGGAGGGATGGAAGTCTGCTTTGATTTGTTTGGGGGATATCGCGAAGAGAGTGGGGAACTGTCTTTGTTTAAAACGAGTATAAATCTGGCATAAATGGGGAACCCCACCCTAACCCGGACCTTGCTAAGGGGAGGGTACCGGAGGGGAATTGAAAACGAGTATAAATCTGGCATAAATGGGGAACCCCACCCTAACCCGGACCTTAGCAAAGGGAGGGTTAGGGTGGGGTTCTTCCTCTAACATCCCAACCCCATTTAAAAATCAAACATATCTAATTGTTCCGTCGATTCCGAGGAATTCACTCCCTCTTTCTTCGCCCCTTTGCGGAGTCCGACAGCAATTTTACTATGCTTTTCAATCTGACTCATCACCTCTTTTGCTCGTTGAATCACCACTGGGGGTAACCCCGCTAACCGTCCTGCTTCAATGCCATAAGAACGGTCCGCGCCTCCGGGTTGGACTTGATGTAAAAACACGATTTCATCAGCTAATTCCCGGACCGTTACTTGATAGTTGGCCACATTAGAAAGGATGGAGGCCAGTTCATTCATTTCATGATAATGGGTGGCGAAAATCGTGCGAGAGCGAATTTCTGTGGCTAAATATTCGGCAACGGACCAAGCAATGGATAATCCATCAAAGGTGGCGGTTCCTCGGCCAATTTCATCGAGTAAAACTAGGGATTTAGGCGAGGCATGATTGAGAATATTGGCGGTTTCATTCATTTCAACCATAAAGGTAGATTGACCTGTTGCTAAGTCATCTACTGCGCCAACTCGGGTGAAGATGCGATCGCAGATTCCTAAAGTGGCCGAACTTGCTGGAATAAAACTCCCCGTCTGCGCCAATAACTGAATTAATCCCACCTGCCGTAAATAGCAACTCTTGCCACTAGCATTGGGTCCAGTTAAAATAATTAAATCCGGCGCAAGGCGATGATCGCTTTCAGATTTGCCCGGATCTTCGGCATTCCCTAGTCGGGTGGAATTCGGCACAAATAATCCCGCTGGAATCGAATATTCTACCACGGGATGACGACCATTAGTAATTCTCAGGGTTCGATTTTCCACCATTTCAGGACGGCAATATCCCCGGTCGATCGCAATTTCTGCTAACCCCGCTAACACATCGATCGCCGCGACTGCTTTGGCAACATTGCGAATCATTGCCGCATATTCTCCCACCTGCGATCGCAACTGGACGAAGAACTCATATTCTAATTTATTCAAATCCTCCTGTGCGGTCAGAATCCGTGATTCTCGTTCTTTCAACTCAGGCGTAATATACCGTTCTTCATTGGTCAAAGTTTGCCGTCGCACATAATCCGATGGTGCTTGTTCACTTTTTGACCGCGAAATACTAATATAATATCCAAAAGTCTTATTATATCCCACTTTCAAGGTAGAAATTCCCGTGCGTTCCCGTTCTCGCACTTCCAAATTGGCCAACCATTGCTGATCGCCTTCAACGAGCGATCGCATCTCATCCAACGCCTCATACACATTCGGACGAATTAACCCCCCATCGCTTAAATGTAGCGGCGGTGATTCCACAATCGCCCGTTTCAAGCGAACTGCTAATGCCTCTAGTTCTGATGACACCTGTTGTAAGGGTTTCAAATAGGGAGAATTCCCTTGTTGTGCCAAGGTGGAGAGTTCCGGCAATTTTGCCAAAGAATCGGCCAATGCGATTAAATCCCGGGCATTTGCCGTACCCGAACCCGCCCGAACGGTGAGGCGTTCTAGGTCATAGATTTCTGATAACAACCTTTGAATTTCTTCACGCAGTTCCGTTTTTTGGACTAATTCCTCCACCGTATCCTGTCGCGCTTGAATGCCTTTAATCTTCAGCAAAGGTTGCAAAATCCAACGCCGTAATGCTCTGCCACCCATTGCAGTTTTGGTGCGATCAATCGCCCATAACAACGATCCATAAAATGTGCCATCGCGGACCGTTTGGGTAATTTCTAAATTGCGGCGAGTTTGAGCATCAACAATTAAATAATCCGCTAACGTATAACTGCGAACCAATTGCAGAGGAATCCGATTTTCCTTTTGAGTTGCTTCCAGATATTCCAATAATCCCCCTGCTGCACGCACGGCTAAGGGGAGATTTTCACATCCCACCCCCTCCAAACTACGGAGTTTGAAATACTGGAAAATCCGCTGCCGCGCTTCTACCAGGGTAAAAGGTTTTTGCGATCGCAGAGAATAGCAAAAGCAGGAAGGGAGATACTGGGAGAGATGTTGAGACTTTTCCCCCGGACGCAACAATGTACCAATATCCGGTGCATTGGTCGGAACTAGCACTTCCGATGGTTGCAGGCGCATTAACTCTTGTGCGAGATGCTCTAAATCTTCCGCTTGGGTGGTGAAAAATTCCCCCGTGGAAATATCTGTATAGGCCAATCCCCACTGATTTCCGGCCATGACGACTGCCGCTAAAAAGTTATTGGTGCGCGCTTTGAGCATTCCATCTTCTAGCAGTGTACCCGGGGTAATCACCCGAGTCACTTCGCGGCGGACTAATCCTTTCGCTTCTGCTGCATCTTCCACTTGATCGCACACGGCGACGGAGTAGCCTTTTTCTACCAATTGCATGGCATAGCGTTCTAAGGCATGATGAGGGACACCCGTCATGGGGACTCGTCCCACATCTCCCCCTTGTTTACTGGTGAGGACTAATTCCAATTCTCGCGCCACGACGATCGCATCCTGGAAAAAGGTTTCAAAGAAATCCCCCACGCGATACAACAGCAGGGAATGGGGATATTGATCCTTGATCTCCGCATAATGCCGATACATCGCCGAGAGGCGATCGCGATCGAGTTCTCGATAGTCAGCATTGGTAATATGGGTCTGGGTGGTTTTAATCCCAGTCATATCAGTCGGGGTAGATGCAGAGGGACGATCGCTCATGGGTTTATCCAGAATCCAAACAGAGGGTAAGCCGTTCGGCTTTTTATAGATGATAAACTGCTGCCATCCCCGATGTTCTAAAAACTTACTGAAATCTGGCATGGGTTATGGGGGGAGGCGATCGGGATTGCTGGGAGTTGCGTTGGGTCCCCGATTCTTCTATGATCCAAAAAACCCGCAGGCTGAAGCCTGGGGCTACACGGACAAAGCCTGTCCTGAGCTCCGTCGAAGGGCCCGCCTGCGCGGGCTGAAGAGTCTTGTTATACCCGATCCGGTTGTCAAAAGTTAGTTTTTTCTAGTAGCCTGCGAAGGCAGGCTTCGTCTGTGTAGCCCCAGGCTTCAGCCTGTGGGTAAGTGTAGCCTAAGCAGCATCCCCCCCACCCTGAGAATTCCCACCATGAATGAAAGCGCATTAGCCAGAATTCGGATCGTGCTCGTAGAACCGGCTGGCCCCTTGAACGTGGGTTCAGTGGCCCGAGTGATGAAAAATATGGGGTTGTCTCAGTTAGTCTTGGTGAATCCCCAGTGCGATCGCCAGGATGAATGGGCGATTAAAATGGCCGTACATGGGGCAGATATTTTAGAAGCGGCCCAAATTGTCAACGAACTGCCAGAGGCCCTCGTGGGATGTCAACGGGCGATCGCAACCACCGGGCGATCGCGGTCCTTACCCACGGACTTAGAAACCCCCCGAGTCGCCCTCCCCTGGCTATTAGAAACCCCCTCCGCCTTAATTTTTGGTCGGGAAGACCGAGGATTGAGCAACGATGAACTGAACTACGCCCAGCGATTCGTGCAAATTCCCGCCAGTCCCGAGTATCCTTCCTTAAACTTGGCCCAATCTGTCGCCGTTTGCGCCACCGAACTGTACCAACAGGCGACTGGACTGGCAGAAGACAAAACCAGCATCCCGTCCCCCTTCATCAGCGCCAGTTCTAGCATTCCCACCGCCTCTTTGGAGGAATTAGAGGGATATTATCAACACTTAGAACGATTGCTCTTGGAAATTGGGTATCTTTATCCTCATACTGCCCCCCGGAGACTGGAAAAATTCCGACGGTTGTACAATCGTGCTCAATTATCCACTCAAGAAGTCGCCATGCTGCGGGGAATCTTGACACAAATGGAGTGGGCATTGTCCCAAGGCTCGGAGGTTGGTGATAGGCTATAGGCGTTAGAACCCTTGGATAGAGAAATTCTCAAGCAACCCGGGTTCTGCCCCAAAATTTCGGCCCAAGGTTGTCCAAACGATCGCTAAAACAGTGCCTCAAGGGGTTACGATTGACGGTGCTGCGGGTAAAACTGAGCCTAAGAAATGGCACTTAGGGAGTCGGTTCGCCGAATAAGTAGCAAGAATGAAATAACAGGAGTGTGGTGTGGCTCAAAGGTCTCCAATTCGGTCATTTTTGTCGGTGGTGCCTTCGGAAAAAACGGAGTCTGGCGAACCGACAAAGCGGGTAAAAAAAACTAAAACCAAGACATCGGGGAAAAAAGCAACTAAATCCGCTTCCCGCAAATCTGCCCCCGGGACCCGTGGCGATCGCCCTTTGGAAGCGCCACCCCGGAACCCCAGAAAAACAGGATCCCCCATCCCGACCTTGGGTGATGGCGAACCGGCACAACCGGCACAATCTCGATCGGATCAGGCCCAACAACAGCAACAGTCTCAACAGTTAGCTGAACAATTGCGAATGGGCCGGGTCCCTCGTTCCCGGAACCAACCGGATTATGCCAGTTCGGAGAATCCCCGTCCTCCCCGTGGGTCAAAATCTCGCGATCGCCTTGCCGAACAAAGACCCTCTACCTCGACTCGTTCTACCTCCTTAAGTCGTCAGATGGCCCAGGAAGGAGCCGACTCTCCCCGGGAACGAGTGCCCGGGCGAAGACCCCCAGATTCTGGGAATAAACCCCCCCGCAAGCGGACTCCCAAAGGGCAATCTAAACGCACTGCCGGGACTGCCTCCAAAACGAGCCTCCCCAAAACTAGAACCCGGAAAACTACCGAGAAGAAACCGAAAAACACCAAAATCTCGCCCCTGATTTATGGGGCGCGGTTGCTGATTCTTGGGGTTGGACTCGGGGTACTCGCGGGCACCCTCTTATCCATCTGGAATCCTGCGGATAACCACACCGTCGGGGCGGCTGGAAATGCTGAAACCCAAGAAGAACAGCAGGAACAGGTCACGGCTGCCTACAATCTTCAGGCCCTGCCTATCAGCCAGGAAATCACGACCCTGAAAGAAAAATTGCAGGCAATGGCGGCAGAACATCCGGAATTGACCCCAGGAGTTTATGCCATTGAATTGGATACAGGGGCCTATCTGGACTTGAATGGGTCCCAGAGATTTTCCGCTGCCAGTACGATTAAAGTGCCAATTTTAATTGCATTTTTTCAGGACGTGGATGAGGGAAAAATCACCCTGGATGAAATGCTGACCATGAAACAGGAGCATATTGCCGAAGGATCCGGGGATATGCAGTTCACCGAACCGGGGACGAAGTACAGCGCCCTAGAGACGGCGACTAAAATGAGCGAGATTAGCGATAATACCGCGACCAATATGTTAATTGAGCGGTTAGGGGGTGCAGCGGCCCTAAATCAGCGCTTTGCATCCTGGGGATTGAGCAACACCACGATCGCCAACCCTCTCCCGGATTTAGAGGGAACCAACACCACCAGTCCCCAAGATTTGGTGCAGGTGATGGGACTGGTGGAACGGGGACAGGTGCTGTCTTTGAGAAGTCGCGATCGCCTGTTCAAGATTATGCAGGGTACGGTGAATAATTCCCTACTCCCCCAAGGATTGGGTTCCGGCGCAGCGATCGCCCACAAAACTGGAGATATTGGGACTGCCATTTCTGATGCGGGATTAGTGGATATGCCGAATGGGAAGCGTTATTTAATGGCGGCGATCGTCAAACGTCCCCACAATGACCCCGCAGCAGAAGAGTTAATCCGGCAAATGTCCCAAGTAGTTTACCAATCCTTTAGCGGAGAACTCTAACCAGGAGACCCTGACCCCTTACAAGGGGAAGTTTTTTACGTTCAGGGGGGATTTGCCCAAGATTAACTACACCTCCGGTCCCCTCCCCTTGGCAAGGGGAGGAGACCATCAGAAGCAGTTACCCATACAAAACCTCCTCTTGTAAGGAAGCTAACTCCCAGGTTTCTCCATTCATCCGAGGGATTCTCCCGGCAACATTAGCGGTGTCGATAGCGGATGTGCCAAAATCCAGATAGTTCAAGACCCGGATTCAGGACAACCCATCGGGACCGCTTTTTTGTTTGCCAGGAGAAATTTTAATGAAAGTTGCTATCCATCCAGCCCTAAGTGATGCCAATATAGACGCGGGTCAACCCAGTTCTCAGCGTCAACTGTCCCTATCTATTTCCGCGATCGCCGCAGGTTTAGAAACCTCAGTTCCCCTCAACCTCTGCCTGATTTTGGACCATAGCGGATCCATGACCGGACGTCCGTTAACCACCGTCAAAGAGGCAGCCTATCGACTGATTGACCGACTCAAACCCGGCGATCGCCTCAGCATTGTCGCCTTCGATCATCGCGCCAAAGTGATCATCTCCAATCAGGCGATCGAAGATACCGATCGCATCAAAAAACAGATCGACAAACTCAAAGCCGATGGCGGGACTGCGATCGATGAAGGCATGAAAAAAGGCATGGAAGAACTCAAAAAAGGCGCAACCGGCACCGTCTCCCAAGCTTTCATCCTCACCGATGGCGAAAACGAACATGGTAGCAACGATCGCTGTCTGAAATTAGCCTCCGAAGCGGCAGATGCCAACCTCACCCTCAACACCCTCGGATTCGGCGATCACTGGAACCTTGATGTCCTCGAATCCATTGCCACTGCCGCCCGAGGTGCACTCTCTCATATCGAACGCCCGGAACAAGCCGTCGAAGAGTTTAGCCGCTTATTCAGTCGGATTCAATCCGTTGCCTTAACCAATGCTTACCTGCAACTGAAGCTAATGCCAAAAGTTCGCCTTGCCGAACTCAAACCCGTCGCCCAAGTCTCACCGGAAACCATCGAACTCCCCGTAGAAGCCAAAAATGGACTGTTTGAAGTGCGCTTAGGGGATATTATGACCACAGAACGGGTGATTTTGGCGAACCTATATATTGGCAAATTTGCCGAAGGTAAACAAACCCTCGCGGAATTGCAAATTCGCTACGATGACCCTTCTGCAGGACGGAAACAGATTCTCAGTGATCCGTTCCTGATCGATGCCAACGTCCTGAGTGCCTATCACCCGGCGATCGACCCCACGGTACAGCAGCATACCTTAGCCTTAGCGAAATATCGGCAAACCCAAATTGCCGAACAGAAAATCCAACAAGGCGATCGGGCAGGTGCCGCCACCATGTTACAAACTGCCGCCAAAACCGCCTTACAAATGGGCGATAAAGGCGCAGCAACCGTCCTCCAAACCAGTGCCACCCGCCTCCAAGAGGGACAAGAACTTTCCGAAGCCGATCGCAAAAAAACCCGCATCGTCTCCAAAACCATTTTGCAATAACACTCACCACAAAAGCGGCAGACTTAATCTCTGCCGCTTTTGCAATCCATCCCCTTCCCTCAATTTTGGATCATGCCTTCTGTCATTCTTCTTCGTTCGTAGTAACGCCTTCAGGCGTTCTCCACCCCTATTTTTAAAAGGTTTGTAATAGTTTATTTTTTGCAGTTCAAGGAGTACGCTGGGCAATGCCCACCCTACAATTGCGTAAAATTAATCTGGATAATTCAGGAATTTCACCCGAGATTAATTGGAAAAAATCCGCCCAATTACCAGGATAGGGCAGCGGGGATAGGGCTTCAACGAGGGCCATTAGGGGCCGTATGAAGCGCAAACACCCCAGGCAAGGTACAATGCACAATTTGACGTCGCGCAGCTACTGGATGAAATGCAAATCAACTGGCAAACCGCCAAAACTTACGAAGATATTCTCTATGAGAAAACCGATGGGATTGCCAAAATTACTATCAACCGGCCCCACAAGCGGAATGCCTTCCGTCCGAAAACGGTATTTGAACTGTATGATGCCTTTTCTAATGCGCGGGAAGATAGTCGGATTGGGGTAGTGTTATTCACCGGGGCGGGACCTCATACCGATGGCAAATATGCGTTCTGTTCCGGTGGGGACCAAAGTGTGCGAGGGGAAGCGGGATATATTGATGAGGCGGGAGTTCCCCGTTTAAATGTCCTGGACTTGCAGCGGTTAATTCGGTCGATGCCGAAAGTGGTGATTGCCTTAGTTGCCGGATATGCAGTCGGAGGGGGTCATGTTTTACACCTGATTTGTGATTTAACCCTAGCGGCAGAGAATGCCATTTTTGGGCAAACGGGACCGAAAGTGGGGAGTTTTGATGGAGGGTTTGGGGCCAGTTATATGGCGCGAATCGTCGGTCAAAAGAAAGCGCGAGAAATCTGGTTTCTTTGTCGGCAATATAACGCGACTCAAGCGTTGGAGATGGGGTTGGTGAATGCGGTGGTGCCGGTGGAACAACTGGAGGCGGAGGGGGTCACCTGGGCGAATGAAATTTTAGAGAAAAGCCCGATCGCCATTCGCTGTCTGAAAGCTGCCTTTAATGCCGATTGCGATGGTCAAGCGGGGTTACAGGAACTGGCGGGAAATGCCACGATGCTGTACTACATGACTGAGGAAGGGGCGGAAGGAAAACAAGCGTTTTTAGAAAAACGGCAACCAGATTTTCGTCAGTATCCCTGGTTGCCATAATGCTTTAATTGCCTAGATCATTCACTGCCTTTGAATCATGCAACCCGGTTGGATTTCCAAACCGGGTTTTACCCCTGATGTTTAAAAGAAGCGATCGCGATCGCTTCTGAAGTTTAACCCTAGAAGCGCGAGTTGCTGAGTAATTCTACTGAGCGATTCCACCCAATCATGCGGTCGTTTAACTTTTAGGAAATGAACGTGAATGTCAAATCTGTTGTAGCGTTAGCTTACTGAGAGAAAATGCTCACCGTATCTCCGGCTTATTGAGGTTTGTCGCGACAACTACCGAGTCAGGTTGACCATTGTATCGCTCTGCTGAGGGTTGGTAGAATGCCCTTTCTAGGGATAGAGTCCCCTCCACCCGGAGGCGTTGGTCTTCCAAAATGATCATTTCGGGTTTAATCTCTTCCCAAGAAGGTGCAAAGGGAGGTAAAGCTAACGAACAAGCTTTCCAGCCTCCACGAACCAGTACACCGAGTTGTTGGCAGTTTCCACCCCTGCGGCCTTCCGGGGTATAGAACCGACAATGGCGACAGGATGATGATTGGCAATTTGAGGTCTTCATTATGGGTGCTTGGGGGACAATCAAATGATGCTTCTATTATGCTGTAAGGTAATTTTACGCAAGAAAGGCATCAAGGCTTTATCCTGTATAGCTTTAAGCGATCCCCAATAAAAATTTACCTTAATAATTTCTTTATTATTTTGTAAGAAATAGCAACAATTCAGTTAAGTACCAACTCATCTCGACCCCTCGTAACTGGATGAGTTCAAGCTAAAAAAATATGGGGATCAACATTTTAGCCAGTCGTGCGCCTCACTGACAAGGGGAGATTTCAGGGAAGATCGCCTCCATAAAGACCTAGAGTTTACCTTGTAACTCAGCAGTTGGTGGTCCAAATTGGAAATAAGTCAAGGCACTCAAGACCGAAATTTGAGGGAGATGTTGCCAATGGATGTGGGGGTATGGGTAGTTCCGAAACCCCCGTCGGTTGGTGCAACGGGTGCTAGATCTCTGAATCAGCCCGAATGGAAAATTTGAATTGCCTTCCGGAAAGAGTCGCGATCGCCCCTACCCTGACCACTGTTTCGGCGCACAGAGGGCGCAAACCGCCCAGCGATCGAGTTCCCCGGGAGGCGTGGGACATCCACAATCGGGACAAAGGGGCAACCCCAGGGACTGCGCCTGCACCCGCTGTGCCCAGCGCTCAAAAGTCCCTTGAGCATTCTCAACCTTAGAACCCTTCGGAGTTCCGGCATCAGCACTTAACTCAGCCAACCGAGAAGGATGATCCTGCCACAGTATTTCTTGCTCCGCCAAATCTGGACATTTAACATCAGATTTAGACCAATCCTTGGGAGAAAATCGAATATCCGCGATCGCCTCGGAGCGTCCCACATTCAACCGTTGCAAAATCCGTCGCCGCTCAAACATCAGGTTTTGGGCCCAAGCCGAACTAGAAGTCGCCACCCGCAGCACCCCCCGTTCCACCGCCAAGGGACGAGTATGTTGATTAATCTTCGGCCCCACGGCGATCGCCCAAGACTCCACCAACTGCTGATATTCCCGTTGCTTTTGTCCCAGGGTCTGAGCCGCCAGGGCACCTAAAATATGATCCAGAGAGTTAAAAGCCATCGAGTCAAACTCAACATTAAACTGAATTGAACTGAAACATTTAAAATGTGGTGCAACAGTACAGTCTGTGACTTGCCATGCCTTTTATTATAAGAATGGGCATCGGCCAGAATCAGTCAAACTCCCCATCTTCAGGGAGCAACCCCCAAGGCGAAATCATCACGAAATCACACAGGAGAGACGGCATGAGCGAACGGTCCCCCAAGGCGAGTCCCGCCCCAGTTTCCCCAGAGCAGGGATTAAAACCAGTATTGCAGTCGGTACTAGAGAGTTTAGATGTCAAGCTAGAGTCAGAATTAACCCGATATCGACGACAAAAACGGGGTGATGCCGTGCAACCGTCCTACTCCGGGAATGGGTTGACCCCCCCTCAAAAAACCGCAGTGGATTTAATTACCCTCTCCCCAAGTAGCACGGCACCCCAGCAGTCTCCCGCCTTAGAACTGCCCAGCGCTCAGACGTTGAAATTTGAATCTCTCAAACCGATGCCCGGACCGGACGCGCCCAAAACGCCGAGTGCTGAGGTTAATGGGAGTCAGAATCAGCCCTTGGGTATTCCGGCGATCGCCACCTTTGGGGACAACAGCAACCCCCCATCCGCAGACAATCCAGGAACTGCCAATGGCATCGGCTTATCTACCGAAAGCCCCGGTGCGATCGTGGGAGCAATTCAGGGAACTGATCCCAAAGATCCCAATGAGTATCTCGACTCTTCAGAAAAATTAGTCAGTAGTTTAGATCGAGAAAACGCCAAAAAACTGGCCGAACTGCGAGCTAGACGAAAAACTCGCTCCCAAAATAGCTTCCTGAGTCCCGTGGGAATTGGGTCAATGCTGTTATTTGTCGCAGCCAGTGCCACCTTAGTTTATGTCGTGACTCAGATGGGAGAGGGTGAAGCCCCAGGCACTCGGCAACAAGCCAATGGAGGAACAAATGCCAATAGTCAAGTCTCGGAGCCTAGCTCAACGAATGAAGCATCCCAAATTACCCCAGATTTAACCAATTCCCAGTTTAAACCCTTGGATTTAGGCAATCTCGGAACCCTGGAGGAAAAACCGCCGGTTGCAGTTCCGGCCCCCAGTGCCCAAGGGTCTGTCCCTCCACAGACGGTGGCGATCGCCCCACAGGTCACTCCCAACTCCGCCCCGGTCACTCCGGCCCCAACTTCCCCCGGGTTGAGGAATCTGACCACGGATTATCTGGCTGGATCCGGACAGCCTGTGGTGACTCAACCGGCCACGGGCACCGCTCCGACCGTTGCTCCGAATGCGGGGACGGGAGCACCGGCAGCAACGGGAACACCGGCAGCAACGGGAGCACCGGCAGCACCGGGAGCACCGGCAGCAACGGGAACACCGGCAGCAACGGGGGGAACACCGGCCCCGACTACAGGGGTGAGTCCGGCGTCATTCCCTGGGTTTTACTATGTGGTGATGGATTATCAGAATGATGAGAGCCTATGGAAGGCGCGAGAAGTCGTACCGGATGCCTACCTGCGCGAATATCCCATCGGGGTTAAGATTCAGGTCGCAGCCTTTGAAGATCAAGCCTCAGCTCAAGCAATGCTAGAACAAATGAAGCAGCAAGGGATAACGGGGCAAATTTATAAGCCTTAAGGGATAGACTCCACAGCCTTTATGAGACTGCGATAGCATAGGATTAGGGTTTGTACCCGGTCCGCAACAGGCAGGATGTGAGCAGTAGAGTCTAGGCGATCGCCCCTTGGGGGAAGGTGGTTTAAAAAAATTGCCAGCCCTCGGTAACGCGATAGAACGCGATAGCCTCTGGCGATCGCCTTGTTTTAAAATCCTCATATTTGAGCCGGGGACCCGGGGCGACCTTGGAGGCACTACCCAACTTATATGGAGTCCGTTATGGGATTGTTTGACCGAATCATGAGGGTGATTCGCGCCAATATTAATAGCCTAATTAATAAAGCCGAAGACCCCGAAAAGATTCTCGAACAGACGATGATTGAGATGCAGGAGGATTTGACCCAACTGCGACAAGCCGTGGCTCAGGCGATCGCCACCCAAAAACGCACCGAGCGTCAGTACAGCCAAGCCCAGTCTACCGCTGACGAATGGTATCGACGGGCGCAGTTGGCCTTGCAAAAAGGGGATGACAACCTGGCCCGAGAAGCCCTGACCCGTCGTAAATCCTACCAAGATACCGCGACGACCATGAAAGCACAGATCAACCAACAAACCGGATTGGTGGAACAGCTCAAGCAAAATATGCGGGCTTTAGAAGGTAAAATCGTCGAAGCGAGGACAAAAAAAGACCTCTATATCGCTCGTGCAAGGTCCGCCCAGGCATCGGAGCGACTTAATGAGATGCTCGGAAATGTCGGGACGGGGAATGCAATGGCGGCTTTTGAGCGGATGGAAGAAAAAGTCATGCAACTTGAAGCGCGATCGGAGGCAGTCGCGTCCCTCGGTGGCGATGACCTAGAGAAAAAATTTGCTTCCCTAGAATCCGGGGGAGACGTAGATGAGGAATTAACGGCACTGAAAGCGCAAATCAGCGGGAGTAACCCGGCTCGTCTTGAACTTCAGCCCGTCTGTGCTCCCCGAGATCCGGAAATAGAAGGAGAACTCCAAAAACTCCGCGATCGCATGGACGAGTAACCCTGGAGAGAAAGTCTCTTATCCATCTATCCTCAAGGATCCCCCTCCCCCTAGCCAGCCTCCGTTTCCTCTCTGAATTTAGGGTGAATTTGCCAGAAATCCGTTCCGTTGCATCGCGTCAAATTTGATAATTTTGTGAATTGGCAAGCGCTGATGAGCTATCAAAACTTTAAGCCTTACCCTTTAAACTAGGAATTAAACCCACTTAGAAAAACTCCCCAGGCGCTGACATCCCCTATCCGGTTCCCCTTGACTCAACCCGGGACCCTTGAAGCAGTGGCTTCGGAGTCACGATTCCAGGCGGTCCATCCACCCAAAAATATATCGGGATGTAGCGCGAAAGCGGATGAAGTTTTTACACTAGATTCATCAAGAGAGTCTCTGGTATTTGATCGCCGCAGGCACCTTCTGTCTCCGGCGCACACCGAGTACCATCAAAGTAGATGGAATGGGTAAGGACCGTTGCCACCCAATCAATCAACAGCGGGGATCTCAGACCAGCAGCCTGTCCATAAAAACCTACCTTGTAAACCCCAAAAGGAAAAATAGCATCATGGGATTGTTCGATCGCATTAGCCGAGTTGTCAAAGCCAATCTTAACGATCTAGTCAGCAAAGCAGAAGACCCAGAAAAAGTCCTAGAGCAATCTATTATCGATATGCAAGAAGACTTGGTGCAATTGCGCCAAGCCGTTGCCAGCTCCATTGCTAACCAAAAACGCACCCAGAAACAGTACGAGCAGGCCAACACAGAAGCCAATACCTGGCAAAGTCGCGCCCAACTCGCTCTCCAAAAAGGGGATGAAAATCTCGCCCGGGAAGCCCTGGTTCGCAAAAAATCCAACGCTGAAACCGCTGCCATGTTAAAAACCCAACTGGATGGGCAGTTGACTCAGGTGGATACCCTGAAGCGTAATTTAATCGGTTTGGAAAGCAAGATTTCCGAAGCGAAAACCAAGAAAAATATGCTCAAAGCTCGGGCGCAGGCGGCCAAGGCGAACGAACAGCTTCAAAATACCCTCGGTTCGCTCAATACGGGTGGCTCAATGGCAGCCTTTGAGCGGATGGAAGAAAAGGTTCTGCAAATGGAGGCCCGTTCTCAAGCGGCTTATGAAATTGGCGGCACGAATCTGGAAAATCAGTTCGCGCAATTGGAGGCGGGAAGTGATGTGGATGATGAACTTTCGGCCATGAAAGCTCAACTCACCGGCGCATCTCCGGCTCAAAGTCAACTCCCCAGCGCCGGAAACAGCAGCGCGCCCAAAACCGCTGTGGATGATGAATTGGAACAGTTGCGATCGCAACTCAATGACAGTTAACTAATCCCCGAATTCTCCACAACTCCCTGATGTTGATGAGCTTGTCTTTAGTTCTGACTGAGACTTCCTCTACTCAGGGAGTTGTGGTTTTTTTTATAAATCCCCAATCCCCCCAATCCCCCCATCCCTTAAGGACAAATGACATAAGACCCATGACAAATGACATAAGACCAATGACCAATAACCCCTCCCCCATCTCACCCATCTCCCTCATCTCCCATTGCCTCCCCTGCTGTAAAATAATCACAGTTTAATAACATTGAGCGATCGCCACTCCGGGACGATCGCCTCGTACCTGATATTTGAAAGCGGTGGGCATGAGTAGCATTATCAAAGTCACAGATACTGAGTTTGGAACGGAAGTAGAACAAGCAACAACCCCAGTCTTGGCCTATTTTTGGGCGAGTTGGTGTGGGCCTTGCCGATTGGTCTCCCCTTATATAGACTGGGCCGCATCAGAATATGGCGATCGCCTCAAAGTCCTTAAGCTAGAAGTCGATCCCAATCCTGAATCAGTGAAAAAGTGCGGTGTTGAAGGCGTACCGGCAATCCGCATCTTTAAAGAAGGGGCGATCGTGGAATCCTTTGAGGGAGCCATTACCAAACAGGCACTAGCTACCCTGATCGAAGCCCATCTCTAAAAACTCATGGGCATTCCCTAACCGGACTCACCCCTGGAACCCTGTTTTATGATGAGAGCCTGCGTAGGCAGGCTTTGTTAGTATAGCCCCACCCTTGAGGGTGCGGGTTTAGCAGACCCAGGTAAACCGGATTCCGTATCCGTTGCACTCCATCAGCTTCTCACCCGTTAACCATCATGCAGTTTGCTAACCGTTTAGAACCCCTGCGTTCCAATGTCTTTGCAGATATGGATAACGCTAAAGCTAAGGCTAAAGCCGCAGGATTGAAGGTCATTGATTTATCCTTGGGGTCCTCAGACCTGCCCCCGGCCCCCCATATCGTGGAGGCGATCGCCTCATCTTTACCCGATCGCAACTCTCACGGCTATGTCCTCTTTCACCGCACCCAAGCCTTTCGCGAAGCCGCTGCCCGGTGGTACCACCAGCGCTATGGCATTGCCGTAGACCCCCAAACTGAAGTCCTAGCGTTAATTGGCTCCCAAGAAGGCACTGCTCATTTACCCTTAGCGGTTTTAAATCCTGGAGATTTTGCCCTCCTCATGGATCCGGGCTATCCCTCCCATGCCGGTGGAGTGTACTTAGCCAGTGGTCAAATTTATGGGATGCCCCTGCGGGAAGAAAACGGATTTCTCCCCGTCTTTGAGGAAATTCCCCAAGGGGTTCTAAACCAAGCGCGGATGATGGTTCTCAGCTATCCACACAACCCCACTACCGCGATCGCTCCTTTGTCGTTTTTTCAAGAAGCGGTTGCCTTTTGTCAGCAGCATCAGTTAGTTCTGGTTCACGACTTTCCCTACGCGGACTTAGTATTTGATGCTCAGATTTCCGTTCCCTCCGTCCTGCAAGCGGACCCCGAAAAAACCGTTTCTATCGAGTTTTTTACCTTGTCCAAATCCTATAATATGGGCGGATTGCGGATTGGGTATGCCATTGGCAATCCCGAACTAATTAAAGCCCTGCGGCAAGTCAAGGCGGCAGTGGATTTCAACCAATATCAGGGGATTCTTAACGGGGCGATCGCCGCCCTCACAGGTCCCCAAGACACCGTAGGCGAAATGACCAGCATCTTCCGCAACCGTCGGGATGCTTTCGTCAACGCCCTCCATCGCATCGGCTGGCAAGTACCGATGCCCGAGTCTACCATGTATGTCTGGGCCAAACTCCCCGAACAGTGGGCCAACAATTCCATCGGCTTTTGTACTCAAATGGTCGAAAAAACTGGCATCGCAGCCTCTCCTGGTTCCGGTTTTGGCAAAATGGGTGAAGGGTATGTGCGGTTTGCCTTAGTTTGGGACCCCCCGGTCTTAGAAGAAGCGGTGGAACGAATTGCCCAGTTTTTAAACTCTTAATTTTACCTTCACCACCATTCCCCCAAAAGAACTGATGAGACTGTCTCATCGGTTCTTTTGTTTGAATCGCCAAACTGGAAGGGGAAAACCGCAAAAATAGGGAGGGCAAACTGTCTGGGTTTAGGAATTCTTTACACAACAGTCTGGATAATTTTAGCGACCCATTCACAACCCGTTGAGTTTTCCTGGAATGCTTGACCGACTCAAAGCGATGATCAGCCTCATTCGGTCGTTAATATCCTCACACTGTCCTGTGAGTATTCTTTACAGAAACTTTACGGAAATCCATCATAACTTTATTAGAAGTCAGAGAATTCACGGATACGATCATTCCAGCTAGTATTTACTCCTATTTTTCTAAGGAACGCTGAGGTTTAGCCACTCTGAAGTTCAGACTGTGGCACCGAGGTAGAAGTCTTTGTCAGTGTCGTTTCTGACAACTTCCAAACCCGTGCGGATTGAGGTGATGGAGACAGGAGCCTGATTCAAAGGCAGCCGTTTAATCACAACACTAAAGTACCGCCTTCCTAGAACCTAGCTGGATGAACCCCCCTACTCTGACTTGCACAACTTTGAGGATACCGCGACTATGACAGAACTCTTCCAAAAGCTCTCCATCACGACTTCCCTTGCTGTTAGTATTGCGGCGATCGGTAGCGCCCCCGCCCTTGCAGGTACTTTAATGAACCCCCTGTTTGGAGGGACTGACGCCAGCGACTATTCCCGATACTGCTCTAATGGCACCAGCACTTTCACCGGGAGTAATTGTACCGATTCCTTAGAAACTATCCTGTCCGGCAATAGCAGCAACCCAGGCGGCTATATAGAATTAGCCAAAAGCAGCGAACAAGCCGGGTTTGACTTTACCCAAAATACCACTTTAACGGGTACCATCGGCGGCCAAGAAATCGTGATCAGCAGCTTGACCGAAAGTGACTGGAAGACCGATATGGGCAACGGGAAGTCCCTGCTCAGTCAATGGTTAGACGATGTATTTCTCGCCCACAACGTCTATATGCCCCCTTTCCTGAAACCGGCAGTTGAGAATGCCTTGATTGCTAATGGCGGAAGGCAGCGGTTCAGTGACCCCAAAATTTCCTACGTCAATCAAGATGACACCACCGGCGAAATCAGTATCGGACTAGCTGGACATTTCAACGCTTCCGAGACCCTAAAAGCTGCTTTGGGAGACACCACCATTCAGGGGTTTAAACTCGCTGACTTCATCCCCAGCCAAGTACAAGCCAGCGAACTGGTTAAAGTTATCTATAATAATGGACCTGCACAATACTTGTATAGCTTTGTTGCTACGCAAGCGGGTACAGAAGACTCTGCTCGCAATGGAAACTATCAGGTCAGCCTAGCTGGTACCCTCCCGGTGACATCAGTTCCCGAACCCTCCACGATGTTGGGTCTGATGGCAATCAGTGGTCTGGTTGCTGTCCAGAAGCGCAAGTCTGCAACCAAGGCATAAGTTTCCCTAATTCAGGGATTGCACGGTCTTGACAGACCCAGGAAGCCTAGAGGCTTCCTTTTTTTATTCCTGAACCTCTTCTTTTATTTCTCCCTTTTATACTCAATCGGATTGGGAAAGACTGGTTTGATATTTCGCAGGCTGAGGCTGGCTCCAGACAAAATAAGGACATCCTGAAGGGTGTAGCTACAGGAACCCTGCCTCTCCTGCATTAACTTTGGGCCACCGGATTTTATAGAGAGTTTTGATTTTTCCAAGATAGCTCATATTTGGCGATTATTCATCAGGGTTGGAGCCAGGGATTTGGGGGATGTAAAGAAATATGTCACAAAGGGCTAAAGGACTGATGCAAGCGAAGCCAAAATTGCGTGTTTTTACTGAGGTTTCTTAGCAAGAAATCGACCTTTTTCCAAATAAATCAGGTGTTTTTACATCAGCTCAATCCTAGATAGAGCAAAGGGTTTACGAGAAAATACTGAGTAAGATCCAGGTTGAAAAACTCTTTACAGAAACTTTACCGAAATCTTTCATAACTTTATGGGCAGTGATAGGATTTGCGGATAGGATAAGAGGAAGAAATAACAAATCAGTTGTGATACCTCAACATTTAAGGTCAGCCACTTTTAAAATCAGACGGTGGCACGCAGAGGAAACTCGGGACGATCGCAACTTGAGGTGATGGCGATCGCCGCCTCATTCAGAAAGCACAAGTTTAATGGAAACAGGGCAGCATCTCTAACACCTAACCGGATTACGCAACCCACCCTTCTTTAGAACAACACTCAGGAGACCCCAACCATGACTGGATTCGTGAACAAACTCGCACTCGCCACTTCTATTGCCTTGGGTATGACCGCGATCGGTAGCACCTCAGCCTTTGCAGGCACTTTAACCAACCCCCAATTTGGAGGAACGGTTGACACCGACGTCTTATTGTACTGCTCCAATGGTAGTAGCACCTTCGCCGGGCCCACCTGCACAGATTCCTTATCCACCATCCTCTCCGGCAATAGCAGCAGCCCTGGTGGCAACATCGAACTAGCAGCCAGCAGCGAACAAGCTGGGTTTGATTTTACCAAAAACACGACTTTAACCGGGACAATCGGCGGCAAAGATATCGTCATCAGCAGCTTAACCCAATCCGACTGGATGACCGTTCTGGGTAATGGCAAAACCTTACTGTCTCAATGGTTAGACGATGCCTTTCTCGCCAACAACGTCAATATCCCCGCTATCTTAAAACCAGTGGTTGAAGTTGCTTTTACCAACCTTAATGGAAGGCAGCGCTTCAGTGACCCTAATATTTCCTATGTCAATCAAAATGATACCACAGGGGAAATCAGTATTGGACTAGCAGGACACTTCAATGTTTCCAATTTGTTGAAAGATGCGCTGATCCCAAACAATCCCTTTTTAGCCACCTATATACCCGCCAGCCTACAAGCCAGCGAACTGGTTAAAGTGGTTTATGACAATGGCCCCGCTAAATATCTGTATAGCTTTGCTGCCACTGCTTCGGGCCAAATCAACGGCCACGGCGTGGGTGCAGATGGGATATCTCACAATGGAAACTATGAAGTTAAACTAGCAGGCGTCCCCCCAGTAGTCACCTCCGTTCCCGAACCCTCTACGATGCTTGCTTTAATGGCAGTAGGCGGTCTATTTGCCACCGCCAAGCGCAAATCGGCCAAAAACGCCTAACTCTGACTAGGGCATCAGTTTCAACAGTCTCCTAGAAAAAGGAAGCCTCCGGGTTTCCTTTTTTTTTAGACCCTTCCGGAGTGTTTAGGGGCGAAAAATTTTGTCGCCCCTAGGTGTGATTATGCGCAATTATAAACTCGCCTGCAACTTATCTAATAAGCCCTCGATATAATCTAAGGCACTGGCGATCGTCTGGGGATTTTCGATATCCACATCCACATACTTCCGCAACGCCTCCACCTGATTCATACTCCCACCGGCAGCCAACAACTTCAGATACCCGGGAATAAAATCTTTACCTGTTTCGAGATACTTCTGATAACAGGCTAAACTCACAATGTTAGAAGCAGCGTACTGATAGCAATAAAAAGGCTTAAAGTAAATATGCCCAATCCGCGCCCAATCATACTGGTGTTCCGGTAATAATTCCACGGAATTTCCACAAAGATTGCGATACAATTCCATCCACTTTTCATTGACGAACTTGGCATCAAAGCTGCCTTCTTTGGCGCGATCGTGAATCGCCAATTCCAAACGGCTAATCGTACTTTGCCGGAATAGCAAATTAAACTGGTCTTCTAACTGCCGAGTCAGCAACGACTTCATCAGCGCCTTATTGTCTGCCGAAGTTTTCAGCAGGTAATCCAGCAACAGCAGCTCATTAAAGGTCGAAGCAATCTCTGCTAAAACCAAAGGCGGATTGCTATTATAATAGGACTGAGCATCATCAATCCAAGCAAAATGCAACCCATGACCCATTTCATGAGCTAGGGTAAACAAAGAATTGTAATCGTCCGTGTAAGAGAGCAATAAATAACTATGTTTACCGTGAGAGTAGGCACAAAATGCCCCACCCCGTTTGCCCGGACGGACCTTGGCATCAATCCAATTTTTCAGGAAAAACTCTTCTGCACGCCGCGCATAATTAACATCAAACTCTTGTAAGGCATTGAGTAAGGTTTCTACCCCGGTTTGATATGTTAACGGGGGTAAGGGTTCCTCATCTTCAGTCGTCCAAGGTGCATAAAGGTCACAAATGCGGATTGTTTGACCGAGTGCCTTTCCTTTGAGTTGATAGTAGCGCTCAAACAGTTCAAACCGACTCGCTGTCCCGTCCATAATGGCACGAAAAACAGGTTCAGAAACCTCATCCGCCAACAATTGCTTATGCAAAGTAGAGGAATACTGGCGCATCTGACTTTCGATGCGATGATCCTGTGTGACGGTATTCAGAATGAACCCATAGAGGGAGTTGTGCTGTTTGAGGACATTTCGGACGGAGAGATAGGTATTGTACCGCACTTCCGGGGAGGGATGAAACAACAAGGCACTTAATTCGGCCTCATTACTTGCACTTTTGCCATCGGGGGTGGTTACGGGTTCATATTCTTGTTCTCCCAAATGCACCGATCGCAATTGGATAAACGCTTGCCGACCCGTGAGACTGTCTTGATTGCGCGTTTGTTCGATTTCTTCGGACAGGGTGTGAGGACGAAACTCCGCAATGCGATGGAGATAATGGGTATAACTTGCTAGTTCCGCAGCAGTGAGTAATTGATTGAAATTCTCTTCAGAAATCTGCTGTAATTCTAGGTCAAAAAACAGCAATTGATTTTCAATTGCCGTTAGAGATTCCATCACCTGATCCAGCAGTTGCTTCGCTTCCGTATTGCGCGTATCTGCGGAAAAAGTTAGAGAAGGATAGGCATAGACATAACCGGAGACTTGACCGATTTCTTCCAATTCTTGTAAACAATCGGCGATTTGTTCCGGGGTGAGTGCAGCAACATTGCCGCGATAAGTGCGACGAAACCCCGCAGCACGATGCTGAAGGACTTCTAAATCATGCTCAATCTGCGGGTCATCAAACCCTTGATAAAGGTCTGATAAGTCCCACTCCTGGGGATTTTCCAATTGAGCGATCGCCGGGGATTTAGGGGTTTGAACCAAAGTAACACTCCTTTGTCACAGTTTGCTACTTCTATTATGAGGGAAATTTTCCCCATTATCCACACCCAGTCCGAGTACGGCAATCCGAACGGACTCCCGGAGTCTATCAGGCGAGCAGATTCCGGTGCCGGTAAATTAATGTAAACTCTGGGAATTATCATGGACCTTTTTATCCTAAACTTAAACTTGAAACATGGCAATTAACCTCCAGGATTATGCCGATTGACAACTTATGTAAGTACCTAGTTACGAAATATCCACAACGCTTTGCTTCTTGGATATTGCGAAGAATCATTACCTCACCCGTGGAGGTGTTAAAAACCGAATTAACCCTAGAACCCGTGCGGGCTGATTCGGTGATTTTTTTACGGACAGACGAGGAAATTCTGCATTTAGAATTTCAGGTCAAAGTCCCTACGGATAGACCGATGCCTTTGCGGATGTTAAATTACTGGGTGCGGCTCTATTGGCAATATGGACTGCCAGTGAGATAGGTGATTATTTGGCTGCAACCCACCAGCAATCCAGCAGTTTTTGAGACAGAATTCCCGTTCCAATCAACCCGACATGGATATGAGGTTGTGCGGATATGGGAGGAATCTCCCGAACTGTTTTTACAAGACCCAGCATTACTCCCCTTGGCGGTGTTATCCGCCACTCAAGAACCGAACCAACTCTTGGCTCAAGTTGCTCAGGAAGTGGCTAAAATAGAAGAAACTGAACTGCGCCAAGAAATCGCCGCTTGTACTCAGGTTCTAGCGGGTTTACGGTTTAGCAAAGATTTGATTGCTAACTTTTTTCGGGAGGAAATTATGCAGGAATCCGTGATTTATCAAGACATTCTTCAAAAGGGACTGAATCAAGGGAAAAAGCAGGAGGCGATCGCCATGATTATGCGTCCGATTACCCGACGGTTTGGTTCCCTGGACCCCGATATCCGAGACCGCATTGATGCACTGACAACGGCTCAATTGGAAGATTTGAATGAAGCCTTATTCGATTTGACAGAAGTCACGGATTTAGTGACTTGGTTGCAGTCTCATTAGCAGTTTTCTAAAAAAAATGCTGGAAAGGACAAGGCAGTGCCTTGTCTTTTTTGCTATCATATTTGCCAATTTATAATGTTAATAAATCGGCTTTAAGGAGCGATTAAATGCTGCTCAGAACGGCGATATTGAGCTTTGAGACGCGATCGCTTGATGGGAAGCCAGACCATGACTCCAATCACGGGAATGCCGGTGATCGCCGCAGCAGCGATGAGCAATGGGGTCCAGAATCCTAATTGTAAAGCAATGCCACAACTGATGCCAGAGGCAGCAGTTAGTAGGGAGAGAGCAGTGGCGATTTGTAGTCCAAATTCCTTGGTAATCCCCGAGGCGGCTAAGATTAAGGCAACCCCGGTAACTGCTGTAGCGGCTAAGCTGCCAGCGGTGGCCCAGGACCCGATTAGACTGGCACCGGCAGCCATTCCTAGGGTAAATCCGGCGAGCGCTGCCATCAGGGTTGTAGCTACGGCAGTGAGCATGAATTTTACTACAAATCCCTGCTTTCCCGTCAGTTTAGCAAGCCCCGCCCAAGCTAGAAATCCACTCAGGGCGATCGCAATCGGGGTGGCGATCGAATGAAGCGCTAACATTCCTCCGGCACCAGCGGCTAAAAATAACAATCCTAATGAACTGTAGGGTAATTTGTGAGTTGAAATCGGCATGGGAGCAGTGGTGATTTCTAGGGAAATTCTAATCGGATTGGGTATGCCATTATGTTCTAATAAAACTTCTCTTTGATAGGTCTCATTAGCGCGTAATTGACAGGTATCAATAATAACTTGAGCATCCAAACGATTCTTCTTAAAATGAGCAGGAGAAAAGGAAATCCAAGCATGAGCATCGGGACGATGAGGCGGGTCCTGGGGATGGGGGGCAACCTGCCATTTTCCTCGGAGTCGGGTGTCGGGAACCGGGTTTTTAATCGAGAGGATTTGGGTGATTTGTTCTCCGAGGGTTGAGGCGGTTGCTGTAATGTGAGTTTTGCTCAGATGGACTTCCGGTGTGCGGACGACATAAATCGGCTCCAATGCGGCCAAGGCCGTTGCTGCATCGGGGAAGCGACTGCTCGGATTGGGTTCGACCATTGTTTCCAACCATTCAATCCAGCGCAAGCTCACTTTAGGAGTGAGATGGTTGAATTGGATGCGATAATCATCATCGACCAACTCGGCGATCGCAACCGATCGAGTTCCCGTCAGTAAACAAATCAAAGTCGCACCCAATCCGTACAGGTCAGACGCAGCAGACAGTTGACGGTTCAGCAGTTGTTCAGGGGGCATAAATCCCATTGTCCCTTTAACCATACTGCTCATTGCCACATCGTCGGAACCGAGTTTAGCAAAGCCAAAATCAACGAGATATAACGTGAGGCGATCGCTGACTAGGATATTTTCCGGTTTAATATCCCGATGAATCACCAACGGGGTCCGATTTTGTAGATAAACTAAGATGTTTAAAGCCGCGATCGCCAGTACCTTGACCTCATCCGCCTCAAAACTGCGCGGCACCGCCAGGGATTGAGCATTTTTATACTCCTGGACCATACAAAACCCATCGGCAGTCTCAAACGAATCCAAATATTTAGGAATCCCGGGGTGATTTAACTGTTGCAACACCTCAATTTCCCGTTCCACCGCCCGATAAGCGGACCAGTCGGAACCACTGGTGGCAAATTGAAATTGTTTAATTGCTACCGATTCTTGTCGCTGCTGATTCAGCGCCAAATAAGTCACCCGACCCCCGGCACGATTATGGCCGAGCTCTCGGATAATTTTATAGCCGTTCGCGCTAAAGTCGGGAAAATCATTCATGGTGGAAAATCGCTAGGGGCTGTTTTTATTGTAGGAGATGGGGAAGATTGTTTGTACTTGTTTGTAGTAACGACTTCAGTCGTTGCTCGCGTGTCATGGCATCCGCCATGATACGCGCTATGAGCGGATTAAGTGCCTGGGAAGGAACTGGAGGGTCCGCAGATAGATGGGTGCGTTACTTGGCATCCGCCAAGTAACGCGGATAACGACTGAAGTCGTTACTACAAACATGAATCCCAATCTCCCTACGATCGCAACTGTTTCAAGACAGATTTCACCTCCTCGCGAGTCAAATCTCGCCATTGTCCCGGTGGTAACCCCGCTAGGGAGAGGTTGCCGATGCCCGATCGCACCAGGCGCAGGGTGGGAAACCCAACCGCAGCAGTCATGCGTCGGACTTGGCGGTTTTTCCCTTCTGTGAGGGTGATTTCTAACCAGGCGGTGGGGACGGTTTTGCGAAAGCGCACTGGGGGATCGCGAGGAGGGAGTTCGGGTTCCGTGGGTAAGAGTTGCACCGTTGCGGGTCGGGTGCGATAATCCTGAATCTGGACGCCGTTGCGGAGAAGGTCGAGGGCCGGTTCGTCGGGGATGCGTTCAACCTGTACCCAATAGGTCCGGGGATGGGCATATTTAGGAGAGGAGAGGCGATGTTGGATGGCCCCATGATTCGTTAACAGCAACAGTCCCTCACTGTCTAAATCTAGGCGACCGACGGCATAAATGTCGGGGATATCAATGTAATCTTTTAAGGTAGGGCGTTGAATGCCTGCATTCTTGCCGTCGCGATCGCTAAATTGGCACAGAACATTATAGGGTTTGTGGAACAAAATATAGTGATAAGACACAGTTCAATTCATTGATAAAACATAACATTCGGTTATAAGTGAGGAGTTTACCTCAAAAAGACGGTGCGCCCTTGGTCATCGGAGGAACAAGCGCTTGTTCCTCCGATGAATCAGAAAATATTAGGCGTTGGAGTTCCCTGACGCACTGGTTTCTAACCAGTCTAAAATCAAGGGATTCACCACCTCTGGACGTTCATCATGGGGACAGTGTCCGGTATTGGGAATGGACTTAAAGGTAATGGTCCGGTCTGGGTGAGATTGTTGGAAAATCCGACTTCCGGCGATCGGTGTCCAAGGGTCATCTTCCCCCCACAACACCAATAACGGATGGGTAACATGGGGTAAAATTTCCGAGGGAGGTCTTCCCGGAGGTGCGGTCAAAATGGAAGCAAACACTTTTTGCGCGCCCACATCACAGGACGGTTCGTAGAGCAAATCGACCAACTCATCGGTAATCGCCTCCCGGTTGCGATACACTTGGCGTAAGGTATTGCGAATCCGGTGTTTTTGGCGAATTCGGTTAAATAGGAAGGTGCCCACCGTGGGAGAACTCACTAATTTGCTAAACGTACCCATCACCAACCGCAAGGGTGGATTGAGTTCTTCTGGGCGATGATTTAACCCCCCGGCACAATTGATTAAAACACCCCCTGCTGACTTTTCGGGGTGATTGGCAACCAGCATCAGACTCAGCAATGCACCAATGGAATTGCCTATAAATACCGTCGGTTCCTGGATATGTTCTGTCCAGAAATCCGTAATCAGTTCTTCCCACAATTCCAGGGTGTAATTCAGGGGGGCTTTATCCGAACCGCCAAACCCCAGCAAATCTAAGGCAAACACGCGATATCCCCCTTCGGCAAGGGCGGGAAGGTTCTTGCGCCAATGGCCGATGGAGGCCCCAAATCCATGAATCAGGAGGAGGGGACGACCGACCCCTTGGACGGCATACTGAACTTTATGGCCGTTCCAAATCCAGGTTTCCTTGGCGATCGCAGTCGGTAGTCTAAGCTGTTGTGTGGTCACGGTCTCTATTATTAAGTTTAGTAAACTCTCCTTATCATAATCTAGGAGGTGGGTACTTGGGGGGACCCGAAACCGGGTTTCTGACCCAGATGCGGTGATAACCGAGTATGTTGTTGATGCCACTTCCCCGTAAAATGGATAGAGTAGCAAGTTGAAAGTCATGGGAGAATGGGTACAGCGTTGCAGTCTCCGAGGAATCGGAGTTATGCCATTATTGGCACCGGGGCGATTGGCGGATTTTATGGCGCAAAACTCCAGCAAGCGGGGTTTGAGGTGCATTTTTTGCTGCATAGCGATTATCAGTTTGTGCAGCAGCGCGGATTAAGGGTGGATTCGGTTTGGGGTGACTTTACCCTCGACTCCCTGAATGTTTATAACGAGGTCCACCAAATGCCGCCTTGTGATGTGGTCATTGTTGCTCTAAAAACCACCCGCAATTCTTTACTAACCACTCTGTTGCCGCCAGTTTTGAAAGAATCCGGGGCGGTATTAATGTTACAAAATGGTCTGGGTAACGAAGAGGCGATCGCCCCGATTGTTGCTCCTGCTCATATCCTGGGCGGATTATGCTTTATTTGCTCTAATAAAGTCGGAAAAGGTCATATTCACCACCTAGATTATGGCGCGATTACCCTCGGGGAATATGCACCGGATTATCAACCCTTGGGAATTACCCCTACTCTCCAAGACATTGCCACAGATTTTGAAACTGCCGGAATTCCCACTCAATTTGCCGAAGATTTACTCCTCGCCCGGTGGAAAAAATTGATTTGGAATATTCCTTATAATGGCTTGTCAGTGGTGCTGAATGCCCGCACAGATGAAATCATGGGGAATGAATACACGCGCCTTTTATCTGAACAGTTAATGCGCGAAGTCGCAGCGATTGCCGCTGCCTATAATCGGAAAATTCCCGAAAGTTTTATTCAAAAAATGCTGGATCATACGGCCCAAATGAAACCCTATATTACCAGCATGAAATTGGATTATGAACACCGCCGACCCCTAGAAGTAGAATCCATTGTTGGTAATCCTCTGCAAGCGGCGATCGCCAAACAAATCCCCGTCCCCAAAATAGCCATGCTTTACGCCCAATTAAACTTCATAAACACTCAAATCCAAACCAAACCCCCTCTCCCCCGTTCGTAGTAACGCCTTCAGGCGTTATCATTTCCCCCTTCGTAGTAACGACTTCAGTCGTTATCTTTCCCCCGTTCGTAGTAACGCCTTCAGTCGTTATCTTTCCCCCGTTCGTAGTAACGACTTCAGTCGTTATCTTTCCCCCGTTCGTAGTAACGACTTCAGTCGTTATCTTTCCCCCAACCGACCCCGCACAATTATGGATGAACGCTTAATCAAACCCGGACTCCCTCAACCCCCCACATTCGATCGCCTCAGCGATGAAAGATTATATCGCAAACAACGCTTGGCAGCCGCATTTCGCCTATTCGCTCACTTTGGATTTGATGAAGGCGTAGCGGGTCATATTACAGTCCGGGACCCGGAATTTCCTCACCAATTCTGGGTCAATCCCTTTGGAATGTATTTTGGTCAGATTCGCGTCTCGGACCTGGTATTAGTCAACCATCAAGGAGAAATTAAGCAAGGCGATCGCCCGATTAATGCCGCTGGATTTGCCATTCATTCCCAAATCCATCAAGCACGTCCCGATGTGATTGCGGCAGTACACGCTCATTCCCTCTATGGCAAAACCTGGTCCACCCTGGGACGACTTCTTGACCCTCTCACTCAAGATGCCTGTGCTTTTTATGGGGATCATGCCTTATTTGATGACTATACAGGCGTGGTGTTAGAGATGAGTGAGGGCGAACGATTAGCGCGGACCTTGGGAAATGCCAAGGCGATTATCCTTCGCAATCATGGATTACTCACCGTGGGTCATTCCGTGGATGAGGCAATCTGGTGGTTTATCACAATGGATCGGTCCTGTCAAAGTCAACTGATGGCAGAGGCAGCAGGAACACCCATCGCTATTGCGCCAGAAATTGCCCAATTGACTTATACTCAGGTGGGAAGTCATTACATGGGGTGGTTTAGCTTTCAGTCGCTTTATGAGATGATCGTTTGTCAGCAGCCGGATTTATTGGAATGAAGGAGGCGATCACGTAAAAAATCTCACTTAATTTTCCCCCAGAAAAGTGAGAAAGTTTCAGGCTAAACCTGATGGCAATTCATCAACATCACCGATGAATTGCTATCGGACTGGGAAATCTGTAATTTAATCAAAAATTAACCCAGTTTATGAGGGAAAGAATAGCAGGGCAGGAAATTTTAGAATATTTCTTATTCAGGGAGAAAGAGTATAGTTTTTAAGGTTTCATCCTTTTGATAGAGAGAACAATAGGAGGGATTGTAGTAAAAAGGAACTCTGAATCTCAACCCCAAAATTAGCTATGCAACTAACCCGCGTTGATGGGATCGCCCGAGGACTAGCTTTAGAGGCGATCGCTTCCTATAAAATCCACCTTTCTCCCAGAAAAGGTTTTGCCTGCGCTCATCGGATGTTACATCAAGACGAGTCTTGCTCGGATTATATTTACCGGATGTTTAGTAGTGAGAATTTTCTGGCTGCCGTTGCCCACTCTGGGGAACGGTTCCGCGCTTGTGCTAACGCGCACCAAGCGTTAAAAGGAACCTCGAAATCTAGTTTCGGCTGTATTGTGCTTCCCTGCTGTCTCCCGTTATAACAACTGAAAGTGTCAATCAGCAGGCGTCATCCGGGTAGAGGCGGGTTTTTTCCCTCTCTACCCTCGTTTGCAGCTAACTGGAGGCACTGGTATAAAACCGGAGGGCAAACCGCCAAAATGCCATCGAAGCCAAAAAAAGGACGATCGCCAAGAGAGCGGCCCCGGCAATCCAACTGACTTCGACCCGTCCCAAAACCGACTCTGCCGGTACAGTAGTGAGAAAGGCGACGGGGACAATAAAGGTGAAGAAAAAGCGATAAGCAGTGGGATAAGCCACCATTGGAAATCGACCCGCTTCCAGTAATCCTCTGAGCACCTGAGTCACATTATAAATTTTTACAAACCAAATACTCAGCGCACCTAGCATAAACCATAAGCTATAGAGACTGATGGCCCCAAAGAGGAGGGGAATTAAACTGATCAGGTAGTTAACCGGGTCTAAATTCAGGGTACTGCCTGCATAAAAAATCAGGAGTAAGCCCAAAATAATATCCGGCAGCCCCCATAGTGAAATCGTCCGTCCCGATAGCCAAAATTGAGAACTGATGGGTTTAAGCAGCACAAAGTCGAGAGTGCCTTCTTGGACTTGTTTGACAATAGTATTTAGATTAGGGGCGAGGAAGGTGGAGGAAAAGCCTTGGAGAATGGTAAATACTCCTAAAACCACGAGGGCTTCTTCCCATTGCCATCCGGCGAAATTGTAGTCAGTGCCGTAAAATAGGGAGAGGGCAAACCAACTCCCGGCGAGGTTTCCGAGGCTGCTGAACGAGGCGATCGCAAAGTTGACCCGATATTCGAGCTCAGCGGCGATCGCAGTTTTCCAAAATAGGGCGAGTGTGGATAAATATCGTTTCATTTCAAGTGGGGATTTGAGAGAAGCAATTGGGACCGGTCAAAATTAGTCGGGTTTTTATTACAGTAGCGCACCGATCGCCCATTGAGGAAATGAGGAAGAATTCAGGGACCTTGATTCAGTAACCGCTCTCAATTGAACTGGAGTTAAGGTAAGCTAAGGAAATAAGTCGATCACCCATTGAGGGCATAAAAGAAATGATGAACCAGTTTACAAAAATATTACGAGATAAAAAAGCCACGATTGTTGAACAATGGGTTGCAGTGGTTCGGGGCGATGAAAGTATTACGACAGCAGATACACTCCCCTATTTGGCGATTCGCGATACTCTGCCTAACATCATTGATGCGATCGCTTCTCTCCTCGACTCCCAGGAAGAATGCGAGGAGGCAGAGCTGTTACAATCGGCTTTGGAACATGGCTATCTTAGAGCGCAACAGGGCTACGAACCTGAAGAAATTGCCCGAGAATATGGGTTAGCCCGAGAGATGATGATTTCCGCGATGGAGGAGGAACTAGAACGAGCCAAACCCCAGGAAATTATTCGGGTCTTCCGCCTAATTGATCAGGCAATGGCTAAAGTCCTCGGACGCTGTTTCCGCAGTTATACAGAAGAAAGAGTGAGGGAGTTAGAGGAGTTGCAAACTCAGATTCATCTCACCAATCAAGAACTCACCCGATTAGTCCGGTCCAATAAAGAAAATTTGGTCTACCTGGCCCACGAATTAAAAACACCATTAAATTCGATTATTGGCTACTCTGATTTATTTTTACGACAACAGCGCAAACAGTTTAATGAAGGAGAAAACTCTCCAGCCAATATGGAGCATATTGAAAAGGTACTCCACAGCGGAAGACTTTTGCTTCAATTAATTAATAATGCTTTAGAAATTTCCCGTCATGAAGCGGGTAAAATGTCTTTACATTTCATAGAGACTCCGGTTAAAAATTTAATTTTTACAACCGTAGAAATGCTAGAACCGACGGCCCGAGAGAAACAAATTAAGCTAGAGGTGGATTGTGATCACGCTCCGGAGAGCATCGTGACGGACCCGTTACGGTTACAGCAAGTGGTGACTAATTTGCTCAGTAATGCACTTCGCTATACCGACGATGGAACCGTCCGAATTGAATGCCGAATTATTTCTGAACAGGAGTGGAAAATCGCCATTAGCGATACGGGAGTTGGGATTGATGAAAAAGACCAAGCGGAGATTTTTAATCCATATTTTCGGGTAACTAGAGACAATCAGACGTTTCTTCCCAATAGTACAGGATTGGGGCTGGCGATCGTCTCGCGGTTGGTGAAGTTGTTGCAAGGCAATATCCAGGTGTTTTCAGAAGTGAATGTCGGTTCTACCTTTACAGTAACTTTACCCCTGCAAATTCAGTCCTCTTAACCTCCGGAAGCATTGTTTCCCTCCGTTAGAAACCGTTCGGGTCCCCTCTGTTCCCTAGACTTCAAACCACAGTCAGTTTTCTTGATCCAGGTCCCACAATTCCGGGGTCTTTGGTCTTGACAATTTATGCGTATTGTGCTAAAATCATCAACTTATTTTTATTTTTATCAACCTAAATCCCAACCCAGGATCAGCAGTCCCTAAAGTTCAGCAAAAAAGCGGATGTCTGATAGGTATCTTTTCCTATAAAATAAGAAGTAAATCCATAACTCTGGTAACCAGACCGAAACGGGTAAACGTTGGGGGTTAACCACCCTAGTCTTAAAGAAGAAAAGTGACAGAAGCATAGAGAATTCTCTATTTATTCAGGGTGTCGATGCGACTCCTCTTCGGTCATTAATGGGTTTTTTGAAATTTCAACTGCATTTAGAACAAGTTAGTGCTTTTCGGTGAATTTGGAGATTCCAATGATTACTCAACTATTCAGCAAATTTCAAAATAAGCTCTTGGTTTTACTTTTCTTGAGTACATTAATTCCGGTGGCGATCGTCGGCGGATATAGTACCCTGTCCTACCGAAAGGTTTTAACCGAGTTACTCTATAACCAAATGGTGCGTCAAGGGACAGATAGTGAATCAAAAATTAGTTCTTTTCTAAAAAATGTTAAAGCTGATATTTTATACCTCAGCCAAACTCCTCCAGTTCAAGGGATAGTGAGATCCCGAGCCAATAAAGGAATCGACCCCCAAGACAAATCCTCATATCAAGACTGGAAAAGTCGATTAGAAATCATTTTTAATTCTTTCCTCGACTCTAAACCTTATTATTATCAACTGCGCTATTTAGATGAAAATGGCAATGAGTTAGTCCGGATGAATTCAAAAAATGGAACAATTCAAACTGTACCGGATTCTCAACTTCAGAATAAGGCCACTGATGACTATTTCATCGAAACGATGAAATTAAGTTCCGGTGAAATTTTTGTTTCTCAGGTTAACTTGAATCGGGAAAATGGAGAAATAGAAGTTCCTCATATCCCAGTGATTCGCTACAGCACCCCAATTTATAGTGCATCGGGAGAAAAAAAGGGAATTGTTATTGCCAATGTATTTGCCGATAGCTTTTTAGAAATGGTGGATGTGAAAACGGGGGAACAGTCCAATGAAGCCTTTATTATCAACCCAGAGGGCTACTACATTTATCACCGAAATGAAAGCAAAGAGTGGGGCTTTGACTTAAATAAACAGGAGACTGTAGTCCAGGACTATCCTGAAGAAATTAGTCAAAAATTATTGTCATTTCAAACGGGGTTTATTTCTGAAGGAATTGATTGGGTAATCAGCTATAATCCAATTTTTCCCAATACTCAAAATCAGAAACATGGTTTTGTTCTCGTCTATGCCGCGCCGAAAGACGTAGTTTTTGCGCCGATTAATAACTTAAGCACGGTTGCCATTCTGATTACTGGGTTTGCCTTGGTGGTTGTCCTGCAAATCGGGAGTATGATTTTAAAGAATTTGCTGGGTTCTATTCGAGACATTACTGGAGTGGTTTCCTCCTTTTCCATAGAACTGTTAGCAACCATTGAACAGCAAGAACGAATGACGGTGCAGCAGTCGGCATCGGTGCAAGAAACAACCGTAGCGATTGATCGGATTAATGCTGCTTCCGCAGACTCAGCGCGACAAGCGCAAAATGCCGCTATTGGGGGAAAACACGCCTTAGTTAGAGTGGCAGAAGGGAGCAAAGCGGTTTCCCAAACCTTTGAGGAAATGGAAACTTTGAAAGAAAAAGTAGAGGCGATCGCCTCCCGGAGTTTCAGTTTAAATGAGCAGACGAATAAAATTAGCACCATCTCCAATTTAGTCAGCAATTTAGCCACCGAAACCAACCTGTTGGCGTTGAATGCAGCCGTAGAAGCAGTTCGTGCAGGAGATCAGGGAAAAGGGTTCGGCGTAGTTGCCTCGGAAATTAGAAAACTGGCCGATCGCAGTAAACAATCGACCCAGAATATTTCAACCTTAGTTCAAGATATTGAACGGGCGGTTAATTCAATGGCCCTGGCTGCTCATGAGGGCCAAACCAATGTAGAAACCGGGGTAAAAATTGCTCAAAATACCGCAGAAGTGTTTACAGATATTGCCAGTGGTATGGAACAAATTGTGGAACATACCCAGCAAATTGCTCTGACTGCACAACAACAATCCCTGGCGATCGAACAGGTGATGACGGCGATGAACGATCTCACCCATGAAGCAGCAGAAACGGCAACGAGTATGACTCACGTCAAAACCGGGATTCAAAAACTCAACGAAACCGCCTTAAATCTGAAATCCATGATTTGAGTTCAAATCAAGCCCCCATCCCGGAATATTGGCGCAACCCGCGACGCCACAACCAGCGATTGATGATCAAAAAGATTGCCACCCAACCGCACATGATGGCAAGACTGGGACTCACATTCACAGGTAATCCCACCAATAATGCCGCTGGAAAGTGAATCATATAAGGAAACGGTGTCCATAACACCACTTGGCGCACTGATTCCGGGAACACCTCTAAGGGAGCAACCATGCCGGAGAAAAACAGATAAAATAAAAACCAAAATTGCTCGATCGCATTCGCCCGTTCTATCCAAAAACACAGGAGGGAAAACGTATATTGAATCACAAAACGCAGGACAAATCCTAATATAACTACCCCAATCCAGAGCAAAAACCGTCCTAAATCGGGCAGCCAAAACGCATCGGGATATAAGGCAAAAAAGACTAAAATTAAGATGCCAATAAAAGGGAGGCGAGCACCCCGTTCCGCCACATGAGCGGCCACATGATGCCACACCGGGTCCAACGGTTGTAATAACCTCATGGAGAGTTTTCCTTCCACCACTTCTTTTTCAAACTCCCAAACCACCCAAACAACATTGAATTGTCGGACAATAAATGCCGCTAAAAAATACCGAGCAAACTCCACCGGGTTTAAAGCAAAACCTCCGTTTTGAGAAGCTTCTAACCAGAGTCCCATTAAAATGAACGGCAAAGTACCCGAGAGCGCCCACAACACAATTTCGGCGCGGTATTCCAACATATGAGCATAATGAACGGAGAACAAAGTGGGAGCAATTCTGAAAAAACGTCTCATGAATTTTAGGGGTTAACAGATTAGGGTATTGGTCCAGGGAAAGGGTTGAGAAACCGGGTTTGTGGTCCAGGGAAAGGGGTATTTAGCCGATCGCCCCAGCCGTAAAGACTCGTCCAATCACTTCTTCAATCGGGGGTTCAGTCACCGTCAAATCTATGATTTCAAAATCGATTAAAATCTGACTCACCGTAGCCGTTAGCGTATCCCGACGCACCAGTAATCGCACCGACTGACCTGCAATTTCTTCGACTTCGCCATACTTCGAGATTTGTTGCCGCAATTTTTCCGGGTCAGAAACCGGATCCGTTAACTCTAACTGAACCTCACGATAGGGCGCAAATCGTTCGACTAAACCATCTAAACTGCCATCATAAATCAGTTGACCGGCATAAATCAAAATCACGCGATCGCAAAGGGCAGTAATATCCGCCATATAATGACTGGTTAACAAAATTGTCGCCCCAGTTCGCTGATTATATTCGCGTAAAAAATCCCGGACTGATGCTTGTCCATTCACATCTAATCCCAGGGTCGGTTCATCCAAAAATAGCACATCTGGATTGTGCAATAAAGCCGCCATCAATTCCGCTTTCATCCGTTCCCCGAGGGACAGCTTTCGCACAGGTTGATTCAGTTTCCCTTGCAGAGAAAGCATTTCCGTTAATTGACCAATCCGTTCCCGACATTCTTTCTCCGGAATCCCATACACCACCCCATTAATTCGCAAGGAATCTAAGGCGGGCAAATCCCAGAGTAACTGTTGCTTTTGTCCCATAACTAAAGTGATTTTTTTTAGAAACGCTTCTTGGCGTTTAAAAGGAACATGACCCGCCACTTTCACAAGTCCACTAGAGGGATGAATTAGCCCGGTTAACATTTTTAAAGTTGTCGTTTTTCCGGCACCATTGGGTCCTAAAAATCCCACCACTTCCCCGGGCTTAATTTGAAATGAAACATCTTTCACCGCTTCAATATTCCGATAGGTCCGGTGAAAAAAGTGATTTAAAGTCCCTTTGAGTCCCGGTTCTTTGATGGCAACGGGATAAACTTTACTGAGGTGTTCGGCAACAATGATTGACATAATAATTATTTTTACTAAAACCGCAACTCATCCGGTGAAATTTTAATCTAACCCCGCCGAGGTAGACTGGGTTAGAGTAGCCCCATGCTTTAGGGGATAAGTTTATTTTAGCTCAGGGGAGCAATTCTTTTAACTCAACAACCCGAACCACGGGACGCGGATGGGTAAAAATCAACCCATTATGGCGATAAACGAGAATCAATTGCACAACCAGACGCTCAAGAATCTCGATGATTCGACCGAAACAATGACGACTTTTAAAGTGTTCCAGCGGGGAGGGAGTCCGATGAATCAACCATTCGGTGAGTCGGTATTTCCAGCACCGAGTTCCCCGTTTAGAGATTTGCAAAATTGTCCCGGGAATGAAGTCTCCTTGATTGGCCCAAAATGCGTAACGTTCTCCGAGGGTAAAGTAATGAAACACCAAGGGATGAGGGCTAGATTGGGCTAACTTTCGGCCAATTCCTAATGGATTAAAGGTGATGACGGACCGAATGCGATCGGGGTATTTAACCGCCAGTTGTTGGGCAATTTTGCCGCCGAGACTTTCGCCGATCACATCCGGGCGATCGCCTTGTTGGCATTTTTCCGTAATCCAAGCGACTGCACCTTCCGTTTCCGCCGCTTTCGATTGCCAATCGAGATGAGCAATAAATACCTCTGGAGTATCTTGCAAAACTCCATCCAACGGATACCAAGATCCATATCCGCGAATCACTAAAACCGGCGGTGCATTACCCGCTAAAGGAACGCGACCCTCCGCGTAAAATCCCGTAATTTTATCCTCAAAAACCCTTTCAACTTGATAGTTTCCTCGGACCCTTTGTCCCTCAGTATGACGAATATAAATCGAGGGTTCATCTTTTTTTAAAATTAAAGTCAGTTGCGGTTTGCTAAACTGTTCATAAACCACATCGAGGGGATGGCGAGGGGTTGGGGACGAGATAAAATCAGGGAAGTTAACTGAATCAGCGGGTTTTCGACCAAGTTGAGCGCGTTTTGAGTTGGATTTTTTGCGTTTAGATAGCACGAATTCATTCCCCTTGCATACCGAGAGGGTCATTACCCGGTTATTTTTATAGAGCATAGCCTAAGAAGGCCCACAACGGGGAGGGGATGGTCAAAAAAACCCCCACCACCTCATCAAAGTCCCTCTCCCAAGATGGGAGAGGGATTTAGGGTGAGGGAAAAATTTCCCCCGCTTTCACCGTGAGAATTTGAGCAGAATTGATCCAATCATGTTCAAATCCGCCTAAATGAGTCGTTGCAATCACCGTTTGAAATCGGTCTTGAATCGCTTCCAAAAGTTGGTTTTGTCGCTTGGGGTCTAACTCCGCAAGCACATCATCAAGGAGTAACACTGGGGGTTCTCCAACGATTTCTTCAATCAGTTTCAATTCTGCCAATTTTAAAGCTAAAACGAGGGTGCGTTGTTGTCCTTGGGAGGCGAATTGTTTCACCGGAAGTTCATTGAGGGTGAACTCGATATCATCACGGTGAGGACCGACCAGAGTTGTCCCTTGAAATGATTCTGCGATCGCCCGAGATTGGAGTTTTTCTAAAAATGCCTGCATTGCCTGTTGTGGATAATCTCGCAACGATTTATCTTGCATTCCTTCCACATTTGGAGCATAATGAATACATAAAGATTCCAGTCGCCCACTAATCGCCGCGTGCCAAGTTTCAGCAATGGGAACCAATCGGTCTAACGCCCGCGATCGCCGCTGCATTACCCGGACTCCAATGGTCGCCAATTGGGCATCCCATAACCCCAATTGCGCCTGATGTTCCGGACCAAGATAGGATTTTTCTCCCCGAGACTCTGCACTTCTCATTTCCTTTAATAAGGCATTTCTTTGTTTTAAAATCTTATTATATTGCTGTAAAATATGAGCATAAATTGGCTCTAGCTGGACCAACAAACCATCTAACCAATTGCGCCTAGTTTCCGGACCGGACCGAACCAACTCCAAATCTAAACTCGAAAACTGCACCACATTTAACAACCCCAAAAAATCCACATTTCGCCGACAGGATTCTTCATCGACAGATACAGTTCGCCGTCCACTCCGACGCAAAACCACACCCAATTTAACTGACCGATATTCCCGAGACACGATGCCGGTAATTTGTCCCTGGGGTTCTCCCTCCCGAACTAAATCGCGATCGCGAGAAACCCGAGAACTCTTCAACGTCGAAAGTAACCCCAACGCTTCCAAGACATTGGTTTTGCCTTGAGCATTATCCCCCACTAAAATAGTCTTCGGGGCATTTAACTCAATCTGCTGTTCCCGATAATTCCTAAATTGTCTCAAATGCAGATGGCTTACAAACATAATTAAATCGAATTTATTAAAATAAAATCAACCCCTAATCCCGATAAAAAATCTAAAGTAGTAGCGACAACCGCAGGGGGTTAAAACCCCCTGCTAATAGCTAAAGTCGGATAAATCCGACTAAAAACACCACTCGATAAAATGAGCAGTCGGTTTTAACCGACTTTAGCTGTTAGACGGGGGTTTTAACCCCCGTCGGTGTCTTTTTCTTCCCATAAAATACCCGGAAAAATACCTTCTCCATCTCCACCCAAACGAACAACAACGAACTAAATCCTAAACAAACTGCCAACTCAGTTGGCGTCAACCAATGGGTTCCAAAAAATGCCCGTAACGGTTGCACATAAATCAACATAAGTTGAAGAATCGTGGTAATAATCACCGCCCCAAATACAAACGGATTCGACAACGGATTTAACTGAATCGTTAACTGAGTATTGGACCGAACCGCGATCGCATGACCCATCTGAGCAATACACAAAGTCGTAAATACCATCGTTTTCCAGCGGTCCGGAGACAATCCCTCCCCTAGAACCGTGTGTGTGTAAGAATATGCCCACATCATTAAGGCAATAGAAATAATCGCAAACACAATCCCAATGCGCACCATATACAACCCCAAACCCCGGGCAAAAATATTCTCCCGAGGACTAAAAGGAGGCCGATTCATGACATCCGGTTCTGGCGGTTCAACGGCCAATGCTAACGCGGGAAACCCATCCGTCACCAGATTCATCCAGAGAATTTGTAACGGCGTGAGGGGAACACCGGGTAATCCTAACAAAGGTGCAGCGGCGATCGTCAGCAATTCCCCAATATTAGACCCGAGAATGTATTTAATAAACCGGCGAATATTCGTATAAACTACTCGCCCTTCTTCCGTCGCAGCAACAATGGTAGCAAAATTATCATCCAGAAGTACCATGTCGCTGGCTTCTTTACTCACATCGGTTCCCGTAATCCCCATTGCAATCCCGATATCCGCTTGTTTGAGGGCTGGTGCATCGTTTACCCCGTCCCCGGTCATCGCGACAAATTTACCCCGTTTCTGCAACGCTTGGACAATTCTGAGCTTATGTTCCGGAGAGACTCGGGCATATACACTAACGTGATCCACCTCCCGTTCTAACTCCTCTTGGGGCATTTCTTCCAACTCTTGACCGATGAGGACCCGATCGCCCTCTTGAGCAATTCCCAAATCCTGGGCAATGGCGATCGCGGTGAGTTGATGATCTCCCGTAATCATAATCGGTCGAATCCCCGCCCTGCGACATTTCACCACCGCCTCACGCACTTCTGGTCGGGGTGCATCTAACATTCCCACCATTCCCAACCAAACTAACTCCCGTTCCGTCTGGTCTTCTGAACTCTCTGGCGGTTCTTGCGTTAACGGTTTATAAGCAAATCCGAGAACCCGCAACCCCCTAGCTGCTAAATCGTTATTCCGGTCTAAAACCTGCTGTCGTTGCACCTCCGAAAGGGGTTGAATCTGGTTACCCATCAGAATTTGAGTACAACAGTCTAAGGTTAACTCAGGAGACCCTTTGGTAAACATCACGAAGGGCGTTGAATCCTGACTCAGAACCGCAAATTCAGGATTAGAAACTTGAGAGATGACACTCATCCGTTTGCGTTCCGAGGAGAAAGGAAACTCACTGATTCGAGGCAGTTGGGGAGAGAGGCGATCGCCAGTGAATTCCAACTTACCCGCTAACACCAGTAACGCCCCTTCCGTCGGGTCCCCCACAATTGCCCAGTCATTATTCTCGTACTGCAACACTGCATCATTGCACTGCACACAACTCAACAGCAGGGTTTCCAGTTCGGGATACTCCCCTAACTTACCCACCCCAATTTTTGTCCCATTTTCACCTAAAAAATCTCCCGTGGGTTGATATCCTTCTCCCGTCACCGTGAAGCTGTGACTCGGAGTTTCCACCCCTTGGACCACCATTTTATTTTGAGTTAACGTGCCGGTTTTATCCGAGCAAATTGTGGTAACACTCCCCAAAGTTTCCACCGCAGGCAATTTGCGAATTAAGGCATGACGCTTAACCATGCGCTGGGTCCCCAGGGCCAGAGTCACGGTAATCACTGCCGGTAACCCCTCGGGGACGATCGCCACCGCCATACTCAGGGAAATTTCTAACAGATGATTAAATGCTGACATTCCCTCAACCAGGGTGCCCCCAATGACCACGATCGCCACCAGAATTAAGGACCCCGTGACCAACACATTCCCGAGTTGAGTCATCCGTTGTTGCAGGGGAGTATCTTCACTTTCCACCCCCTGAATCAAAGTGGCAATTTTACCCAATTCCGTACGCATTCCGGTGCCAGTCACGATCGCCTTAGCCCGTCCCTTGACCACTTCCGTGCCACAAAAGACCATATTCAGGCGATCGCCCAGGGATGTATTCTCCGGCAACTGGATCAGCGCATCTTTTTCTACCGAATGCGCCTCCCCCGTCAAAGCAGACTCGCGGATTTGCAAATTAGACTCTTCTAGGAGTTTGGCATCGGCTGCCACCTGCACCCCCGCTTCCAAAAACATCAAATCTCCCGGGACCACGTCCGTTGAGGCGACTTCCAGCAGTTTTCCATCCCGCAGAACTCGGACCAGAGGAGAGGCCAAACTTTTCAACGCAGCGAGGGCTTTTTCCGCCCTGGTTTCCTGAAGATAGCCCAATACCCCATTCAGAATCACGATTAGCATAATCGCCACCGCATCCTTGGGAAACTCTCGCTGCTGAATAGCCAAAAATCCTGAAATAAAAGCAACCCCGATCAGCATCAATAACATAATGTTTTTGAACTGATCCAGTAAAATAATCCACGGACTGCGACCGGCAGTTTCTTGCAGTTCATTAGGGCCGTACTTCTGCAAGCGTTCCGATACCTCCGCAGTGCTTAATCCCGTCGCGGGATCAACCTGGAGTTTTTCCAGGGTGGTATCGATGTCGAATGTATGCCAAGGGACCGGCGTATTTTGCCTAGAAGAATTTGCAGACATGAGTGTAATCAAGGTGATGAGAGGGGGAGAGTGGCAGCGCAGGACCCGGAGAGTTTGGCACAACAATTGATTAAAATTGCCAGTCTCCTGACCCCTAACCCCGGACAAATTCTACTCGGAATTGGACAGCATTCTTCCTAAATCTGTAGAGGCGATTCACGAATCGCCCCTACAGGATTTAGGGTGGATTCTCAAAATAAGTGTCAGTCCTGTGGGAGTTGGATTTGGGAGTGTAACAACCTCCATGAGGCAGTCTTATCCGTTGAGAGTCCCTTCAGTCGCGAGTCTTGCTTTGATCTGTTGGAGGTAGTCCCATCCCCGTTGCAGTGCCACCGGACGGGCAATCCGTTCCGATATCCACTCTGCAACGGTGCGACTATTCCACAATCCGCCATTGGGAGGGGGGCCTTGGAGTGCTTCCCATAATTCGGTTTCCTGTTGGGGAGACAGCAACGGTTCGGCACCCGGGTTCTCATGACGGCGATCGCCCAGTCCGGCGCTGCCTTCCTTATTATAACGACGCGCCACCTGCCGGATCCAATCCCGACAATACCCCGTCACCTCCGCCACCTGTTCCGTGGCAAAGCCTTTTGCCAACAGCCAGATGATTTGATAATGGGTGCGTTCTACCGGGTCTTTGGAGTGGCGATAGCGAGTTTCCAGTTCTACTACACTCAAATGAGCTTGAATAGTGATGCGTCTGGGCATAGAGCATCAGAATGAGACAGCATATCATCACTATACGCTCCGATTCAGAACCCTGTCCAATTTCCCCATTTCCTGGAAATTCCTGGGGGAGAAACCCCTTACATTCGCAAGGGTCTTACAAGAGTAGGTTTTTTAGGTTGAGGGTGATTCTCCGGTCCCCTCCCCTTGGCAAGGGGAGGGGACAAGAAGGACTCCCGGGGTCCAGTTGTTTGCGCGGTGACGGAATCGCGGGGGAATGTCCTGTATGTTAAGACGGTTTATTAAAAAGGAAGGGCAATCATGAACCCCAATCGGGACTTGCAAACGGCAAAACCCCATCAGGTCAACTATCGGGATTGGACCATTTTGGTCTTTCCCGGAACTGATGGATACCGTCCCTTGTGCCTTGCCTCAGAAACGGAGGTCCTCAGCGATACGAAACCCTATCCCACTCCCGAGGTGGCGATCGCTGCGGGGAAGCGTTTTATCGACCGGGCGATCGGTCATCAAGAGGTGGCGTAATTCATCGGATTTTGTTATTTATCCCCCCATCATGACCCGACTGAGAGGGTAAGCGATCGGTTTTTCTCAACTCAGGATAGGGTCACATCAGTTCGACGTTTTTGAGGATATTACGAATCATAAATTCTTGAATGATTGGGGGCGCAAGTTATGCGCCCTTTCGATTTGGTAATGACTGGGGGAACGACTGAAGTCGTTACTACGAACATTGGAGAGAACGACTGAAGTCGTTACTACGAACATTGGAGAGAACGACTGAAGTCGTTACTACGAACATTGGAGAAAACGACTCAAGTCGTGAGGTTGAGCTGGATTTTGAATTAATGGTTCATAGTGTGGGATAATTGGGACTGAGGACTGAACTTCGGGATAGCCGAAATTCATCGTTCTAACTCGGGGTTATCTTTCTGTAGACACTCATGCAATATCAACAGTTACGACAGCAATTAAATCAATTGGATGGCCGAAGTTATAAGGCGTATAAAGATATCCAGGGTCGCTACAAATTCTCGGATTTTACCCTGTCTATCGATTATGTTCAGGGAGACCCGTTTGCATCACCGAGTAAACTTTCCGTGCGAGTACCTCAATCGGTAGCGGGTTTTCCCGAGGAATTATATCAGTCTCGGAGTCGAAATATTGCGTTGGGAGATTATCTCACGCGGGAATTTTCTCAGGCGGCGAGGCAGGTTTCCACCCGACGGGGAACGGGGAAAAGTGGTCAAATTGCGATCGCCAAGGTAACTCAAGAGGTCCTAGAACGCAGTTGTGCTACCATCAATTCCGATTGGGTGGAAATTCGCTTCAACGTCGGACTTCCCGCCCAAGGACGGCGAATTTTGGGCCATCTCGCCGGGGAAATGCTCTGCGATGATATCCCCAAAATTGTAGAAAAGGCGCTGTTTTACCGCAATCTGAATCAGTCGAAAATTCGCACTCAGGTGGAAACCATTGAAGATGCCGACTGGTTGCGCGATCGCCTCCCAGAACAGAATCTAATCGCCTTTATTGCCAATGGTGCCATTCTACCTCGCCGCAGTGGCGTAGACGATCGCCCATTAATTGCCACGGAAGCAATTCCCTTCGTCTCTCCGGAGTCATTCCAAGTAGAATTTAACTGTCCCAATCGCGGCAACATTATCGGCATGGGAATTCCCTCGGGAATTACCCTCATTGTCGGAGGCGGTTATCATGGCAAATCTACCTTACTCCGGGCGATCGAAGTCGGGGTTTATAATCACATTCCCGGCGATGGTCGAGAATTTGTCATCACCGATCCAGGGGCGATGAAAATCCGGGCAGAAGATGGTCGTAGCGTCGTCGGAGTGGATATTTCACCCTTTATCAATCATTTACCCCAAGGTCGTTCTACCCAACAGTTTTCCACGGCAAATGCCAGCGGCAGCACCTCACAATCTGCTAATATTATGGAAGCATTGGAAGCAGGCACAACAGTATTATTGGTGGATGAAGATACGGCAGCGACTAATTTTATGATTCGCGATCGCCGAATGCAAGCGTTAATTGCGAAAGAAAAAGAACCCATTACACCGTTTATTGATAAAATTAAATCCCTGACTACTCTAGGCGTTTCGACCATTTTAGTCATGGGAGGCAGCGGTGATTATTTTGATGTGGCCGATCGCGCCGTGGCAATGGATAATTTTGTAGCTTATGATGTCACCGATCGCGCCAAAGCAGTTGCCGCAGAATATGCCACGGGTCGGCAATCGGAAGGGGGACAAGAGTTCGGGAGTATTCCCAACCGCATCCCCATTCCCAACAGTCTTGATCCCAGTTCTGGGAAACGGGATGTGCGTCTGAAAGTGCGAGATGTGGATGAAGTGCGGTTTGGCGTAGAAGACATTGATTTAACTGCCGTTGAGCAAATTGTGGACCCGGGACAATTACGGGCGATCGCGGCGGCAATGGTGTATGGGAAGGACCGCTACATGGATGGCAGGCGATCGCTACGGGAGATTCTCGATCGGGTGATGGCGGATATTGATGAACAAGGATTAGATGTGTTAACTCGGTTTCCGGAAGGGGATTTAGTGCGGTTTCGTCCTCTGGAACTCGCGGCGGCCCTGAATCGGTTGCGAACTTTACAAGTTCGATGATTAGGGAACGTTCGTAGTGACTCCTTGATTGAGTCATCTTGATTTAACCCCTAAAGGGGTTACTACAAACGTTCCGGCAAGAGGGGATGCCACAAGCGCAATCCGTTAGCAAACCCCAAGAGATAGATGGCCCCTTCTGACCCAATCAGGTCAAAACTACCTGGAGGGTCCTCTAAGGCCCCCAGATCTGCTTGCCGAATCGTGATGCGATCGCGGCAACGGAGGCAACCGGCGAAGTGCCTCCCGCGTCGCCTCATCACTTCCGGGCCCCTCTCTCGGCAGATTGCAGTGCACCGTAAACAATGCCTCAAAATCCATTCCTTCCCCCCCTCCAACTCCGTGAAAATCCGTGAAATCCGTGGTTCCCTTCCCACCCATGCAAAAATCGGATAATCTAAATGCAATCCTTTCATGGATAACCGATTCTGGTAATCAATGATACGAATTGTCATCCAGATTACAAATAGCCTAAACTATAAATAACAGAGCGGTCGGGAATTCCCTGATCCAAATCTTTTTTCGATATTATTGATACATTTTAACGCGATAAACCCAGGTCAATCGGACCGATTCAGAGCAACTAAAGTCAAGGATTAAAGTTGAGTCAATATGGTAGTACAATCTTCAAACTCAAGCGGACCAAAGGCCAAGACATTGGGCAAAGTGTATTTAGTCGGCGCAGGACCAGGAGACCCGGGTTTGCTGACGATTAAGGGCAAAACCCTCTTAGAATGTGCGGATGTGGTGATTTATGATGCCTTAGTCAGTCCGCAAATTCTCGCCCTGATTAATCCTCATGCTGAACAAATTAATGCCGGAAAACGCCGGGGACGGCATTCGTTGAAGCAAGATGAGACGACTCAAATTTTAATTGAACAGGCGCAGGTTCATGCCGTTGTGGTGCGGTTAAAAGGCGGGGATCCCTTTGTATTTGGGCGCGGTGGGGAAGAGATGGAGGATTTAATTGCCGCTGGGGTGGCGGTGGAGGTGGTCCCGGGAGTGACTTCAGGAATTGCGGCCCCTGCTTATGCGGGAATTCCCCTAACCCATCGGGGATATAGTTCTTCGGTGACGTTTGTCACGGGACATGAGACGGTGGGGAAATATCGACCCCAGGTGAATTGGCAGGCGATCGCCCAAGGTTCAGAAACCATCGCCGTCTATATGGGGGTGCATAATTTACCCTATATTACCCGGGAATTGCTGAATGCAGGGCTGAGTCCTGAGACCCCGATCGCCTTAATTAGATGGGGGACCCGCCCGGATCAAGAAGAACTGATTGGCACCTTAGAAACCATTGTCCAGCGGGTTGAAGAGAGTGGATTTGAGGCCCCTGCGATCGCCGTGATTGGCCAGGTGGTCAATTTACATTCCATTTTATCCAGCAGTCGTCCCGCCGTTTTTGGGTAAAAAAATGCCTAAAAAAAAGGAATCAGGTTTCCCCTTTCCTTCGGTGTTTTGAGGGTTAATTTCCGATTCTTAAGGGTAAGGAGTTGCTATCTACCCATTCGGGAATTTCTTGCAACTCCAACTCCATCCAAAAGATGCTCCCTTCGCCGACACGACTGATAACATGGAGTTCTCCTCCCATCATTTCTACTAATTTTTTACTAATAGCGAGTCCCAGTCCGGTTCCTTCTGCCATGCGGCTTTTATCACCCACTTGATGGAAAGGAAGAAAAATTTCGTTGAGCATTTCCTCGGGAATGCCGATGCCTGTATCTTGAATTTCAAAGCGAATTTTTCGGGGGGACAGATGTCCCATGTTTTGCGGTTCTGGCTTAAGTTCCTCGGTGGTCCCGTTACTACTGGGGAGGGAACAACAACCTGGGGGGCGATCGCTCTTGCACCACTGTCCATTCACCGCATAGCCCACTTTAAAAGCAACTAAACCGGAATCCGTAAACTTAATCGCATTTCCTAATAAATTAATCAAAATTTGCCGTAATCGTTTCTGATCCGTGTAAATGCCACTGGGTAAAGGAGTAACCCGCTCACAAGTAAACGTGATCCCCTTTTGTTTAGATCTCATATCAAATAAATCGCAAATTCCCTTAAGGAAGAGGGGAAAATGAAATTCTTGGGCATCGATTTCTAATCGGCAAGCTTCGATTTTAGCAATATCCAGAATATCGGCAATTAAAGTTAAGAGATGTTCGCCGCATTGATAAATTTTAGTCAGGTCGAGTTGTTGTTGTTCCGTGAGGTCTTCTTCTTCTTCCAACATCAGTTGGGCATAGCCTAAAATCCCATTTAAAGGGGTTCGCAATTCGTGGCTCATATTCGCTAAAAATTCGCTTTTAGCACGGCTGGCCACTTCTGCCACCTCTTTGGCTTTTAACAGTTCCGCTTCGATATTATCGCAGTGTTCCGTGGTATTCTCCAGTAGGATCTCCAGGTCATTTTTTTCCTGCTTGAGCATTTCCACTTCACGGCGCAGGGTCTGGACCTCCAAAAGGAGCTGTTCTCTTGTTACTGTCTCTTCCCACATAGACTTAATTTCTTCCTTTGGCGATCGCGTGACGTTTGCCGCATTTACCCCGTTGTACTCGCCTGGTTCAAGCCTTATAAAAGTTCTAGCGGTAAAGCTCCGGTTGAGGTCGCTTTAAAGTAGTTTTGAAGACTTGAAAGAGGACCAGGGATTCAACTGAGGGCAATCAGCCGCTTTGACCCTTGAGCTACCCTTGTTAAAGCAGTCCCCTGTCGCCTACGGGATAGCGACGGGTGTTATGCCCCTTATGACCACCCCCTCCCCTGGGGTCTCTCCCTATTCCCATTCGAGTTCTAAAGACGGCATCAGTCGCTGTAAGTTCTTCAATGATTTTCCCTGCCACAGTAGCTTTTTAGAACCTTTGACAATCAGATTCACATTCTTTTTCTGCCGTACTTTAATCACAAACTTGGAAAGCACGTTGATCCCCGAGCTATTTAAAAATTCTAGGCCCTTGAGATTGAGAATCATCGTCTCCGGTTCTTGGTCGATCGCGCTTTCGAGGAGTTGGATAATTGGGTCATATTCATCCATACCATTCAACCGCAGGGAACCCAGGCAGTTTAGTGTCGAGGTTTCATTCTCATACCACAGGCGATAATCGTCAGTCTTAATTTCCATCATCAGTAGTCAATCGTTAATAAGGGATCTCGGGTTAAGGTTATAAGGAGTAAGAGGGTCAGATTGCCGCTCCTAACCGTAGTTTGCCCAGATTGGATTGCCTCCTCTCTCGTTTTTCTCCGGTTCTAGTCGATGCACTCACCCACTCGGACCGATGCTCGCCGAATCACTCCCTAGTTCATGGTACGGGACAATGCCGGGATAGTGTTCAGTAGAATTACCCCTCCAGTTCATTGATAACACTGACCCTGGGAGCCGTGAGCACCTCTGATCACTTGCGCCGCGCTCTGTTGGAGCACCTGTCCCACCGGCAACAGGATAGAAACGGATAGGGGTCCGAGGAGCGTGATATTAATGAGTCTATAATAAGAGTTGTACCATTGTGGTTACGGCGATCGCTTTTTGCTCCGCGTTCATATCTTGAAATTTCCACCCTATCTTAGCGTCATAGTCGTTGATCATGGTCAGAAAACCCACTCCCGAGGTGCTGCTGCCACCCTCTTGGGCATTTTTTTCCACTTGCTTAATGTAGAGTTCTAGGGGATCCTCAGTGCTTAACAGTTTTAAAAATCCCTTAAATTCCCGCACTTTCTCACGGCAAATACTATTAGTGGTAACAAAAACAATTCTTTCAGGATTTAAGTGGAGTTGAATACTAATCGGAGCTCCCGGAGCCTGTGCACTAAACTTCATGGCATTTTCTAGGAGTTCATTGGCAATGTAGCTGACTGCACATTGGATTTCGGCTTTTTTATCCGGAGGTGAAGCGGTTTCCTCACTATTTGGAAAAAACGTTGTTAAATAGTCTGCCAGAAAATCCGCCGATAATCCATTGTTTCGCCATCGCTGTTTGAGGGGAATCGAAGCGGGAGAAAATCCCAAAATCAAATATTCCGTTCCCGAGGGCAAATCCTCAATGAAGTCTCCAAATATTTCGGTCATAAGTGGGTTTTAGTGGCTAGATCAGTAATTTATAATGGGCAACTCAGTTGAAATACAACAAAAACATACAACCGGGAGATTTTTCAGCAGATCTACTCGGGAAACGGATCAGATCAGGGAACGATTTTTTCACCAGAATCGGGGCGATCGCAGTCTAACTCGGAACTGTTGACTCTTGAACAATTACCCTACTCTCTCGGAATCAGCCAGATTGTAGATGTCAAATGGGTGAGGTGTTGCAGTCGGACCATTCCTCAATCCAGGGATTGTTCGTTTGAGAGTTTCCGGAGGTTGGAGGACCTGGGCGATCGCTCACTCATCCCTATCATAAACCTTTCGGGTAAAGGCATTTGTGATTAAGAACAAATGACCAATGACCCATGACCCATGACACCCATCGGGATCATCCACCTTTAGGGTGAAGATACCCCGGCCTTGTAATTCACCCAGATACTTTTATTGTACCCACAACTCATCCAGCGCGACAAGATACCCCCTCTAACTGGCGTTTTCCTGTAGAAGTGGGAGACTCAAATTTTCCAGACAACCCGGAACTGATCGGAGTCTCCCCCACCTATTAAGCTGCTGATAATTCCCGCACAGGTTCCACCCCACGCACCCGACGCCCGACTGCTGCTGCCACCGGACCCAAACTCTGCACCAACTCTACCATCTCGGGAAGCGAAAGAGCCTGTCTCGCATCAGAAACCGACTGTTCCGGTTCCGGGTGACACTCAATAATCAACCCATCGGCCCCTGCTGCCACTGCCGCCCTTGCCAATCCTGCCACTAATTCTCGCTTACCGGCGGCATGAGACGGGTCCACCATCACCGGCAAATGGGTAATCTGTTTCAGGGCCACCACTGCCCCCAAATCCAGAATATTCCGCGTGAAGGAATCGAAACTACGGATCCCCCGTTCACAGAGAATCACATCCGGATTCCCATGACTGAGGATATATTCAGCAGCAAACACAAATTCTTCCAGGGTCGCTGCCAGTCCCCGCTTCAACAACACGGGTTTACCCGCTTCCCCTAATGCTTTGAGCAAGTCGAAATTTTGCATATTCCGACTGCCCACTTGTAACATATCCGCGTGGGCAACAATGCTTTCAATTTGATGAACGGACATTACCTCCGTCACCACGGGAATCCCATAGCGCTGACGCACCCCAGATAAAATAGTTAACCCCGCATCTCCCATGCCTTGAAACGAGTAAGGGGAGGTGCGGGGTTTGAAGACGCCACCGCGTAACATTTGCACGGGTGCATGGGCGAGGTGACGGGCGACGGTTTCCATTTGTTCGAGACTTTCCACGGCACAGGGACCGCCGATAATTAATAAGTCTTGGCCCCCGATCGTGGTGCGATCGCCGATAGAAATGGCGGTTTGTTCCGTGGGATGAGATTTGTTGACGAGTTTGGCATTTTTCATGGAATTACTCCTTTTGTACAAATAATCAAGATGGACGATAAAAAAGCCCGGAACCTTTTTAAAGTTCCGGGCTCAGGCGATTTGGCATCATGACAAAACCTACCCAGAACTCTTTCTGAGCCAAAAATAAAAACCAAAAAACCAGTTAGGGAGATGGGATGTCATGGCGATCGCCTTTTTCCTTTGCGAGAGAGTGTTTCAAACCAACAAAAAACCGCAGCGTTGCTTCTGCGGTTCACCAGCGGTTTCCATGTCAAAATGGATTCACTGCCGGTGAACCAAGATAAACCAAAAATAAAAGAAGGGGCTGCGGTTTAACATGATGATGAGAATTAATGAGTCAATTGAATGTAGTCCTAGATAGACTAAACCTAACAAAGCTCAAACCTGATGTCAACCCCCCAATCGGGATAACTTTTAACCCGGATTTCTACCTAGAGGTAGAGTGTTTCCTCGCTTCCTCGTGAGGGGGCTTCTGCCGCGTCACGCAATCTGGAGGCTCTGCCTCCAGTCCGCAAGCAAGGGTTTAAGCGGCCTATTATTGTACCTATCACGGCTTCAAATCCTCATTAAAGGTACCGGCGGCAGAGCCGCCAAGAGTGCGTGACGCGCTTAAGCCCCGTCACGAGAAAACGCCAGACGCACTCTATCATCCCTAATCCTGATGATGAAGCACTTTCCAACTCCGGGGTTGATAAAACAGACAGCGGCTGGTTACTTTATTAGATTTCACAGTAAATCTAAAGGATTCTACAATATCCAAGGATTTCACCCCGGTTCTGATATAAATCTTGGCACTATATGCACCGGGAACTAAACCGCACTGCGGCAAGTGCATCTGAATTTCCACTCGTCCTGGGGAGATTTCCAATAACTCATTATCACTGGCTGTCGTGAGATATAACACATACTCGCGATCGCCTCCTAATCCCGTGAGCAAAAACCCTAAATTGGCATTCTCAAAATAGCCCGACGACTTACATTCAACGGATAAACAAGCCGGTTCTCCAGAATTGACATATTCTAAAATATTTCCTGCTTCATCTTTAAAACAAACCTGGGTAATATCTAACCCCATGCTTTCCTCGGGGGATTTTGGCGGGAGGACCATTGCGCCGGTTGCTTTATCGGTACCACTCAAACAGAGGTCTTCCTCATAGTGGCGAATCACTGACTCAGTTTCCCCGGAGGTAATCAGTTGTCCTTTCTTCAAATAAATCGAGCGATCGCAAACATTCAGCAAACTGTGGGAATTATGGGACACCAGAATAAAAGCGGTCCCCGTTTCCCGCAATTCAGCCAAGCGGCGATGACACTTAATTTTGAACTTGACATCTCCGACAGCTAACACCTCATCAATCAACAGAATATCTGGATTAATATGAGCCGCACAAGCAAATCCTAATCGCGCCGCCATCCCTGAACTATAGGTTTGAACCGGCGCATCAATGGCATCGGCAATCTCCGCAAACTCCACCACTTCATCAAAGCGTTCCTCAATTTCTCGGGTGGGTAACCCCAAAATTGACATATTGGCATAAATATTTTCTCGCCCGGTTAAAATGGGATTAAATCCCGCTCCCAAGGCAATTAAAGGGGCAACGCGGCCTCGGATTTTCACCGAGCCAGTATCTGGATGGATTAACCCACTAATAATCCTTAAAAGGGTACTTTTTCCGGCTCCATTCGCTCCTACTAATCCCAGGGCCTCCCCCCGTCTAAGTTCAAACTCAATATCACGGAGCGCCCAAAATTCTCCCTCTCGCAGCACATCGCTTTTTCTCCCCCCTCCAATTAATTCAGCCGCAATATCTCGCACCCCATAGAGCAAAGATTTCTTTAAATTTCGGCAAAATTTCTTAGACAGGTTTTCCACCGAAACCAACAAATCAGAATCATCGGAAGTGGGAGGGGTAAAATCTTGTTGTTTCAATTCTTCGACTATCATCAGGAACTCACTCTTTCGATCGCAAATGGCAAGGCAATTCGGAATCCTACCCAAGTTACCACTAATCCCAGTAAAGTGAACAAGCTGGCAACCCAAAACCCAGTCTGCTGGGTCAGAATTCCTGTGGTGGCTAACTCTCGGGTGGTGACGAGTAAGGGGGTCACGGGATTTAGTTTAACGATTGTTGCAAAGGTTCCCTCCTCCGGAACGGGATAAACCACTGGGGTGATAAATAACCACAATCCCGTAAGCATGGTTAATCCTTTGGAAACATCTTTATATAAAAGACCGAGGGGGGCTAATAAAATACCGAAAAATGTCCCGAGTAAAATTAAATGAATTAAGGCAACTGGCGCTAAAATGATGGTCCAACTGACGGGGACTCGAAATATCAGAAATAAGGCGCAAATTAAAATCATTTTGATGCCAAAATTAAACCCCACTTCCCCTAATTTTGCTAAAATTAAAGCTTCGCGGGGAAATTTAACTCGGGCTAACATGGGTTTAGCATCGGTTGAGGCTTGAACGGGACCTTGTAAGGATTCCACAAAGGTTTGCCAAAGTGCGGTGCTAAACATGACATAAGCGGGATAGGGAATGTCGGTTTCCCCAATGGAAATGGCTCTAGCATTTCCGGCTAGAGTAAATCCCACTGCCATTGCGATCGGGGGAATAAATGCCCAAGCAATTCCTAGAAAGGACTGGCGATATTGAGCGCTGATATCCCTAACCATCAGCCGCCATGCGAGCGATCGCGCTGCCAGCAAATCCCGCCACATTTGTCGGAACATTCGTTTCGGATGTCGGAGTTCGCTCTGGGGAGTATAAATGTATTCGGGTCGCATATTTCGTTTACCGACTGGAGATTAAGAAAGTACAGCAATTGTAGCAATTGTAGGGTGGGCATTGCCCACCCTACGCAGAAAGCTTAAGATTGAGATAGTGAGGGAGTGGGTTTGTTCTGTTCCTTGGGTTGAGTTTCTGTTGGCATCACGGGTTTAATTTCGATGGGTTCAGATTGCTGTTTGACGTAGCGATCGCTCAAGTAACGGTTGAGCAACTTGTCCAAAGGACAGAGAATCCGCCGTTCAAAAAAGCCACTTTTAATCCCAAAAGTCAACCGTTCACTTAACGGCATCAAAATTGACTTTCTGCGCCGCCATCCCATCCGTTTATACTTCACTTGAAAATAAGCATCTTCGTCCAGATTCCATTTATCCCGTAAGCGGTGCAAACTATTCAACTGCCATGCATCACTCCATCGCAGCATATAGAAGGGTAAATCGGTCAATTCTAGGGGAGGACCGGGAACATAAGTCACCAGGGATGCAGGCTCAAAATAGACGGTTTCCCCCGCTTCTCGGACACTCATACAGAAGTCGAGATGTTCTTTTGTATTCAGCATCGCTTCATCCAGGGGTCCGAGGCGATCAAATATCGAACGACGCACCAAAACGCAATGAAACTCAGCCAATTCCGTTTCATGTCGCTGAAGTTCGTCGCGCACTTCAGCCACCCGTTTCCCTTGCTTATACATTTTTTCCCGCAGTCGGCGTCGGGGATGTTCTCCATTGTTGTCCGTCCAAATATGGGACTCTCCTCCAGCAAAATGGACGATTTCATGAACGGGTTTATCTTGGCACATCAGAGGACCAACAACGGTGGCATTGGTTTCTTCCGCACAGTCAATCAATCGTTCCAACCATCCGGCACTGACAACGACATCGTTATCTAGGAACGCGACATATTTTGTTTTAACCTGACTCAAGCCAATATTGCGACTTTTATTCGGGGATAAATAACGATTAACTCGAATTAGGTTAAACTCGTGCAAGCGGGCTTGTTCTTCTAAATATTGGCGCACTCCATCGGGAGAGTTGCCATCTACATAGACTAATTTAAACGGAATATCCGTATATTGATAAATGCTTTCTAAGGATTCACGGGTACAACTAAACCGTTCCCGAGGAACAACAACAAGAGTAACTTGAGGTTCAGGCATGGTTAATATCTCCTTAAACTGTCTGTTGGTTAAAAATTCGGTAAATTCGCTAAAAATCAAGTCCCGCAGATTATTCATTTTGAACGGGAATCCAGGGAGAGGGTTGGGGTGACTGGGCTTTTGGGGGAGCGTTGAGTGCCTGCTGATAAATATCCACGAGGCGATCGTTGAGGGGGTTAATATTGTAATGGGTTTCTACTTCCATGCGCCCAGATTGACCCAGTTGCGCCCACTGTTCCGGATGCTCAATTAGAACCTTGATTTTCTCAGCTAATCCCTGAGCATCTCGTTCCGGAACGAGAACGCCGGAAATCCCATCTCGGACTAATTCTGGAATTCCTCCATGATAGGTACTAATTACGGGCAACCCCATCGCCATTGCTTCTTTTAAAACATTAATCGGCGCATCGCAGTCGCCATCGGCAGCGGTGACACTCGGAGCCATAAACAGATGAGAGTTCGCTAAAATCTCTTGAATTTCTGGCTGAGTTTTCCAGCCGAGTAACTGGACTGAATCTTTGACGCCCAGTTCGTCAATTAATTGTTCTAATTCCGGTTTTAAAGGACCATCGCCAATAATTTGATAGGTTAAATTAGGATATTCGGGGACCAGTTGAGCCACGGCGCGAATTGCGTATTCAATTCCCTTTTTTTCACTGAGTCGTCCCGTAGTGGTAATGCGGATTTTTCCATCGGCAGGAGGACGAGGGGGGGAGAAAGTGAAGTCCCGAGGTTCTAGTCCGGAACGGACCACAGCGAGGCGATTGGGGTCACAGCCAATGCGGATCAGTTCGCGCTTGAAATAGTCGCAGTTGGTCATGAAAAAGTCGCCCTGTTCAAATAGGGGTTCGTAAACGCGATCGCCCTGTTCCCTCAGGTACAGGCTAATATCAAAGCCGCGAAAGGTTGTAACTAATTTTGCAGAAGGGAAACAGATATCCCGAAAAGAAATTCCTCTTAATCCCAGGTCCCCAAATTGACAATGAATGATGTCATAAGGTTTTTTGTCCAGGGTGGGGATGGCGACATGGAGTAACCAGAAGGTTGCCGCTGGGGTACCATATTTAAAAACGTTGAGCGATCGCAACACCGTTCCGGGATTTTTGGAGAAATTCGCGGCAAATAATTTCAACCCATTCAGCCAACGAATGGCATAATTTGAGCTAATTTCCGGTAAGGGATAGGTGCGATCGAGGAGGTGATATTTCTCTACATCCGGATGCACTTTTTCCAAATTTTGGGCGGGGATACCTTCTAGGGGATAAATATCTACTTCATGATTGCGATCAATCAAGCCCGTAATCTGATTCAAAATGAAAGTTTGGGATAATACTGGAAAGTGTCTGACAATCAAAGCTATTCTCATCGCTGTTTCTCATCCCGTGATGGTGCAGTTAGATTTTTCCCGAATTTTGATGCGTATCCCTGATTTATAAAATTTGGTGTTTTGGCAGAGTTTTTTATCGGATTTAAAAATAATTTCACTCGCCACTTATCTCAATATCTGGAAAAATTCATTCTAAATTGAGCGGTTGGACTTCTCCATTTTTCTCCGTTTGCTGATTTCAGCATTCACGGGCCTCGGTAATTTAAGTCCCGGTTGATTAGGTAGGAAATCCGTGAACAATAGCTTAACTTTTTCCCTGGCTTTAACCCACTTCATCCAGATTAAAAGAGTCATAAACTCTAGTTTGTAGGGTAGATCATTGGGTCTATTGTTATTTCCAATTCTAAACCAAATTCGCAATGGGGGCTTGAGGTCTGCGAGGATAAACTTGAGGAGAACTAACGGAAAATTGGGGCGATGGCGGTTGAGATCATAGGTGGCCCTAGCCACTCTCGTCACCTTTCTCTGGAGTTTTTGCACCGAATCTCGGGCGGGATGACAGATAGCAGCATCAGCAGCAAAACTTTGGGTGTAACCCGCCGCAAAAACGCGCTTTCCCCATTCGCGATCGCCTCCTGATTTCAGCATCGAGTTAAATAACCCGACTTGCTCAAACACTTGTTTATAAGTAAAAACATTGGCCGTCGCAGCAAATTGTTGATATTCCAGATAATATTCTTGCTGCAAAAAGAAAAACTGGTCGTAGAGTTCAGCAGCGGTTGGACGGTGGGGATTTTTAAAGGAAAACAGAACTTTACCCCCCACTAAACCACAATTGGGAACCGATAATAAATGAGCCGTTCCCTTGAATAACCAATCGGACTGGGGAATACAATCGGCATCCGTAAAAGCCAGAACTTCACCTTTAGCGTGTAAAATTCCCTTATTACGAGCGGTATAGGACCCAGGAGAAGGTTCTAGGAGCATTTTCGCTTGCTTAAATTGGCGAACGATTGGCTCAATACTTTCATCGGACCCATTGTCAATCACCAAAACTTCATAAAGATGTTTGGGATAGGTCTGGTTTTCTAATGCCTCCAAACAGATTTGAAGTCGTTTTGGATCATTCAACACGGGAATGATTGTAGAAACAAAGGGTTGAGTTTGCTGATTCATTCTTTTTCTCGGATTAACCAAAGAAGTGTAAGGATTGGCAAGTCTAGTTCCCTTTGGGCAATATATAAAGTTACCCCTAGGAAGGATTTTCCGTTAAGAAGCAGACGATCTAGGAGTGGTGATTGTCGGCAAGAGTGAAAATTTTCCGATGGGCGATCGACCAATTCTGCTATTCTCTCTCCTCGCTTATCTACTCCTAATGGATGATCCGGATGACCCCTTTCCAGAGGGGTAAAGGAGAGAGAGGAAAAAGGGATGGGACACGACTTGTAGCAGGCAATAATAAGAATTGTCGCTGTAAAAGACTTATATCATTTGTATCTAATACCCACCTACAAATCATCTACCTGTGGGATGAATTACTAATATTTTGTATTCCCAATCTTCCGTTTAACCCCGCCCTGTAACCCTCCTCTATCCCCTGCTGATATGCGATTTGCCGCTTCAGAGTTTTTATTATTTTTAAGAAGAAATTAGCTATTTTCTTGAAAAAATATATCGAGTCCCTCGGCCAAATCTGGGAAGATTACTATAGAAATTATTTTTAACCGAGGTTTCCCTATCCCCCTGAGAGCGGCCATTCTAGCCGCTCCCCCAGTTTCGGAGAGCGTTTTTTTTAAATATATCTTAACCTTAGGTTAGCTTAATCTCTATTCCCCCCGTGAGTTGAGGGGCAATCTATCAAAAGAGGTAAACCGAGGTGATTTTTAAATTGACCCTAATCCGTCAACCCTCCTAGGGTAGAGAGGGTCTCATTTCCGCTCTTCTTGGATTCTAAATTACCCTCAAGCCTGGGCTAAGGCTACCCTACTTCACCCCGGTTTTCGCTTTACTTGCAGTCCAATTCTGTACCTGGGCTAGATCTTAACGCTCCGGTGAAGTCGTGAGGTTGAAGTTAGATACGAACCGACTTGATTTGTACTTAGTACCCAGTTAAGAAATGACTAAATTTAGGTTAGCTTTTATTGGAAAATAAAAAGCGATCGAGTTAGGCTTGGTATTCGTCTATGGCTCGATTGGCTTCGGCGTCGGCTAAGGCGTTGTCTGCTCTGCGGACGTGTTCCGGGGGGGCGTAGCTTTCAAATTGATTGAGGAGGGATTTTACTTGGTCATAGAGGGGTTTTAATTCTGGTTTTTTGACGCGGTATTGGCCGAGGAGTTGTTTGACCATCAGTTCACTGTCGGCGCGGAGTTGGACGCGGGTTGCTCCCATTTCTAAGGCGGTTTCTAGGCCGAGAATTGCGGCTTGATATTCGGCTTGATTGTTGGTGGTTTCCCCTAGATATTTACAGACTTTGTTGAGGATATTTCCCTGTTCATCCAGGAGGACTGCACCGGCTCCAGCAGGGCCGGGGTTACGGCGAGAGGCTCCGTCGGAATAGATTGTGATATACATGGAAGATGACTCCTTTAGGGGTGAATGTGTATTGTACTGCAAAAGGGAGAGGCGATCGCAATAATTTGAGGCAGAATGAGATGGAGGGGTGGAGATGCGATCGCCCTCTGGGTTAGGGATATTCAACAATTAAGGGTCCATGAGGCAGCAAGCGGCGATCGGCATGGGCTTTTTTATTGAGGGCATGGAAAGAGGCAATGGGAATCTGTTCACTCACCGGCAATTCACTCAAGTTTTCCACTTCCCAAAATACCGCCCAGGTGCTTTTATCCAGTTGCGCTGAATCGGGGCGAAATCGCTTTTCTCCAGGATATCGACCCCGACGGGAAGGCAGGTGTCCTTGGTAGATGCCATGCCATGCGACGGACATCAGAAGGGGTTTATCGGAGTCAGGATGGGAGGGGTAGATAAACACTTCTACCGCTTGACCTTTTCTGATTTCATCCGCTTCCCGAAACAGTTCCCAGGCATCACTTCCGAAGACAACTTTCCCCTCGCGATCGCAAGTTTCCTTGCCGGAAATTAAGTGGGGTTCGGAAACAGGGGCCAGAATGGCAAAGGCTTTGGTGATGGTCATTTAATTTAACATCCTTAGATTTTCAGACTCAAGGGTTGTCAGGTTGTCGTCAACGAGTTTTTCGGATTCCTCAGATGGGTATTCAAAAAACTGAATTTTCGGCTAATCTCAGTTTACTGGCTTTCTGGAGAAACAATGATATCCGCATTACTTTTTGATTTAGATGGAACCCTGTGCAACAGTGACCCCACTCACTTTGAAACTTGGGTGGAACTGTTGCGGGACTATGGGATGGAGATTGATGAAGCCTTTTATCAATCCCGGATTACCGGACGGCTGACTGAGGCAATTATTCAAGATTTGTTACCCCAACTTTCACCGTCCGAGGGGAAGCAGCTTGCGGATGAAAAGGAAGCGCGCTTCCGCAAACTCGCCTTAAAACTGGAGCAATTGGCGGGGGTGTCCGATATTTTAGCCTGGTCTGAGGAACGGAAATTATTGCGATCGCTCGTCACAAATGCTCCCCCGAAAAATGTAGAATTCATGTTACAAGTATTAGGATTAACCGAGATGTTTGAGTCGGTAATCTTAGCAGAAAATTTACCTGCTGGCAAGCCCGATCCGCTCCCTTATCGAATGGCATTGGAAGGATTAGGCATTTCCGCATCGGAGGCAGTCGCCTTTGAGGATTCTCCCTCGGGGATTCGGTCAGCGGTGGGGGCTGGAATTTACACCATTGGCATTGCCTCGACTCAATCGCCGCAGCATCTCAAAGATTTGGGTGCGTCAATGGCGGTTTCTGATTTCACCGACCCGGAACTGTGGAAGTTGCTAGAAACGATTTAGAGGGCCTTCTATTCCCTTCTAGGTAGGGGTTGAATTGCATTGTTTTATCGCTCAAAAACAATGCAATGGTTGCCTCTGATACCGTTTAGCCGATACCCTCTGAATGCGCCTCTGAATGCGATGGTATTGTAAACGAATTTGCCCCTTAAATCTTCTCTCTTTAGAAAGATGCAACGTTGCCCTGGTTGCAGCAATAATCAGGATTGAGTTTAGTTGAGACATCAAGGGTCTATTCCCACTCTAATCAGTAGGTTCTATTAAAACGTATGACGGTTACACTAGGTTCTAATTATTTGGGGAACGATCGCTGTGAGTTTACAGTTTGGGCACCCACCCTTAAGAACGTGGCGGTGGTGATTGCGGGCGAGGATAAACAACGGGCGATCGCGATGGAACAGCAGGCGGAAGGATACTGGAAGGCGACTGCCGAAGGGATTACACCGGGCACTCGATATTTCTATCAGTTAGATGGGAACCTGATGAGACCGGACCCGGCGGCGCATTTGCAACCGGATGGGGTACATGGGGCCTCAGCAGTGGTGGACCCGAACGCCTTTTCCTGGAGCGATCGCAGTTGGTGTAACCTTCCTCTGTCCGAGTATATCATCTATGAACTGCACGTTGGCACATTTACCCCCGAGGGAACATTTGAGGCGATTATTCCCCGTCTCGGAGTCTTAAAAGAGTTAGGAATTAACGCCATTGAAATTATGCCCGTCGCCCAATTTCCTGGCGATCGCAACTGGGGATATGATGGCGTGTTTCCTTTTGCTGTCCAGAATTCCTACGGAGGACCGGATAAATTAAAAGAATTGGTAGATGCCTGTCATCAACAAGGCATTGCCGTCATCATAGATGTGGTTTATAACCATCTGGGTCCCGAAGGCAATTATTTACCGGATTTTGGGCCATATTTTACCAATAAATATCGCCCCCTGTGGGGAGAAGCGATGAATTTTGATGAAGAATACAGCGATGGAGTTCGCAACTTTTTCATTGAAAATGCTCTCTATTGGCTGCGCGATTATCATATTGATGCATTACGCTTAGATGCAATTCAAGCCATTTTTGAAATGGGAGCGCGGCCCTTTTTACAGCAACTTTCCGATGCGGTGGCGGACTTATCTGAGCAGGAAGGACGAAAATTTTATATAACGGCAGAAAGCGATTTAAACGATGTTCGGGTGCTGCGTCCCAAAGAATTGGGAGGATATGGACTTGACTCCCAATGGTGTGATGATTTCCATCACGTTCTGCATACCTTGCTGACCGGAGAGGATGACCGATATTATCAAGATTTTGGTCAGATTCAACAGTTGGTTAAATCCTTTAAAGAGGGGTTTGTTTATGATGGACAATATGCCCCTCATCGCAAGCGCAGACATGGAAATTCATCCAAAGACCAACCGGCTCATCAATTCATTGTTTTTTCTCAAAACCATGACCAAACTGGAAACAGAATTGGGGGCGATCGGCTCTCTACTCTAATTTCCTTTGATGGATTAAAACTAGCGGCAGCCACCATTTTACTCTCTCCCTTCTTACCCTTTTTATTCATGGGAGAAGAGTATGGAGAAACCGCCCCATTTTTATATTTTGTCAGCCACTCGGACGAGGACCTAATCGAAGCCATTCGCCAAGACAAAGAAAAAGAATTTACACAGGGTTCGGAATCGGGAAAATTTAATAATCCTCAAGATGTTAATACCTTTAATCAATGCAAACTTAATTGGGAAAAGCATCAACAAGGTCAACATCAGATCCTCTGGAACTTTTACCGCAGGTTAATTGAACTGCGCCGCACCATTCCCGCCCTGAAAAACCGCAGTAAAGAAACCCTAGACTCTAGCTGCCTAGAAGCGGAAAATCTCCTGTTTGTCCGGCGATGGCATGACAATAGTCAAGTCTTTTATGTGATTAATTTCAGCAACAATATGGTCAAATTTGAACCCAATATTCCCGAGGGAAATTGGCAGAAAATATTAGACTCATCAGAAGAAAGTTGGAAAGGTTCAGGGGCGTCTTTACCGGATGTGATTCAACCCCAAAAATCTATCTCAATTCCCCCTTTAGCCGTTGCAGTTTATCAAATTTCTGGATAAAAATATCCCCGCATCTCTTTCCCAGGCAGGGCCTGGGAATGCCAAATTGGAGGCTCTGCCTCCTATCTACTCAAGCCTACAAAATATAAAATAGCTTGACGTTAGGAAAAACCTGACTCTCTTTCATTTTAACCAAAAACCAAGTCAAACATGAGAATTCCTCAAGCAACTTACCGAATTCAATTTAATTCTAAATTCCAGTTTGCAGACGCCGAAAAAATTGTTGAATATCTGGCCGATTTAGGAATTTCTGATATTTACGCTTCCCCAATTTTTAAAGCTCGTCAAGGCAGTACCCACGGCTATGATGTGGTAGACCCCAATCAACTCAATCCTGAACTGGGAACTCCAGAAGCATTTGAGTCTTTGATGGAAAAAGTCCAAGGGAAAAACCTCGGATGGGTTCAGGATATTGTCCCCAATCATACCGCGTATGATAGTGAAAATTCCATGCTGATGGATGTCCTAGAAAATGGTGCAGCATCGGATTATTTTGACTACTTTGATATTGCCTGGAATGCTCCTTATGGCGATATTAGTGAAGGGGTTCTCGCGCCTTTGCTGGGAAATTTTTATCAAGAATGTCTAGAAAATGGCGAAATTCAGCTTCAATACGATGCCACGGGGTTAACCGTCCAGTATTATAGCCTAAAACTGCCGATTCGGATTGAGTCTTATGTGTCTTTTTTGACCCATAATTTAGGCAAACTGCGAAGAACCTTGGGGCGAAATCATCCTGAGTTTATCAAACTCCTGGGAATTCTTTACTTATTAAAAAGTATTCCCGCCGAAACTAAAGGGCGAGAACGGTATGATCAACTCACTTTTGTTAAAGGATTGTTGTGGGAGTTGTATGACCAAAATCCCGATATCTGCCAATTTATCCAGGATAATTTAAAGGAATTTAATGGCACACCGGGAATATCTGAAAGCTTTAATTTGCTGGAAGAGTTGCTGCGGGAACAAGTGTATCGCCTCACTTTTTGGAAAGTGGGGGCGGAAGAAATTAACTACCGGCGATTTTTTACGGTAAATGAACTGATTTCCATGCGGGTGGAAACCCTGCGGGTGTTTCATGATACCCATGATTTAATTGCCAAATTGGTCAAAGAGGGAAAATTTACCGGGGTGCGGATCGATCATATTGATGGACTCTATGACCCTCAGCAATATTTAGAACGATTGCGAGAAAAATTAGGGGATATCTACATTACGGTGGAAAAAATCCTGGAAATGGCCGAAATCATGCCCTCAAATTGGCCAATTCAGGGAACCAGTGGCTATGATTTTATGAATCGGTTGAATGGGTTATTCTGTAACCGGAATACTCAAGACCGATTTAGTGAAATTTATGGCAAGTTTACGGGATTAAATCCCAGTTACAAAGACTTGTTTTTTGAGAAAAAGCATCTGATTGTCGATCGCAATATGGCAGGAGATGCGGACAATCTGGCTCATTTGTTAAAATCCATTGCCAATCAATCTCGGGAGGGTCGAGATTTTACCTTGTATTCCCTGAAACGAGCGCTGGTGGAGGTGCTGGTGGCGTTTCCGGTGTATCGCACCTACATTAATGGGGAGGGGGTCAGCAGTCGCGATCGCCACTATATCAAAGAGGTAATTGCTCAAGCGAAACAGCTTCTGCCATTGCAGGGAAAAGAGCTTGAGTTTATTGAAAAATTAATGTTGCTGGAAAATGCCGATTATTTAACGGAAGAAGAACGAGAACAACGTCTCTATTCCGTGATGCGGATTCAGCAATGGACAGGACCTTTGATGGCAAAAGGGATTGAAGATACCCTGTTTTACGTTTACAATCGCTTAGTTTCTCTCAATGAAGTGGGCGGCGACCCGGCCCTATTTGGCCTAACTTTAGAAGAGTTTCATGAGTTTAATACTGAACAAAAAGAAACTTGGATTCATAAAATGAATGCCACCTCTACCCATGATACTAAGCGGGGAGAAGATGTTCGCGCCCGAATTAATGTCCTGTCAGAAATTCCCGATGAGTGGGAACAGCACATTACATCCTGGCGGGAAATTAATCAAGGACATAAAACCAAACTCACGGATAAAGTCGTCCCCACTGCCAATGATGAATATTTCTTTTATCAAACCCTGTTAGGTGCTTTTCCCTTTGCCGAAAGCGAGTATTCTGAATTTATTCAGCGCGTTAAAGATTGTTCAATAAAATCGGTGCGAGAGGCGAAAGTTCACACCGCTTGGTTGCGCCCTGATACGGCTTATGAAGAGGGATTTTTGGCCTTTATCGATGCAGTGATGCAACCGTCGCCTGAAAATCCATTTTTCCAAAAATTTCAGCCATTCCAACAGAAAATAGCCGCTTATGGGGTTTATAATTCTTTAGCTCAAGTGCTGCTGAAATTGACCACTCCCGGCGTGCCTGATTTTTATCAGGGAACAGAATTGTGGGATTTGAGTTTAGTGGACCCGGATAATCGTCGTCCCGTGGATTTTGAGTACCGGATAGCCGCTTTAAGGGAGATTCGGACTCAAGCATCGGAGGATATTTTAGGTTTGATGAAGGGGGTGCTTTCTCATCCGGAATCTGGAAAGATTAAACTGTTTGCGATCGCCCAAATTTTAAAGGCAAAATCTCAGGCAATGGAACTGTTCCAAACGGGAGATTATCACCCCCTAAAATCGTCGGGAAAATTTAGTGAAAATGTGGTAGCATTTGCCCGATCGCTGGGGAATCAAGTGGCGATCGCGATCGCACCCCGCTTTCTCACTCATCTCATTCAACCGGGCACTCTCCCCCTGGGAGAAGTCTGGCAAGACACCCATTTAGAATTGCCTTCAGAACTCCCCTCCCAGTGGCAGGATGCAATTTCTGGACAACCCATTCAAACTGATGGCACCTTGTCCCTTGCCCAAACCTTAACCCATTTCCCCATCGCCTTGTTAATCAGTCAAACCTCCTAATTATGGCATAGCCGAGATGAAATTAACCCGGGTGAAACCCCCTTAATGCGGATTTATATAGCGGTTTCCCTACTTATGAGGTACATTTTGGGAGTGCGCGCATCTTGCTCGCACTCCTTAAATAGAGTCGCATTCCGACCAACTTTTTACAGGAACGCTACAATAGAAAAAGGTGCAAACTCTTAGCTGGAGTTGCCTGTTTTTTTAACTGCCCATTTAACATCAATTGGTGATAACAATGTTAGCCGATGTCTTTCAACCCAACGAATTTCCCAGTCCCGAACGCATTGCCGCCATGCGAGAATATATCAAGAAAACCTGGAAAACCCTCTATCGTTCTCATGCTCATATTTTAGAAGCGGCCAAAGATGAAAAAATCGGCCATACCGATGCCCAACGCTGGCCGATTTATATTTCTGCAATGGAGGATAAAGCCCGGGTAGAAGCTGAATTTAAAAGCGTTTTAAGTCCCGCAGAATTTAAACAAATTGAAGTGCTGAGATTACCCTCAGAAATGGACCAAATTACCGAACATGGATTGCTGTATCTTCCTGGGGATTATGTGGTTCCTGGAGGTCGGTTTAATGAAATGTATGGATGGGATAGTTATTTTATCGTCCTGGGATTGTTACGCGATGGGGAGATAGAATTAGCGAAAAGTCAAGTGGATCAGCTAATATATCAAATTGACCATTATGGAACGATTTTAAATGCGAATCGGAGTTATTTGTTGTCCCGATCGCAACCGCCATTTTTAACGCCGATGATTTTGGCGGTGTATGAGCATACCCAGGATCAAGACTGGTTGCGATCGCTCTTGGGGGCGGTAGAAAGTCATTACTATTACTGGATTGTCCCCCCACACTTAAATCAATCCACAGGACTTTCTCGCTATTGTGCCTTGGGAGAGGGACCCGCCCCAGAAGTGCTGGTGTCCGAAACCGATGCTCAGGGGCGAACTCACTACGATCGCATCCGAGAATATTATCGGCGATTTGAAGTGATGGCGTATGATGTGAGCTTGTATTACGACAAGGAAACCGATACCCTGACTGACCTTTTTTATAAAGGCGATCGCTCCATGAGAGAATCCGGATTTGACCCTTCCAACCGTTTTGGTCCTTTTAATATCGATATTATTCATTACGCGCCCGTTTGTTTGAACGCGCTGCTGTATCGAATGGAACAAGATATTGCCCAAATTTTGAAGATTTTAGGCAATCCACAACTGGCAGAATTATGGGATGAGCGCGCTCAAACCCGCCATCAGCTCATCGATAAATTCCTCTGGGATGAACCCTCCGGTTTGTATTTAGATTATAACTTCCGGACCAATGAACGCCGCCTGTATGAATTTGCTACCACCTTTTATCCCTTGTGGGTTGGACTTGCCTCAGAAAAACAAGCGCAACGAGTGGTAGAAAACTTGGAGTTATTTGAAGCCCCCGGAGGATTACTCACCAGTTCTCATGTCACGGGAAATCAATGGGATGCACCCTTTGGTTGGGCACCTTTAACCTTAATTGCGGTGGAAGGATTGTATCGCTATGGGTATCGCAGCGAAGGCGATCGCATTGGGGGCAAGTTCATTAATTTAGTCACCCAAGAATTTGAAAAAACCGGCACGCTTTTAGAAAAATATGACGTCCTCTCCTGTTCGTCAGAAGTCTCAAACGAAATTGTTTTTGGATACAGTACCAATGAAATTGGATTTGGTTGGACCAATGGCTCAGTTTTGGAACTGTTAGCCGAAGCGAAAAAGATGTAAAAAAACCGAGTGCATCTCATTGGGGTCGCCCTCACCCTAAATCCCTCTCCCAAAGTGGGAGAGGGACTTTGAATCCGGCTCCCCTTCTCCCCCTGAGCTAAGTCGAAGGGTTGGGAGAAGGGGTTGGGGGATGAGGGGGAACTGTCCAAACCGAAAAAGGGGTAATTGATGAATTACCCCTCTTTTTTATTTCAGGTATTCCATAAATCCGGGATGGATTGGGGATAAATTAAACCCATTACAAAATTTTAAAAGGCTACCTTAAAAAAGGGGATTTTGGGAAATTTTTATGCCATTTGCAAGAGGTCTAATCTTCTTTTTTCTCAACAACTAGGGTGAGACGAGCGACCATCGCGCCAATTGCGCCAACTGCTGCAACGACGGGAAATAATGCCACGCCAATGGTTCCCCCAACCACGCCCACGGTGAGGGGAATTTCAATTAAGGTGTGACCCTCTTCATTTTTAATGACAATCCGTCGGGCATTTCCTTGTTGAATTAGTTCTCTAACTTTTTTTGTCAGGTCGTCTCCATTTAGTTTAAACTCTTCAACCCGAACGTTGGAATTAGTTTGCACTTCCGGGTCAATGGACCTGATAGGTTCTTGGAAAGGAGTTCCGATGGGATCTTCTGGACGAATAGGTTCAGTCATGATAACCAGTCCTCTCAATGAAAGTATGCTTATAGTTTATCAAATGGTTTTAGGGATGAGTGGCGATCGCCCCAGGAGAAGCGATCGCCTGGAGGGTACAACCGGGCAAAGAGGTATCCCCGTCGTCTCCACAGGGAGTTAAGTCTAATTCCCCGGTGATAGAAACGGGGGATTCCGAAGGGGGAGAGGGTTCGGAAGCTGCTCAATGGAGACTTGAGCCTATTTTCGCTACAATCATCACAGCAGAACTCAACAGAGGACGGGAGGGATGATCCAGGAGAATTGATGCAAAAGGGGGACGGGTTGCCTGGGGTTGCACTCTTGACAACCGGGTGAGGGACAAGGGAGGATTTGAAAACCTCTCCCTGGCATTCTTGGGCGTTAGTACAGTCATTAGTGCAGTAAAGGGTAAACACCGCGTTTCTTTACCGCATCTCTACTTACTTTGGCACAATGAGGATAGAAAATCCGGTTTCTTGCGCCCTTGATTTAATCTTGATCTAAGACTGGACTGATGCCCTACTGTTCAACGGCGATCGCCATCGATGAGGGGTCTAACCCTCTATCCGGGAAAGGACAAAACTCTCAGAACTCATTGGGGAGAAACCTTCTACTTGATGCGGGGCAACAGGTTGATTTGAAATCTCGATTTAAACTTTTTAAAAGCATTTCTTTTTAGGTCAATTAATCACTTTAAATGGGTATCATTCAATGTCGAAACGGGAGCATCTACTCATCCAATTTAAGGAACTAACCAAACCGTATAATTGGCTTGAAATAACCGAATTTATGTTATTAGTAGGTTCGGTGGCCGGGACCGTGGCAGCGGCGATCGCCAAACAGGCTGCATACGCTGCGGCCCCAGTCACCCTTGCCCTCTGGCTGAATTTTCTGAATCAGAAACGTCGAGAGGGGCTCAACCAAGAGAAAATTCCCGCTGTGATTTCTGAAATCGAGCTAAAATTGTCAGAATTAGACCGACAGTTAAAAGCCATCCCGGAGCCAGTTCCCTTTAACTTAAACGAAGTCAATGAGGAACTCTCAAAGCTGAATAAATCGGTTACCATGATTGAGGGTAAAGCCGCCTTCATGACTTCAAAAGTTTACGATAATTTAACTTTAAAAATTGAAGCCCTACACAAACAGATTGCTGAATTTACTGAACCTTTTGATTTAACCCGGTTTGAAGCCAAAATTGCCTCTTTGAATGTAGCCGTCCAATTTTTAGCTCAACGCCCGATTATTGATTTACAAGAATTTGAAAAACTGCATCGTCAAATTTTACAAATCGAAGCCGATCGCCGAGAGGTCCTCTCTCCTTATCTTCAGCAATTGGAAGGAGAAATTCAAAAGTTACAACAGACCGATCTAATTCTCTCCCGCAAGGTGGATACCCTGACTCAAAAGTTTAACGCTCGACCGGAAATGGCCCAACTGTCTAAATTAAGCCGCATCGTCGCCCGATTGAGTGATAGTTTAAACCAAATGCAACAGACCGAAGCGATCGCCTCCCTCTATGAAGACATCTCCGGACTCTCCCGCGAGATCAACCAGTTAAAGCAACAATTGAAATCCCAACCCACACTCACCCGGGTTCAGGAACTGCCCCGAACTCAGCAGAATGATCCCTTCGGGATCGAGCGGTAGGGGGATCACCCTGGATTCAACCCCCCAGACCCTTCTCCTCGGCCTTTCTTGCCTTTCCCCCTCCCGGGTGAAGCGCCCCTGCCAACTGAATCGCAACTTATCCCCGCGACAGTTTCTATGGATTTAAGCGGGCAGGTTGGTGGCAAAATAGAATAGGGGTCTATTTTTATTCTTTTTGGGACTTAGAAGCCACCCAGTTTTCAATTAAAATAGTTTCTTCTATGCCAGACTTAATAGTTTAGCGTCGATCCCCGATCACCCGAGGATGATCCTCAATGTTAACCAATAAAGAAAAGGATAAGAGGAGGTAAAAAGAAGTGACCACCGATATTACCACAAAAGAAGTCCGAGCGCAGATCGAAGCCATAAAAATTAAAGTTGAACGCAACGGGCATTTGACCCCGATCGCCCAGATTGCACCCGTCGAGGTAGGAGGTACTAAAATCGAGTATGCCACCTTCCTCGGCAGCGATCGCTTCACCGAGTTAAACCCCCAAATCGGCGATACCCTACTCCTGTGTCATGGGGGAACCGACAAAATGGCGGAAGTGGTGGGGGTGATTGCAGAAGAACGGTCTTCCGGCAGTCAATCCTTTAAAATGCCGACCCATTGCCCAGAATGCCAATCCCCCGTCATCCGGACCGCCGATGATGAAATCAGCTGCATTAATTCCTCCTGTGCGCCCATTCTTCCCTACAGCCTGCTCAATTGGGCCAGTCGAGATGCAATGGAAATTAGCGGATTGGGAGAAAAACTGGCACACCAACTCATCGAACATGGCCTGGTTAAATCCGTTGCCGACTTGTATGAACTCAACGCCGACCAACTGATCACCCTGGAACGGATGGGGAAAAAATCCGCGAAAAACCTACTCAAGGCGATCGCCAAATCCAAATCCCTCCCCTGGTCCAGAGTCCTCGCCAGTTTGGGCATCCGCCAAGTCGGTCGGGCCACCGCGCAACTACTCACCCAACAGTTTTCCACCGTCGGAGACCTCGCTAAATCTGAAATCGCCGAACTAGAGGCCATTGAGCGCATCAGTCCCGAAACCGCCCAGTCTGTCTATTCCTGGTTCCGGATTCAGGCCAATCAAACCTTAATTGAGCGCTTATCTGCCGCCGGGTTGCAACTCCCTTCGGTGGCATTACCGGCGCTCCTCGATGTCCCTGCCGCCCCAGAAACCGCGACCCAGGAGGTTCAAACTTCCTCTGCACCCTTGGACAAAGAACCCATTGCTATGCCTGCTCCTGCTCCTTCAGAAACCCCCACTCATGAACAGTCCCAATTCGATGGGACTGCTCAACAATTACAAACCGCCACTGAACGCAACGCTCAATTACAATCGGATTTAGAGCAAGCCACTCAGCATTCCGGTCAATTGCAATCGCAGTTAGAGGAGATTCGGACCAACTTAGAACGGGCTGAACAACAAACGGCGCAACTCCAATCGGAACTAGCGGAAACTCGGCAACAGTTGGCACAGGCGAATCAATCGGAGTCCCTGGAATCGGAACTGGCTCAAACCCGCATCCAACTCTCCCAAGCTCAGGAGCAAACGGCTCAATTAAATGCTCAATTACAGGAAATTCAGTCCGCGTTAGAAGCTTCTACTCGCCAAACTGAAGAAGTCCAAACCGAGTTACAGCGATCGCAACAAAATTCCGGGGAATTAGAATCCCAACTGAATCAGTTACGCACCGAGTTAGAGCAATCGCATCAACAGTCAGGGGAATTAGAATCCCAACTGAATCAAGTGCGAACTGAGTTAGAGCAAGCTCATCAACAGTCAGGGGAATTAAACTCTCAACTGACTCAAGTGCAAACCCAATTAACGCAATCGCATCAACAGTCAGGGGAATTAGAATCCCAACTGAATCAAGTGCGAACTGAGTTAGAGCAAGCTCATCAAC
>NZ_JAMXFD010000009.1:128787-130111 GCF_025370875.1 Laspinema palackyanum D2c
ACTCAGGGGAATTAAACTCTCAACTGACTCAAGTGCAAACCCAATTAACGCAATCGCATCAACATTCAGGGGAATTAGAATCCCAACTGAATCAAGTGCGAACTGAGTTAGCTCAAGCGCAACAGCATTCAGCAGAATTAGACTCTCAACTGAACCAGGTGCGATCGCAGTTAGCGCAAGTACAACACCATTCAGGGGAACTGGACTCTCAACTGCATCAGGTGCGAACTGAATTAGCTCAATCGCAACAGCATTCAGGGGAATTAGACTCTCAACTGAACCAGGTGCGAACTGAGTTAGAGCAACTGCAACAAGAGCGATCGCAACTTCAATCCCACCTAGAGGAACGGGGGGAAAGATTGCAACAACTCGAAGGGGAGAAACAGGACTGGCAACAGCAACTCTCTGAAACCCGGACCCAGTTATTGGGAGTGGAAGAGATGCGATCGCACCTGCAAACCGAACTCGCTCAAATCAAGGCAGAAAATGAGCGAGCACAACAACAGCGATCGGACTTACAAACTCAGCTTGCCAAATCTCAGGCAGCACAGTCCCAACTCCAGGGGGATTTATCACAAACCCAAGAAAAATTACAGCGCCTCTTGCATGATCAATCCCATGCAGAATCCCGAGTCACCCAAGCTAACCGGGAGCGATCGGAGGTACTAGCGCAATTGGAAGCCGCCAACCAAGAGCGATCGCAGCTAGAATCCCAACTCGCCCTCATGCGATCGCAAACTCCCCTCTTAAAAACAGGAGTCGTTCTAGCGTTCCTCTTCGGTTCCCTCATTGCCTGGTTCTCAGCCTTAGCCCTTTACTAACATTCTATCCTTCATCAACAGTTCAAGGCTAAATGTATAAACAGGGATGTAGCACTACTGCTACATCCCTATTTTTTAAGCAATCCCACCCGTCGTTCTTTCATGCTCAACGTCCCGACTTCAGTCGTTTCCGAATGTTCAACGTCCCGACTTCAGTCGTTCTCTTTCGTTCAACGTCCCGACTTCAGTCGTTTCCGGATGTTTGTAGTAACGACTTCAGTCGTTCTCTTTCGTTCAACGTCCCGACTTCAGTCGTTTCCGGATGTTCGTAGTAACGACTTCAGTCGTTTCCGGATGTTCGTAGTAACGACTTCAGTCGTTCCTATTTAATACTATATCCATACTCCAGCCTGGTTACAACGGGAGCAAGAGATCAGTAGTGACACAACCGGAGAACGACTGAAGTCGTTACTACAAGCAGGAAGGGAACGACTGAAGTCGTTACTACAAGCAGGAAGGGAACGACTGAAGTCGTTACTACAAGCAGGAAGGGAACGACTGAA
>NZ_JAMXFD010000009.1:130211-148630 GCF_025370875.1 Laspinema palackyanum D2c
GTCGTTACTACGAACTAAGATAACGAGTGAAGTCAGGACGTTGAACATGGGGGAACGACCCTTCTGTACCCAAAAATAAGGGTTTCAGCCACTATTGCCCTGAGCTATGTGAAAAGTGCATTGTTAAGTTGCGTAAAGCTCATCCTTTTAAATATTTTGTAACTTTAGATACGAATCCCCATAGTTTATGCGATTAACTTGTAGAGAAATCAACCAGAAATTAGGAGAAAAAAGGAATTAAAAAAAATAAGGTAATCAATGATACGGTTTGGACATTTTTAGAAATTGGCTAGGTTATTATTTTGATTAACAGGCAACAGATAAAACGAGGTTCTCTATGACGTTAGCCACAGAAAAGCCCACAACGAGTTTAAATAAATTTGAGAAAATCAAGGCCGAAAAAGACGGACTTGATGTAAAAAATCAGCTAGAAGATTTTGCTCAAATGGGCTGGGAGGCAATGGATGCGAGCGATCGCGACTACCGGCTCAAATGGCTGGGGGTCTTCTTTCGCCCCGTGACTCCAGGTCAGTTCATGGTGCGGATGCGGATGCCTCATGGAGTCATGACCAGTCTGCAAATGCGGGTCCTGGCCGAGATAGTCGAGCGGTACCCACAGGATGGCAATGCAGATATTACCACCAGGCAGAATCTCCAACTGCGAGGCATCAGACTAGAAGATATTCCCGATATTTTTAACCGATTTAAAGCAGCGGGGATGACCTCCATTCAGTCGGGGATGGATAACGTTAGAAACATTACAGGCTCTCCCGTTTCTGGGATTGACAAACATGAGTTAATTGATACTCAAGAGTTAGTCCAAAAAGTCCAAGATATGATTACCCATACCGGAGAGGGTAACCCTGCTTTTAGCAACTTACCGAGGAAATTTAACATTGCGATCGGTGGATGTCCCGACAATTCCATTCATGCCGAAATTAATGATATTGCCTTTGTTCCGGCTTATAAAAATGGAGAAATTGGCTTTAACGTACTCGTCGGGGGCTTTTTCTCGGCGAAACGGTGTGAAGCGGCGATCCCGCTAAATGTGTGGGTTCCCCCCAATGATGATGTGGTGGAGTTATGCCGTGCGATTTTAGAAATTTACCGAGATCATGGACCGAGAGCCAATCGCCAGAAGTCTCGTTTAATGTGGCTGATCGATGAATGGGGGGTGGAGAAATTCCGAGCCGAAGTCGAGAAAGAAGTCGGAAAACCCTTGGCAGAGGCGGCGGAGAAAGATGAGATTGTTTGGGAAAAACGGGATCATCTGGGAGTTTTCCCCCAGAAACAACCGGGATTAAACTTTGTGGGATTCAATGTACCCGTGGGTCGGTTGTTTGCCCCGGATATGTTTGAGTTGGCGAGAGTTGCGGAAGTCTATGGCAATGGGGAAATCCGGTTAACGGTGGAACAAAATGTCATCATTCCGAATATTCCCGATTCGCGGTTAGAGGCATTGTTGCAAGAACCGATTTTAGAGAAATTTAGGATTGATCCCGCACCTCTAACGCGATCGCTCGTTTCCTGCACCGGCGCTCAGTTCTGCAACTTTGCCTTAATTGAAACCAAAAATCGCGCTTTAGCCTTAGTTCAAGAACTGGAAGCGGAATTAGAAATCCCCAAAACCGTCCGAATTCACTGGACTGGCTGTCCCAACTCCTGCGGACAACCCCAAGTCGCAGAGATTGGCTTGATGGGAACCAAAACCCGCAAAAATGGCAAAACCGTGGAAGGGGTAGACCTTTACATGGGCGGTAAAGTCGGCAAGGATGCTCATTTAGGTAGCTGTGTTCAAAAGGGGATTCCCTGCGAGGACCTTAAACCCGTGTTGCGGCAGTTACTCGTCGAGCAGTTTGAGGCGAAACTGAAACCAGGGATTGCTCAGGCGATCGTAGATGTACCTCCGGGATCAGAAGAGTCACCAGAACCCCCAGTCGCTAAAGCCAGTCAACCGGCAGTAATCAGCTTTGTCAAGTCTGGCAAAACCATTTCCTGTGACGACTCTGCCCCGATTTTGGAGATTGCTGAACGCGAGGGAATTGAACTCGATAGCAGTTGCCGGGGTGGAACTTGCGGGACTTGCAAACAAAAACTCCTCAGTGGAGAGGTGCGCTACGAAAATGAACCCCAGGCCCTGAGCGATGGCGATCGCCAGCAAGGATATATTTTGGCCTGTAGCGCCCATCCCATCGGTCCCGTGGAAATTGATGCCTAACCGAAGCACTTGTCAAGAAATTCTGACTTAAACCCATCACGTTCTGTAAATCAGCAAATTTATCTCAACAGGAGTACCAATCCATGTCTTCTCAAGAATTAGCTTCCAAACCCACTAACTCTGTTTCTTCTACCGTTCCTGAAGCAGAGGAGACCCCCAACGCACCCCAGTCCTTGGCCGTACAACTCCTCTGTGCCGTAGGTGTCCTCGGGTTTTCCGGCTATATGTTCAGTAGCTGGCAACAGACCCTAGCCCAGCATAGTCTCGCCCAGCAAGCTCAAGCCGCAACCCCAGTGGTGGAGGAAGCCCCAGCAATGGCTCCTGTGGAGGCTCAAGTGCAACCCTCGGTGACTCAACCCGCCATGACTGCAACGACTGCCCCTATCACCCCAGAAGTGGCCCCTACCGTCCCTGCCGCTGTCCCGATGGTCACCGAACCCACAACGACCCCGGGGATTACCGATCCGGCAACCTTGACCACCCTGAGTCAAAACCTGTACGAGCAAATTGATGGCAGTTGGAAAAGTTATCCCACCTTTACCAGCAATTTAGTCTATCAAGTCCAAGTGCAACGGGATGGGGCGATCGCCGGGTACGACTCCCTCAACAAACCCGCTCAAGATCACCTCGCAGAAACCCCCCTGCCAGAATTGACCTCGACTAGCCCGACCCTAGCTGAAAGCTCAACCCAGCCCCAGGCTAAGTTTCTAGTCTTGCTCATGCCCAGCGGGACCTTAGAAATCAGTCCTTGGGTCGGGAACTAGGACTGAGCCGCTGAAAGCCTCATGGGAACCGAGTGGAGAATTTCAAGGCGGGCTATCATCCCGGCGCATTCTGCTCCTCCAGGCATCCAGGGACAACCCACGGAAAAGACTAAAAGGTAAACCCAACTGTTCGAGATTGACCGTTTTTTAAACTCGGTTATGCTACTTGTACCGTCAAGACTAGGGCAATCTTGATAGAGTCCAGTCGGAAACTCTATACTTGACTTTCCGAACCCATTTATCAAGAATTGCTCCCTTGGGGCAACTACAATGAGGACTGACTATGAGTTTTAACGAATTTTCTTCCGAACCAAAACGCCATATTCCCACCGATGCCATCATCGTTTTAGGCGCAACCCTTTCAGTTTTTCTCCTCGGGGGCATACTGCACCTGCTTTCCGGAAGCGCTCGGGCTCAGGAAGACCCGGCACCCGTGACCATGACTGAAGAATCAGTGGTGGTGGAAAGCGTCACTCCTCGCCCCGAAACTCAACCCCCGGTGGAAACTCAGGTGGACGAGACGCGCATCATTACTCAAGCGTCTCCCGTGACTCAGGCGCAGCCTGGGGCCGTTCAAACCCCTCCGGCTTCGATGAATAATGAGCCATTTGTGGCGAGTCCTCCTCCGGTGGGTCAACAACCCCCGATGGTCACGGAGCAGCCTGCTGTTCCCCCGACGACTCCGGCACCAATGGAGCAGGCTCCTGGAGTAACGACTTCCCCCGCGCCAATGGGTGAGGCTCCGGCCCCGACTCTGGGTGAGGCTCCCACACCAATGGGTGAGGCTCCGGCCCCAACTCTGGGTGAGGCTCCCGACATGATGGGTGAGACTCCCGCACTAATGGGCGAGGCTCCCGACATGATGGGTGAGGCTCCCGCACCAATGGGCGAGGCTCCCGCACCTACGGCACAACCCCAAACGATCGCCGATCCAGTCGTCATCGAGACTTTGAATCAGAGTCTTTATGAGAAACTGGATAGTAACTGGAACACTTTCCCGACCTTTACCCAAGATTTAGCCTATCGCGTCCAAATCAACGAACAAGGGGAAATCGTATCCTACGAGCCTGTCGATCCCGTGGCTCAACAATATACCAACGAGCTTCCACTCCCGAACTTGAGTGAGACTCAACCCGCAGGAAGCGCAACCGCGCAACCTCTGGCTAACTTCCGCGTTGTCTTTACTCCTACTGGCGTACTCCAGGTTGATCCCTGGCAAAATGACATTCCCCAGTAATAACAACGCTTAAAGTAATGGGATAATGATGGCTGGTGATCACCAGGGTATGTGGGCTATAAATAATGATATAGCTACCCCTCTTTCCACCCCTCACAAGGGGGGAAGAGGGGAAACTACCAGCCAAGGATCGACAGGAAACTCAACCCCTTCACGAACGGATTTCTGGACAACTGCCCTTGATGGGTGAATAAAGTGAGCCTTGGGTGTGATCGCATCACATCCCAACCCCTTCCACAAACACTGCGCCTGATGATGACGAGGCGAGGCGATGGAGAACGCTGAACCTGTTGCAACTAGCCCAGTCAACAAGTTTTATCAACATTCAAGAGAAAAATACTTCAACCCAGTAGAGGAATCATGCTCACAGAACTCTGGTCCTTTCGCGGACGATACCGCATCCTACATTTAACCTGGTTTGCCTTCTTTCTCTCCTTTGTCGTTTGGTTTAACTTTGCCCCCTTTGCCACGGCGGTACAAGAATCATTAGGATTAGAATCAGGACAACTCAGAACCCTTGCTATTTGTAACGTTGCCCTAACTGTTCCGGCTCGAATTATTATCGGCATGGTCCTTGATAAATATGGACCGCGCATTACTTATTCTGTATTACTGATTTATGCATCCATTCCCTGTTTGATGTTTGCCTTCGCGCAAAACTTTGGGCAGTTAGTGGTCTCTCGCTTACTCTTATCGATTGTCGGTGCCGGATTCGTGATTGGTATCCGGATGGTGGCTGAGTGGTTCCCCCCGAAAGAAATTGGATTAGCAGAAGGGATTTATGGGGGATGGGGTAACTTTGGTTCTGCTGCTGCTGCCTTTACCCTGCCGACTTTGGGAACAATTACGGCGATTATGTCCGCAGGTCAAATTAACTGGCGGTTTGCGATCGGTCTAACGGGAGTTATAGCCGCTGTTTACGGGGCGATCTACTACTTCAACGTCCAAGATACCCCACCGGGTAAAGTGTATCAGCGTCCCGCTCGTCACGGTGGACTCGAAGTAACCAGCCGCCGGGACTTCTGGTTCATGATGGCGATGAATGTTCCCCTGAGTGCTATCCTTGGTTTACTCGCTTGGCGACTCAATCAAGTTGGGTTTTTAAATAACACTCAACTCTGGCTAACTTGGTTGTTCTTAGTGGGATTGTATGCTTTCCAATCCTATAAGTGTTGGACGGTTAACAAAGAGTTAGTTTTGGGTCAGAAACGGTATCCGGCCAGCGATCGCTATGAATTTTCCCAAGTTGCCCTCTTAGAACTCACTTATCTGGTTAACTTCGGGTCTGAACTGGCCGTGGTGTCCATGCTGCCTGCCTTCTTTGAGAATACCTTTGGACTGAGTAAAGTGCTGGCGGGGATGATTGCGGCAACCTATGCCTTTATGAATTTAGCTGCACGTCCAGGGGGTGGGTTAATTTCTGACACCCTCGGTAGTCGGAAGCTCACGATGGTTGTCCTCACCGGCGGTATGGGAGTCGCCTATATGATTATGAGTGGGGTCCAGGGGACCTGGTGGCTACCCCTGGCGATCCTTCTCACCATGTTTTGTTCTTTCTTCGTGCAATCGGGAGAAGGGTCAACCTTCGCAATGGTTCCCCTGATCAAACGTCGAGTTACGGGACAAATTGCCGGAAATGTCGGCGCTTATGGGAACGTCGGTGCCGTAGCTTATCTCACCTTGTTCAGTTTTCTCCCCGAAGGTGATGTCGGAAACCAGATCTTTTTCCAAGTGCTAGGGGTCACCGCCATTATCGTCACCTTCCTTTGTGCCTTCTACCTGAAAGAACCCAAAGGTTCGTTCGCTGCCCATCATGAGGGAGAGGAGGTACATCCTGAAACTGCTGTAGGACAAACCGTCCCCCATTTCGTGGAAGAAGGCCGCGAAGCCTAAACTCCCTTGGAGGGGCGATCGCCCAAGGTGCGATCGCCCCTCTCCCCTGTAATCCGCGCTGATTTGTTAAACTTAGGGGATTGCAAAATATAAATCATTCAAACGTTTGTAGTAACCCCTGGACGGGGTTTCTTTAAAGATGACTCAATCAAGGAGTCACTACGAACGGTTTGGAGGTTTTATTGTTTGGGGTTCCCTTAATCCTTACTAACCGGACTATAACCTGTCCTTTCTGATACTCTAAACTCTAAAAAACTTTAAACTTTACAAGCTAACTAAACTTTTATGTCTACTCAACCCACCAAAACCCTGTGTCCTTACTGCGGAGTTGGCTGCGGATTAGAAGTTTCTCCTCCGGCACAACCGGGAAAAGCCACCCATCGGGACAGTGAAGGAAAGCCGATGTGGAAAGTCCAGGGCGATCGCACTCATCCCTCCTCACAAGGCATGGTTTGTGTCAAAGGTGCTACAATCGCCGAAGCCCTAGACAAAGACCGCCTCAAATATCCAATGGTCCGCGCTTCCCTCGACGAACCCTTTCGCCGCGCCACCTGGGAAGAAGCCTTTACCTTAATCGTCGATCGCATTAAAACCGTCCAGTCCACCCTCGGCAGCGACGGCATCTGTATGTATGGGTCTGGACAATTCCAAACCGAAGACTACTACATCGCCCAAAAACTGATGAAAGGCTGTCTCGGCACCAATAACTTTGATGCCAACTCCCGCCTCTGTATGTCCTCCGCCGTTGCCGGATACATTCAGAGTCTCGGGTCCGACGGTCCTCCCACCTGTTACGACGACCTCGAACAAACCGACTGTGCCTTTCTCATCGGCACCAACGCCGCCGAATGTCATCCCATCGCCTTCAACCGACTCCGCAAGTATCATAAAAAGAATAAAAACGTCAAACTGATCGTCGTCGATCCCCGTCGGACCACCACCGCTGAAGCTGCCGACCTCTATTTAGGCATTCGCCCGGGAACCGATATTGACCTCCTCAACGGCATCGCTTACTTACTTATGCAATGGGGACATCTCAATACCGTCTTTATTGATGAATGCACCTCGGGATTTCCCGAATATGCCGAAGTGATTCGCCACTATCCCCCACAAATTGTCGCCGAACGCTGTGGCATCCGCATCGATGAACTCGAAACTGCCGCCCGCTACTGGAGTGAATCTGAACGAGTCTTATCCCTATGGTCAATGGGGATGAATCAGTCCTCGGAAGGGACAGCCAAAGTCCGCAGTTTGATTAATCTGCACCTGATGACGGCCCAAATCGGTAAACCCGGTGCCGGTCCCTTTTCTCTCACTGGACAACCCAACGCAATGGGAGGTAGAGAAGCGGGAGGATTAGCCAATCTCCTCCCGGGATACCGCCTGGTCAAAAATCCCGAACATCGCCGGGATATCGAACAATTTTGGGGACTACCGGAAGGGAGAATCGCCCCAGAAGTGGGTTTGACTGCCTGGGATATGATTACGGGATTAGAAACCGGAAACGTGGGGTTATTGTGGGTTGCAGCCACTAATCCTGCGGTGAGTATGCCGGATATCGAACGGACCAAAGCTGCCTTAAAGCGATCTCCTTTTACGGTGTATCAGGATGCCTACTATCCCACGGAAACTGCTGCCTACGCGCACGTTCTGTTACCTGCGGCACAATGGGGGGAAAAAACTGGGGCGATGACCAATTCTGAACGAGTGGTGACTCTCTGTCCTGCTTTTCGGGACCCCCCCGGACAAGCTAAACCGGATTGGGAAATCTTTGCCGAAGTCGGACGCAGATTGGGATTTGCCGAACAGTTTCCCTTTGAGAATTCGGCCCAAGTCTATGCAGAATTTGTGCAAATCACGCGCGATCGCGTCTGTGATATGACCGGGTTAAGCCACCATCGCCTCGCGGAACAAGGACCGACCCAGTGGCCCTGTCCAGCAGAACAAACCCTACCGCAGATCAACAAACGCCTCTACACCGACTGGAGATTTCCCACTCCCGACGGACGCGCCCGCTTTGGGGCCCATCATGCCAAAGGATTGGCGGAACCCCCAGACCCCAATTATCCGTTTGTTCTCACAACCGGGCGTCTCTACGGACATTGGCATACCTTAACTCGGACCGGCAGAATCGATAAAATTGTCAAAATGCACCCGAATCCCTTTATCGAGATTCATCCTCGCGATGCCAAGAAATTGGACATCGTGGAGGGAATGAGAATCGAAGTGCGATCGCGCCGAGGCATAGCCCGCTTTCCAGCCAAAGTCACCCAGGCGATCGCCCCCGGTACAGTTTTCGTCCCCATGCATTGGGGCGCACTCTGGGGGGACCAAACCGAAGCCAACGCCCTCACCCACCCGGAAGCCTGTCCCTCCTCCCTGCAACCGGAATTAAAAGCCTGTGCGGTACAACTGATTCCCCTCCCAGAAGAGGGAACACTCAGCGAAACCGAAACTATCGAACAAAGTGACTCGATTGCGATCGCCTTTGCACCGCGATCGGCGATCGCCACCCGTTCCTAATCCAAAAACCCCGAACTTTCCCCAGTTCGTAGTAACGACTTCAGTCGTTCTCTATTTTCGTAGTAACGACTTCAGTCGTTCTCTTCGTTCCCTAAACCCCACCCTTAACCTCCCAATTCTCCCACCATGCCATGTTAAAATTGACCCAATGGATTGCGAGGAACACCAATGGACTGGCAAGAACTCCGGAAAGAAGCCTACAACTTATCCGTCAGCGATAGATTAGCCCTCGTCGAGGCGATCGTCCGTTCTGTGCATGAAGAAATCAGACCCCGGTCCCCGGTGCCCCCGGGAACCATAACCCGATTACGGGGAATTCTCAAAACTGAAGGACCTCCTCCCACCGATGAAGAAATTGAAGCCATCAAAGAAGAACGCTTGAGGGAGAAATACTTAACATGAGGGTGTTGCTAGATACTAATATTATTCTGGATTATTTCCTAGAACGCGACCCCTTCATGAATGATGCGGAAGTCTTATTTGCTCAGATTGAAGCGAAGCAAATAGAAGGATATATAACCGCCACCACCCTAACTGATATTTTTTATATTGTCAGCAAGAGTAAGGGGAACCAAGTCGCAAAACAAGCGGTTTCAAAGCTGTTGAAGGGGTTAGAGATCTGCCAAGTCGATCGCCTGATTCTTGAATCCGCCCTTGCCTTAGAGTTGAATGATTTTGAAGATGCCGTGCAAATTGCTTGTGCGATCGCCTCTAATCTCGAAGCAGTTATCTCCCGCGATCGCGACGGATTTGCTCTAGCTCCCATGCCCACTTACTCCCCCCGAGATATCATCGAGCAACTGCCGTAATTTAACACAAATGGGATGAGAAATCGTTTTTTTTCGGTCATTACAGAGAAGTAGGGTGGGCAATGCCCACCCTACAATAAAATGAAATAAGAAACCCGGTTTCTTGCCATTGAGAGAGAAATGAGAAACCGGGTTTCCATCCAAAATTGCTGATACTTACCAACAAAATGGGATAAGAAACCCGGTTTCTGCTCTGCTCACATTACTGCAAAAATTGCTTCAAATCACCCCTTAACGGGAGATGAAATGAACCCAACAATCGCCATCGGCTTTGCAGGTATTGTGAACTAGGTCATAAGAATAGCTTAAACCGGCACCCGGTGCAGAAGTATTGTATCCATGAGACCAATATTCACCGTATGGGTCATGGACGATAAAGCCATGAGAATTGTAGCCAATTAAGCAGACAATATGACCGAAACTGGTAAAATAACCGTGGATAACAATCGGGTTACCTTGAATCAGCCATTCCTTGATTTCATTAAAGGTGGCTTTTTCAGTAAAGCGGTCTTTTGCCCCATAAGCTTCGGCAACTTGAGCCAAATGATAGGGGTCATGACGACTTAAACCCCGGGCTTCTAACCACTCTTGGAGTTCATCTTCTAACTGTTTGTGAGGCTGCTTGCCTTTAATCCCCAGGTAAGCCAAACACATAGCAATGCTAGTGGTGTTGCAACTGCCGTAAGGATTTTTGGCATTATCCAGTTGGGATTTGTAGGGAACCGCCAATTTAATGCGATCGGGAAAAGCTACCGTTCCTTTGTGCAGAATTACCCCATGTTTATAATAAACATACCAGGTGTTGCGACCTTGGAAACTTTCCTCGGCAAAACAAACCTTAACGTGATCGCTTTCGGGGGCGTAAGACTGGACTTTTAAGACCTTTCCCGCTGGAATCGCTTGTTTTTCAGAGTCGCTCAACTCTGAGGAGGGAACGGGTTTCTGTTTGAGAATTGTATCGGAAAGAATTTTTAGTTCAGTGGACTGGTTTCCGGAGGTGGTAGATGAAGTCGAAAAAGATTGTGCTGCGGTCATAATTTCTAACCCAAAAATAAGTAAAGATGCCGATACCCGTTGTCTGAGTCGGGGCTGGCAGTCAGCCAGAGGGTTGCCTATCTTTGCCCTGGTGTTTAGGCTGGCCCGACTTTCAAAACCGTTTGTAACCCCCACTACATAGGCCGCATCCCAAGCGGTCAGAAACCACTATAGTGAGGAAGAAGTCCGGGTTGGGACAACTCATCCTTGTGCCAACTTAGACTGAAATTGCTGATAAGTGGATGAGTTATACCCATGTCTCAAATCGTTTGGATTGCAAGACACGCGAACCGTTTAGACTTCGTAAACCCTGAATGGTTTAATACAGCAGAACGTCGGTACGATCCGCCCTTGTCGGCAGATGGTTTTTTGCAAGCGCAAGAACTAGCCGAACGTCTCAAGGGAGAACGTATAAATCACGTATTCGCCTCGCCTTTTCTGCGAACCGTACAAACTGCAAATCAGGTGGCAGAAATTTTAGACTTACCCCTGAAACTGGAGTGGGGACTTTGTGAATGGTTGAATCCCGAGTGGATGACAGAAATGCCCGAAACCCTTCCCCCGGATGAGTTAGCCCGGAAATTTCCCCGAATTGATTTAAGTTATCACTCTCGGATAGTGCCGAAGTATCCCGAATATGATCCGGTTTGTCTGGAACGGGCGGGAGAAACGGCGCGACAGCTTGCAGAGGAGTTTTCCGGGGAGATTTTGTTGGTGGGGCATGGGGCCTCGGTGATTGGGGCGACAATGGGTCTAGCGGTAGATGCGGCGGAAACGGAGTTGAGTGCGGGATTATGCTGTTTGTACAAGCTGGTCCGTCAAGGGGAGAAATGGGACATGGAACTGAAGGGCGATCGCTCTCATCTGCGAGAAATTGAGGCAGAAATCCGATTTTTTTAGCAAGATGAAAAAGAACCCGGATTTCATCCAACAGTCCATACGCTCAGAATCAACAAGATGACCTTACTATTAGCCGGAGATATCGGTGGGACTAAATCCCTTTTGCGCTTGGTGGAAATGCCGATCGCAGCAGATGCAGGGACGTTTCAGATTGACACCCTCTATGAGGGGATTTACTCCAGTCAGGAGTATCCTGACTTAGTACCCATTGTGGGACAGTTTCTCAAGGAAGCGAGTCAGAAATTAGGAGAGGTTCCCTCCCCCAAGGGAGCCTGTTTTGCGATCGCAGGACCCGTGATCGGACATAAATCCATCCTGACGAACCTGAGTTGGACCCTGACAACGGACCGACTCGAAAAAGAACTCAACATTCCCCATGTCAAGTTAATTAATGACTTTGTAGCGGTGGGTTACGGTGTGTTGGGGATGAATCAAGCGGACCTCCATACCTTGCAACCCGGAGAACCGCAAACTGCCGCCCCGATCGCAGTGATTGGTGCAGGAACTGGACTGGGAGAAGGGTTTTTAATCCGGCATTTGGATGAATATTTTGTGTATCCCTCGGAAGGGGGTCATGCGGATTTTGCACCGCGTACAGCGATCGAGTTTGAACTGTTGCAAGATTTACGGCAACGGGAGAACATCGATCGCGTTTCCGTAGAACGAGTGGTATCTGGGATGGGGATTGGGTCAATTTATCAATTTTTGCGCGATCGGGCGATCGCTGCTGGAAAGGATATTTCCCCCGCAGACAAAGACCCCGCAGAGATTTCCCAAGCGGCCCTAGAAAAATCTGACCCGATCTGCGAACAAACCTTACAAATTTTTGTGGAAGCTTACGGGGCGGAAGCGGGAAATTTGGCTTTAAAATTACTACCCTACGGGGGATTATATCTCGCGGGGGGAATTGCGGCTAAAATTCTGCCTTTAATTGAAGAGGGCGATCGGTTTATCAAGAGCTTTAACCAGAAAGGTCGAGTCAGTCCCTTGGCAGAAAAAGTCCCGGTTCATATCGTTCTCAATCCCCAAGTGGGATTAATTGGTGCCGCCATCTGTGCTGCCCGATTATAGTCAGGATAACCCGGGTTTTTACAAAAATTCGGCAATAAAGCAGCTAAACGAGACAATAAACCTGATTTATTGTCTCGTTTAGCTCATGGGATACTGACCCCTTAAAACATCGTTTGTACTCCAAAGGTGTTGAAAACCCGGGAAGCGATGACGGCAATCAAGACAAATAGACCTAATGCCCGCCGAAAATAGTTTACGCCCTGGAAAATCTCCAACCACGCCCAAGTAAACCAGGACCCAAAGGCGATCGCATCTAGGCCCGTGTGCAGCGTCCCACTGGGAACTACCAATGTGAGTAGGGTGGTTGTAATGGCCACCAGGATCGGCAAATTGGGGGGTTGAGCAATCACAATATTGCCCTCGTCGTCTCGAAACGTTTGATTAAATAAGCTATTTTCCATGAATCTATCCCTTAAAATTGGCTCATTTCAGTTTAGTTTGTATTAAGCTTCTCCAGTCTCTTCCTAAAGAGAGGGAATTTAAAATTTGATAGTACACCCTTTCTCTGTCTCACAACTGCTGTAAAAACTGCTTTTGATATTCTTGTTCCGTGACCAAATCTTCCATACTTTCTACTCGGTCTAAAAAGACCTTTCCCTCTAAATGGTCATATTCATGCTGGAAAATCCGGGCTACAAACCCTGTAAATACTTGATGGTGTAAAGTCCCCTGCTGGTCCAGATATTTGACCTCGATCGCCTGATGTCTCGGCACTAATCCGCGAATTCCTGGCACGCTCAAACAGCCTTCCCAATCTTTGACCCTTTCCTCAGAATAAGCGATAATCTGCGGGTCAATAATGGCGATCGCCTCCATTGTCGGAGCGTGGGGATAGCGCAATGTGGGACGGGATGCTAAAATAAAAACCCGATAAGATTCCGCAATCTGGGGAGCCGCAATCCCGACTCCATTGGATGGTTTCAAGGCTGTCATCAACTCATCAATGAGCGACTGAATGGAGTCTAAGTGAACGTTAGTCACAGGTTGGGCTTTTTCCCGTAAGACAGGATTGCCTAATTGAACAATTTCTCGAAGGTTATTCATCGCTTTTCTCTTCTATAGGGAGTCTTGCTGTAGTCTGACTTTAGGATTAAGGAGTGGGAGCATCTTGCTGTTTGATATACAGTCCCGGTGGGCGATTTATCTCTCGTTTGTCGGGCGCTTCTCGAAGCGCCGCTACAGGCGGGGTTTTGGGGGTTTGAACGCCTGATGTAGGGGAGCTTCGAGAAGCGCCTGTAGAGCAATTGTCGGGCGCTTCTCGAAGCGCCGCTACAGGTGAAGGTACAGGCGCGGGCGCGGGCGGAGGTTTTAACCTCCGCTTTTGTTTAAAAACTGGGATTAACTGGCATTTCTCCGGGTTCTACGGTGATATTCAAGATTTCCCCATCGCGGTTAATTTGCAGTTTCAAGGAATTTCCAACTTGCGACCCTTGAACAATTTGCTGCACCGCATCCGATTGAGCGATCGCCTGATCTTCCATGCGCTGAATCACATCCCCTTCCTGCAATCCGGCGCGTTCAGCAGGGGAATTAGGAGAAACTCGCACAATTAATACCCCATTATCCACCGATAACTGCATTGGACTATTGGGATCGGTATTCAACTCTTCCTGTAATTCAGGCGTGATTGTCACCATTTCAATCCCTAAAAAGGGATGTTGCACTTTGCCAGTAGTAATTAATTGCTGGGCGATCGCTTGTGCGGTTTGAATAGGAATTGCAAATCCCAATCCTTGTGCACCACTAATAATCGCCGTATTCATGCCAATCACTTCCCCTCGGGCATTCAGCAACGGGCCCCCAGAGTTACCGGGATTGATTGCTGCATCGGTTTGGATAAATCCCACTCGCTTATCGGGCACTCCCACATCGCGACTCGATCGCCCGGTGGCGCTCACAATCCCTGCCGTCACACTATTATCTAACCCCAGGGGATTCCCGATCGCGATCGCCCATTCCCCCGGTTGCAATTGTTCTGAATTCCCCAGAGTCGCCTTGGGTAGTGCCGTCGCCTCAATCTTCACCACCGCCACATCAGAAATCGGGTCCTCTCCCAATACCGTCCCCTCAAAACTGCGCCCATCTTTGAGGACCACACTCACCGTATCCGCACCATTAATCACATGAGCATTGGTTAAAATCTGACCATCATCACTAATAATAAATCCCGACCCCGTACCCCGTTCCACTCGTTGTTGTGGCTCCATCGGCGTTTGTCCAAAAAACCGCCTAAAGAACGGGTCCCGAAAGGCATCGGGGATATCCTGGGTGACGGTTCGTGCGGCATCAATTCGCACCACTGCCGGACCCACTTTTTCCACTGCCTCGACAATAAAATTAGAATTCACCGGCAACGATAAGACTCCACGAGGCAGGGGAGCATCATCAGGAGTCGTCACGGAGGGACTTCTGGGATCCAACGAATTTAAGGATAAAGGTCCATTGGTACGCAACCAGCGATCGCCCATAAATGCTGCACCCGCTCCTACCACCACCAACAACAGGTAAAGTAGCACCTGCGTCCCGGAAAAATGACCGCGTTGATGATCCCGCTCTGAATTTTTCATTGTTGCCTGCCTATGCTCCTTGGTAAAACTCGTTAAACAATCTTCCGTTTGTAAAAAAAAGACTTAAAAATTAGTCTTTAACCCCCTTGATTATAGACAATTCCTGAATCCCAATGGCGATCGTCTCCGGAACTTAATTCCTTTGGATAATCGATTGTTAGCTTAGATACCAGCCTCATCCGGCGATCTACTGCTCTAGGCAGAATTTTTTGCTACAGTCATAAGGCATCAGAGATTAGTGCTTGCGAGGTCAGTTGTGGAGATTCCTCTCGAAAGTCTTTGGGATCGGGTACTGGAAAGGTTACAAGTGCAATTGAGCCGTCCCACCTTTGAAACCTGGATCAAAACCGCTACTGCCGTGCAGCTAGAAAATAACTGCTTGGTGATTGACACCCCCAATCCCTTTGCCCGTAACTGGTTACAAAAGTATTACATTAAAACTATTGCTGATGTCGTCACGGATATCCTGGGACATCCTGTTGATATTTACATTACCAGCAGTGGGAGTGAAGCCACCCCAGAGAGCGATCGCAGCGACTATATGTGGCCCTCTCCCGTCGTCACCCAGATTCCCGAACCCAGTCCCACCCATCCCCACCGTCCTACCGAACTCAATTCCAAATATGTCTTTTCCCGATTTGTGGTGGGTGCAAATAACCGGATGGCTCATGCTGCCTCCCTCGCCGTTGCCGAATCTCCAGGAAGGGAGTTTAATCCGTTGTTTCTCTGCGGCGGGGTCGGATTAGGAAAAACTCACCTCATGCAGGCGATCGGTCATTATCGCTTAGAAATCTCTCCCGATTGCAAAATATTTTATGTCTCGACTGAACAATTCACCAATGATTTAATTGCCGCAATTCGGAAAGATAGTATGCAAAATTTCCGGGAACATTATCGAGCGGCCGATGTGTTATTAGTTGATGATATTCAATTTATTGAAGGCAAAGAATACACCCAAGAAGAATTTTTCTATACCTTTAATACCCTCCATGAAGCCGGGAAGCAAGTGGTTTTAGCTTCAGACCGACCGCCCAATCAAATCCCCCGGCTACAAGAGCGCTTATGTTCGCGGTTTTCAATGGGATTAATTGCAGATGTTCAAACCCCAGATTTGGAAACCCGCATGGCTATTTTGCAAAAAAAAGCCGAGTATGAAAAGATGCGCTTGCCTCGGGATGTGATTGAATATATTGCCGCTCATTTTACCTCAAATATTCGAGAATTAGAAGGGGCATTAATTCGGGTTGTCGCTTATTTGTCCATTTCGGGATTACCGATGACGGTGGAAAATATTGCCCCTATTTTAAATCCCCAAACCGAGCCAGTCAAGGCCACAGTAGAATCGGTGATGACGGCGGTAGTAGAGATATTGGGAATTTCCCTAGAGGATTTAAAGGGGAATTCCCGACGGCGAGAAATCAGCCAAGCGCGTCAAATTGCCATGTATCTGATCCGTCAGCATACGGATTTGAGTTTACCGAAGATTGGGGAGGAGTTTGGGGGAAAAGACCACACAACGGTGATGTACAGTTGCGAAAAAATTGCCGCACTCAGGGATAATGATGTGGAAATGCGGAATTTGCTCAGGCAGTTGAGCGATCGCATTCACTTTGCAAGTAAATCCCCGGAGTAAGCAGGGGGACGGGTTCCCTCTCCATTCCATTCCTTCCTCGGAGGCGATCGCCTGGGGAAAATTGCTTGAAATTGTGGAAAACACTGGGGAAAAACTCGGACTCCTGGGGCAAAATTACGGATTAAGTAAAAATACTTTGTGGAAAAATCCGTAAAGTTTTCCACAAGTTTTCCACAGGGGTAGAGGATGGGAAATCAAGATGCAGGAAAAAAGGCGATCGCACCTTTCCCACTGGATAGAGGAAAGAAGCAGTGGTACTATGGGCGATCGGGCAAAAATTGCGCCGATCGCTGTACTGACCCCAAACAAGGCACCTCTGAAGACTCATGAAATTTATTTGCGCTCAAAACCAACTCGCCACCAACCTATCCCTGATCAGTCGTGCAGTCCCCTCTCGTCCGACTCATCCGGTACTCGCCAACGTGCTACTCAGTGCCGATGAGGAACAGCAGCAAGTCAGCTTAACCGCCTTTGATTTATCCCTGGGGATCAAAACCAGTTTTGCCGCCAAAGTCGAAACCAGCGGGACCCTCACCCTCCCCGCCAAACTCTTTAACGACATCATCTCTCGCCTCCCCGATGGAGAAGTCACCCTCGACGATGAAAGACCCTCCACCGGCGAAGATAGCGGTACTGAAGCGGGAATTTTAGCCACCATCACCTCCACATCCGGACGTTACGAAGTCCGAGGAATGAGTGCCGAAGAATTTCCCGCACTGCCAACGATTTCCGAGGGACAAACCGTCCAACTGCCTGCTGAGGCCCTAATGCAAGGATTACATGGCACCCTCTTCGCCACCTCTGCCGATGAAACCAAACAAGTGTTAACCGGCGTTCATTTAATCGTCCATGCTGACAGATTAGAATTTGCCGCCACTGATGGACACCGCTTGGCGATCGTGGAAACCATCAACGAAACAGAAGACAGCGACGACGAAGCAGAACCCGATGAAGATGCCGAGGAACTAGAAGTCACCGTCCCAGCGCGTGCCTTACGGGAACTCGATCGCATCGTGGGAATGCATGAAGGACATGAACCGATTTCCCTCAACTTCGACCCCGGACAAATCGTCTTAGAACTGGGAGGATTTCGCCTCACCAGTCGCACCCTAGAAGGTCAATATCCCGCCTATAGTCAATTAGTCCCCCGGTCCTTTGAGCGCCAAGTCACCGTAGAACGCCGCCAACTTCTCAGCGCCTTAGAACGCATTGGCGTCTTAGCCGATCGCAAAAATAACATCGTCAAATTCTCCATTGACCAAGAAAAACAAATGCTCTCTCTCTCCGTAGAAGCTGCTGACGTAGGTAGTGGCCGAGAATCCATGTCCGCTCAAATTACGGGAGAGAGTTTAGACATTGCATTTAACGTTAAATATGCAATGGAATCCTTGAAAAATATCAGCGCCACCGAGATTATCATCAAGCTGAATTCAGCCACCTCCCCCGTGGTTTTATCTCCGTTAACTGGTGTAAAAATGACCCATTTAATCATGCCAGTTCAGATGCGGGCGTAATGTTTGTGGCGCGAGGAGGTTGACTTGGTTTTTGAGGTGAATTGCTAGGATAACGCCTGAAGGCGTTACTACAAACGGGGGAAATTCTTCTTTTGTTCGTAGTGACGACTTCAGTCGTCTCCGGGCCTAAATTTAAGAGAAGAAACGACTAAAGTCGTTACTACAAACGGGGAAAATCCTTCTTTTGTTCGTAGTGACGACTTCAGTCGTCTCCGGGCCTAAATTTAAGAGAAGAAACGACTAAAGTCGTTACTA
>NZ_JAMXFD010000009.1:148730-205243 GCF_025370875.1 Laspinema palackyanum D2c
CAAAGGGGGAAACCAAATTCAGTCTTCTTCTTGTCCATCAAGCGGCTAAGTAATAATACTCTGCAAAAAAGAAAAAAATTGATCCGTTCCCACCAGTAACATTTGACGAGTTGACCTGGAAAAACTTAACAAAATATATAGAATCTTTTAACTCGTCTTTGGATAGAGTAAATAAGAATGAGTCAACCGACTTGAGTAGGACAGACTACTGCATTCATCCCTGTAGGGCGCGAAAAGCTTGGGATCTTTCTGGAGAAAGGGATGGCTTCATGGCTTGATTTGCTCCAAGGGTCATCTCATCAATTGGGGATCTGCACCCCCAGCGGATGTCCCACTCTTTTTAATGGGGGTTATGGGAGGTCAAAACGATATGAATTGGTATCTGAAAGTATGGAAGAACTATGCCGTATTCAATGGACGAGCAAGACGCAAAGAATATTGGATGTTTGTCTTGTTCAACTTCATCGTTGGATTCTTATTAGCAATAATTGAGGAGGTACTCGGAGGAATAACCAATACCGATCAGAGTGTACTGACGGCTATTTATCAACTGGCGGTGTTTATTCCCACCATTGCCGTGAGTGTTCGGAGAATGCATGACACGAATCATAGCGGATGGTGGCTTATTGTCCCGATCGCCAATTTCATTTTTACTCTAGAAGACGGAACCCCTGGAGTAAATGAATACGGACTCGACCCCAAATCCCGATGAACCTTTCTCATCCCCACTCTAAAATCGGATTCCACCTCGGAGAACGGATGGAGTGCCAGCTTCAATCATCTTTCCTATTTCGGTCATTTTGTTAAAACCTCGGCGCTCAACCAAGGCCCTAATTTTCCCATTGCCACCAAAGCAAAAGGGGTTACAACATAAAAGTTGTAACCCCTTTTCAGATTTAATGCGGATGGCGAGACTCGAACTCGCAAGGCAAAGCCACACGCCCCTCAAACGTGCGCGTATACCAATTCCGCCACATCCGCAGGCAATGAACTATCTTAGCTCATCTCTAGTTAACTTACCATACTTTTTTCAAAAATGTTCACAATTTTGAAAGATTTTTTTCAAATTGTCCAAATTCCCCCAATAACAAGGGTTTCAGCCTCTTGCTGCTTTCGAGGCAAACTCGTATTATCCGATACATGATAGGATTTGGAGTTGGCATATCTTCTATGCGGCTGAATCCGGGACACCCACAGGATTCGGTCATCCTTTATTGATTTTTACGAGTTGAGCAACCGCAGGCCCATGCAATTCTCCAAAGTTCTCATTGCCAATCGCGGCGAAATCGCCCTTCGGATTCTCCGGACCTGTGAGGAGATGGGGATTGCCACGGTTGCGGTACACTCCACGATTGACCGTCATGCGCTCCATGTCCAACTAGCAGATGAGGCGGTTTGCATTGGCGAACCCCCCAGCGCCAAAAGCTATCTGAATATTCCCAATATCATCTCTGCTGCTTTAACCATGAACGCGACAGCGATTCACCCGGGTTATGGGTTTTTGTCGGAAAATGCGCGGTTTGCCGAAATCTGTGCGGATCATCAGATTAGTTTTATCGGACCGACTCCCGAGGCGATGCGCGCAATGGGGGATAAGTCTACGGCAAAGGAAACCATGCAAAAGGCTGGGGTGCCGACGGTTCCGGGAAGCGATGGGTTAATTAGCAATGAAAAAGATGCTCGGGAAATTGCCAAGAAAATCGGCTATCCGGTGATTATTAAGGCAACTGCTGGGGGTGGCGGACGGGGGATGCGCTTAGTCCGGGAAGAGAGTGAACTCCCGAAACTGTTTGCAGCGGCGCAAGGGGAAGCAGAAGCGGCGTTTGGGAATCCTGGGGTTTATTTAGAAAAATTTATCGAACGCCCTCGCCATATTGAGTTCCAAATCCTGGCGGATGCTCATGGCAATGTGATCCATTTGGGGGAACGGGAATGCTCGATTCAGCGCCGTCACCAAAAACTGTTGGAAGAAGCCCCCAGTCCGGCCCTAACCCCTAGCTTACGCCAGAAAATGGGTAAGGCGGCGGTGAAGGCGGCGAAGTCGATTAATTATACGGGTGCGGGAACGATTGAGTTTCTACTGGATTACTCGGGTCATTTCTATTTTATGGAAATGAATACTCGGATCCAGGTTGAACACCCAGTGACGGAGATGATTACAGGGTTGGATTTGATTGCGGAACAGATTCGGATTGCTCAAGGGGAAAAGCTGCGTCTGAGTCAGGACGATGTGCAGTTACGGGGTCATGCGATCGAATGTCGGATTAATGCGGAAGACCCCGATCTCAATTTTCGCCCTTGTCCCGGACGAATTAATGGGTTTTTACCTCCAGGTGGTCCGGGGGTGCGGATGGATTCCCATGTGTACACGGATTATGATATTCCGGCTTACTATGATTCGTTGATTGGGAAGTTGATTGTCTGGGGTTGCGATCGCCCTTCGGCCCTTAAGCGGATGAGACGAGCACTCCGGGAATGCGCCATCACCGGGGTCCCGACTACGATTCCTTTCCATCAGAAGATTCTGGAACATCCCGATTTTATTCAAGGGGATGTTTATACCAATTTTGTGGAACAGATGATGTCGAAGGGTTGAGGTTTGGGGGAGATGGGGGAGTTGCGACAACCGTCGGGGGTTAAAACCCCCGCCTAACAGCTAAAGTCGGTTGAAACCGACTGAAATGCTTTTAGGATAAGGTTCCTAGTCGGTTTTTAACCGACTTTAGCTATGAGGCGGGGGATAAATCCCCCGCCGGATTCGGCAACCCACCATCCACCCCTTCTCCCCCATCCTCCCTATCCACCCCTTCTCCCCCATCCTCCCTATCCACCCCTTCTCCCTACATCATCATCCTCAGCAATCCCTGCTGACCCAGGAGGATTTCTCGGAGGAGACTGATGATGCCGACCCAGATAATGGGGGTGATGTCTACACCGCCTAGGGGGGGGATGAGTTTGCGGGTGGGGGCTAGGAAGGGTTCGGTGGGGAGGGCAATCAGGATCCAGGGAAATTTAGTGAGTTCGATTTGGGGATACCAGGTTAGGATAATCCGGAAGATGAAGCATAGGGTCATTATGACTAAGAGGGGGCCAATGATCCAACTGGCGATCGCAACCGATGTCATCATGAGTAAAAATTTAAGTTTTGTTACAGCCTTGTTAAGTCTATTGTATTTCAATCCCTGCCCCTTGGTGTTGCCCCTTGCGGTTGGTTCTCCCCCTGAGTCCCTGAGTCATGGAGTTTTGGAATTGGAAGAAACTGGACTTCTCAACGCGGTAACGGTTTAATAAAATGATAGAAATGTAAATCTTGTTTAAGGAGACACTATGACGCCATCACTCGCCAACCTGTTTTGGAGCCTCTTCTGGGGTGCAGTCCTGATCGTGATCCCCGCCACTGCTGCTCTGATTTTCATCAGCCAGAAAGATAAAGTGCAACGGTTCTAAACCGGCGAACTGGATGGAAACCTCAGCGTAGGGCGATCGCCAACCCACTGATGAAGGTGAGGTGTTCTCTATACGCTGAGGTTTCTTCCCTGACTGGGAAGGGCAACTGACGAAGGACAAAAGCCGAACTTATGCTGATCACAATCCAAGCGAATCAGGAGTGGGTGGAGATTTAGCGGGATACTCGCTAACATAAAAAAGATGAAGGAGAGAGCAGATGGTAAATTTTAGTCTCAACTTAGCGAGTATCGTCGGAATCGCGATCGCCATCGGTGGGGCCGGACTCTATGCTGTCCGCTCATGGCGTCCCGAACTATCGCGAGATACGGATCTGTTTTTTGCAGCAGTCGGGTTACTTTGTGGCGGCATTCTGTTCTTTTACGGATGGCGCTTTGACCCGATTATGCAGTTTGGTCAGATTCTGCTGGGAGGGTCAGCAATCTACTTTGCCTTTGACAATATTCGCTTGCGCGGTGTCACCACCAATCAGGCGAAGCGCCAATCGGGGCGAATTGTAGATGAGGAGCGTCCCGTCAGTAGTGTCTACCGAGTGGATGCGGAACTCGACGAAATCGAATCCGACTACGAGGAAAATCCCACCCGACGCCGGATCAAAGGGACTCAGGACCCCAGAGCGGCTCGCAATCCCTATTATGCGGATGAGGCCCCCAGACGGCCACCCAGTCGCCGAGCCCCTGGCGATCGCCCCAGTCCCAGTTCCCGTGTGCGTCGTCCCCGTCCAACGGAACGTCCCCCCAGTGGTCCTTCCTATCCGGAATGGGAGGCAACGGTGGATACAACGGAGGAAAGAACCTCTCGACGTCCGCCATCCAGTGCAGGAACTTCAGGGAGTAGAAGACCCCCAGGTGCAAGACCCTCGCGGACTCCTCCCCCGGAGGAACGGACCCGCAGACCCCCTGTACCGGAAGAAGAACCGGCACCGAGTGATTATGTAGATTATCAACCGATCGACCCTATAGAAGAGGACGATCACGAGCAAGATAATACAGGGAATTTCGATTATTAAACAATCGGGGACAGAAATGGGCGATCGGGGGCAATTGATGGCGATCGCCCCTTTGTTAATTGACCCTTTGTTAATTGATTCCCTCCGTGCCATTCCCCCCCAAATTGTGGCGTCCCTGTCCTCAACTGGGAAAAACCAAGGTGAACAGATTCGCTCCAAAAAACCTCCTCCGCCACGGCCTAACCCTAATTTTTGGGTTAAGTTTTGGCAGCTTTTTAGTCGGATGCAACCCCACCAATATCCCCATTGGGCCAACTTCTATCAATAGTCGCTATACCGACGAACAGCCGTCCTTGAGTGCCAATGGGCGCTTTTTAGCCTTTGTCTCCAATCGCAATGGCAGTCGAAATATCTTGCTATATGACTTACAAAATCGCCAGTTTGCCGATTTACCGGGGTTGAACCGGCAAAATGCGATCGCCGATAGTCCCAGCATCAGCAACACCGCCCGTTATATCGTCTACCTCACCAGCAACCAAGGCCGGTCCTCGGTGATTTTGTACGATCGCATCACCCGAGGTTCACAAGTCATTTACCAACCCTATCAAGGGTGGATTCGCAATCCCAAAATTAGCCCCGACGGTCGTTATATCGTCTTTGAAAGTGGCGGTCGCGGTCAGTGGGATATCGAAGTCCTCGATCGCGGACCGAGTATTGAATTAGACCTCATTGATGGCGTTCCCTCGGGTTTTTCCCTAACCGGACCGCAGTAATTTTAAATTTTGTCTCAGGGTAATTCACATTAAAAAACAGTGAAATTGTGAAGCGCTTTCTGTTAATTCCAATGGTTTCCCTGGTCAGTCTTTTGAGTAGCTGCACCACCTATCCGCGTTTGCTGAACTTTACCTTCGATCCTTCAGGACGGAGTTTAAATAGCCCCAGTGATGATATCACCCCGCAAATCTCGGGACGTTTTATTACCTTTGTCTCCGATCGCCAGGGACGACAAGATGTCTACCTGTTTGATGGGAACACTCGCCGCCTCGTCGATATTCCGGGATTAAACCAACTGGATATCCTCGCCTCCCACCCAGGCATCTCGGAAGATGGGCGTTATATTGTCTTTGCCGGAACCCGTCAGGGACAATCCAATATTTACCTTCACGATCGCGAAACCCGTCAGTTACGCAACCTCACGGAAAATTTTAAAGCAGAAGTTCGCAATCCCGTCATCAGCGCCGATGGCAGTACCATCGCCTTTGAATCCAGCGCCAACGGACAATGGGATCTCATGATTCTCGATGCGCGATCGGGTCAACCCCTAGACATCCCGATCACCCCGCGTTAACGCGATTCTTCTCCAGTAGCAACACCCGCCAGTTGTTGCAATCCTTCAAACAACAACTCATCCAAAGACTGACTAACTTTCAACAAAATCCCGCGCACCAGACGATGTTCATTCTCAATCCACCAGGAAGCAGTATCCATCTCAGCAATCACAACATCCAAGCGCGATCGCAAGAACGGGGACCAATCCTTGCATAACTCCGACCCCTGAAAATAGCTTATTGCCTGGTTGCGAATTGCTTTCCCTCTTTTAATTTCATCTTTCTTACCCATCAACGGTGGCAAGGTTACAGGTTCCTGGACAGGACTCTCCACGACTTCCAACAATTGCCGTTCTTTTACCCGAATCACCTCCGATAATAAAACAGCGTTGGTCTGTTCTATCTCGGTCCATACGGGTTCTAACTTGCGAATCGTGGTCTGGATATCCTTTAATTCCACATACACTTCTTGAACAAATAAAGTTGCTGATTGATTAAACCCATGAAACGGATCGATTTTAAAATTTTTTGTATGTAACTGATTAACCTCCTGTTCAAACCGTTGCCAAAACTGTTTGAACAGGACCGTGATTCCCGCCAGATTTTTATCTAAAATAAAGGCTTTACTTAGCTTGATCACCTCCTCGATATTCACCATATCCACGGACATTTCTAAATAAGACCCGAGGGAATTCGTGGGATCCCACTTGAATTTTTTAATCGGCAATCGGCTAATTTTTTGTTCTAGCAGTTCGATGCCGGGAAGGGCCGGATTGGGATGGTGTAAGTCAGACATGGTAAATTGAGCAGGGCAGATTGAGACTGTGATTAAAATTTTACGGCTATCAAGAGCAGGTTTTTTACGTTCAAGGGGGATTTGCCATACTTCCGGTCCCAGCAAGAGGATGGTTAGGGTGGGGTCCTCCGGTCCCCTCCCCTTGCCAAGTTGCAACAACCGGCGGGGGTTCAAACCCCCGCCTAACAGCTAAAGTCGGTTGAAACCGACTGAAAACACCCAGGGATAAGACTTGCAGTCGGTTTTTAACCGACTTTAGCTATGAGGCCGCCAATCGTTTGAACCCCCGCCGGTGTTGAGAATGTTGCAAGAAATCTCATCAACTGCTCTTTTTTGACCCTAAAACCTGGAGAAACTCACACTCTCCGAATGCCCTTATTTGCGATTCCAGTCTAACAACTTCCAAGCTAGGATGCTCATCAATCCGCCTACTATCAAACTGCCCACAATTGTGGTGATTTGAAACTCTAGCTGATGCCGATTCTGGGGCGGTTCAGCTACCACCACCGTTGCCACTACTGCACTGGTGGCAACCCCTACACTGGCGATGGTGAGGGTTGTATTCAGACGGCGATCGCTGCGGGTTTGTTCTATCTGATTCAGGCTTTCAACGGCTTTAATTGAATTTTCAACTATCAACAATCCTGGACTTAAACTGCTATAATCTCCCTCAATTTGCCGGAGATATTTGTCCTGAGCAAATTGACTAAATTTATCAAACAACAAGGAACTCCCTTGACCTTGACATTCTCCGGCCTTTTCGCCTAGGGGTTTTGGACTGTTTTCCGCTGATAATGTTGCTAATTTGAGAACCCGTTGGCGATAATTCTCTAAATTAATTTCAATGGGGTAGCGTTGTTCCTGCAAATAATTAATCTGGGTTGCATACCGGGCCAAAACCTTCAAATTTTCGCGCAAATGGTCTTGTAATTCCGTCAAATTGACCGTTGACTGTTCCAGGAGGGCTAAACTCTGATTGGTCACCTGGGGCACGAGACGGGATGGCTTTTGTAACGACTCCCGCAAGTGCCGACTTTGCTGAAATGCCCAGACTACTTTATGGCGGTATAAAAACAAATACTGGCAATGCTTCAAAAGATATCCCACTCGCTTTTGGAGGGCTTCTTTTCGCCAGAGACTATCAAATAAACAAATTAACAAATGATAGCTCTCCCCCTCTCCTTGTCCCTGGGGGGGACACCACAGTTCATACAGGGTCGCCCCTAACAGAGGACCTTCCGCAAATAAATCTACTTGCCAATTGGGAGAAGTTTCCTCAAACTTTAACTGCTGACAAATAGCTTGAGCCAGACTCAACGGGGATTGATTTTCGGACATTAATTGTCCCCAAACCAGCCAACTTGACCCCAGTTTTCCCAGGGAGGTTTTGTCCGATTTATTACTATAGTTATTACTATAGTCACGAATTGTTTGTTGGATCTTTGCCAGTTCCTGAAGCGATTTGACCTCCTTCGACTTCTCCCCGGAAAAGTCAATTTGAACCATCTGACTGTCTTGAATTTTCTGATGTCTAATATAACCATCGAGGGGCTCGTCGCGGTCTCCGGGGGGGAACTCCTTAGAGGCGACGGTTTCCGATGACTCTTCCGACAAATCGTAGAGAAACCAGTCGAGAGTGAGAAATCGTAGTTCTTGTTCATCCATACAACATGAGTCCAAATCGGGGCTAGGCGGGGGCAACAAGCAGAGTTAGGACTTACGCAATTTTTAACACTAAACCGTAAATGTAGAGGCGATTCGCGAATCGCCTCTACATTTACGGTTAATGCGTAAGTCCTGAGAGTTAAAAGAAGCAGGAGGGGAAAAATTGACGGGCGATCGCAACAGAGTCCTCAGCCTCCAGAATCTGCTCAATCTTCTTCGGAACCTTGGACCCATCCGCGCCAGTTTTCGTCATTTCTGCCTCAATCGCGTCCAATAACTCCTGCATATCCTTCAATTCATCAACATTCCGAGCGAAATTCTCCGTTTCTGTATTGAAGGGTTCCGGCGTGTCATCGGGTGGAAAATCTCCCCCCATTTTGCGTTCTTGACTGGGGTGATGTAACAGTCGGCGGGCTTTAAGATAGGCGGGAGTTAACTGAGAACAGTTGCGGGCGATCGCATCTAACCGATCATACTCCCCTTTCTGAGCAACGGTCCTAATCTCCTTCTGAACCGAATCAGGAAGAGACGCCTTCAGAGAACAAACCGCCGCCAGAAAAGCCTTGAGTGTGACGCAAGTGAGAGGTTTCATCATGTCATATCTCCAGTTAACGTAAATGCGGCCCAATAATAAGGATGACTATAGGGTTGAGCGTTGGGGTCTCTTTCAGCGAGGAAATCCAGTTGGTCGAGGAGGAAAGGACGAACTCGCACATCATCCGGTTTATACCGTTCCAGTTCCGCCTGGTAGAACTCCCGTAACTGGGCAACATCACAGTGGGATAACCAATGTTTTGCCTGTGCTAGGGCCAGGGGTTCCGGGACTCCCGCCAGAACCTGCTCATAGAACTTCAGGGTCAACACCATACTGGCTGCGGATTCCACTGTCCAGAGCGTACTCAACAGCATAGACACCCCCGCCATCAGCCAGCCACTGCTGAGACCCACATAGTCCGTGGTAATCGATTTCTGGCCGGTTATGGCTGTTTCACAAGCCGCCAAACTGACTAAACGATAACCCGACAGAGGCAGATTCAGCAACTCCCGAACCCGCAAAAACTCCTCCCCGGACAAGGCTAACCAGGATTGGTCCGGCGCGTCAAAATCGTAGCCCCCATGTCCGGTAAAGTGCATCAGCCGATACTCCCCTTTTCGCAGTTCGTCGCAGAGGGACCCTTGACGGACTTGGCGACCACACAGGGGCCGCACCCGCTCAAACCGCAGACTGAGGCTTTCCGCCTCCACCTCGGCAAATTCCAGAGGCGAGAATCCCTGACTGTCGGGATATCCCACCAACAGCAGGGGAGCCTCGGAGGTGATGGAGGGCAACGGATGTTGCGCCAGGGTCATCCCCACCTGAGCGCTGGGAAGCCGGATGAGACTGTAGTTGGGGGGGAATAAGGCTTCCAGGGGGAACAGGTGCAAGTCCCGGTGGGGCAGTAAAATCAGATGGTCAATCTCCTCATCCGCCAACTCAGCCAGCAGGGCCTCAATCCGCAAAATCTCCCCCAACTGTTGCAGGCGAGAGACCATATCCAGACGCCAGGGATGGTCTCGGCTGGGAGAATCCGACTCCGATTTGTCGCTGCGATAGTCTTGATAGTCCCGTTTCCAGTTGTCCGTCCAGTCCTCCCATTCCCGCAATTGTCGCAGTCTGGGGAAAGACGCTTCACTCTCGTCTGAAGCGAGGAGGGGGATAGGGTCTTGGTTGGGTTTGAGCAGGAACGTAGTGAGGGCGGAGGGACTGATGTGCCAGTAAACCGCTGCGGTCTTCTCTGGGCAGAGATACTGTTGTAGACTGGGGAAGTCAGGACTGGGAATCTCCTCCATCCAACCCGACAGCCACCAGCGCAAACAGCTATTTTTGCCTTGTTCCGCCAGCATCAGGGCAGCAACGGGATTTCCGGCTTGGCATTCCAGATCAACGGTCAACTGTTGCAAACCCATAAACTCCAGGGCCAGTAGTCGTTGTTTCCCCGGACTGGGGGTTTGTTGAATCAAGCGGCGCAACAGGTCAGACCCCTGACGACGTAGTTCCGCTGCTTCCTCAGATTGACCCAGTTCAAAGAGGACACGGCTCAAGTCTCGCAGGGCTTTGAGTCGCAGTTCGGGGGAGTGGGTTTCGCTGAGGGTGTCGAGGGCGGCGTTGTAGGGGGCGATCGCTTTTCGCCAGAATGGATAAGGGTTCGCGTCCCGGCGACCTTGCAAATAATGGGCGAGACCTATATTGTAATTCAACAATCCCGCCCCTTCTGGGTCACGGTGGGGGGGACAATGTTTCAACCCTTCTTCATAGCTGGCTAACCTTCCCTTATACCCCGGTTGGTTGAGGGCGGGGTTTTGCAGGTGAAGGGGCAGGGTGAGGGTGACGGAATAGAAGCATCCTCGGTATTCTCCGGCAGCAATGCCTCGGTTAGTCCAGGCTGTTGCATTGTTAGGATTGAGGACAAGGGCGCAATCATGACTGGCAACAGCCTCCTCATGGCGACCTAAGTTATACAGCGCATTGCCCCGGTCAGTCCAGGCTTTTGCCAAGTTAGGATTGAGGGCAAGGGCGCGGTCATAACTGCCAACAGCCTCCTCATGGCAATCTAATTCAGACAGTGCATAGCCCCGGTTCGCCCAGGCATTTGCAGAGTTAGGATTGAGGAGAAGGGCGCGGTCATAACTGCCAACAGCCTCCTCATGGCGACCTAAGTTATCCAGCGCACTGCCCCGGTTAGACCAGGCTATTGCGGAGTTAGGATTGAGAGCAAGGGTGCGGTCATGACTGGCAACAGCTTCCTCATGGCGACCTAAGTTATATAGCGGAAGGCCATGACCCAGCCACAACACCCACTCATTTGGAAAGGATTCAAGTGCCTCATTGGCTAACCTCACAGCCGCCTCATAATCACGAGCGTTAAATAGCTCAAGTATCCGTACAAATGCCGCTTCTGCTTCCGGATTCTCAAATGTCATACGTTCCTGACTTTTCTCCATCTCTCCTGAAGTGTTCCCAGTCTCTGCTTGATGTACCACTGGAGATGTCATTCCCCCAGTCTCCGACAGCAACCGGGGAGGCTGGTTAACCCTCAAACGCTCCCGCAATTGTTGTCCTAAATCCCCCACCCGTTGTGCTAGGGGGAACTCTCCCAGATTGCCAAACTCCTGCAACGCCTGAACAAACCGCGCCTCTGGGGGATTCGCCAACCAAGTCTCTTCCGCCTTCTCCAACCAGTCCAACCAATCCCTCTCCTGCGCCCGAGATTCCAACTCTTGCAACCACTCCCGCACTGCCTCACATCCCTGGTATCGCTGTTGCAACAACTCAGGGAACAAAGACTCAAACTCCGCCTCAGTCAGGGGGGATGGCGGTTGAGCCAATTTCTGGGTACCGGACTGATGAGCCAACTCGCCGATTTTCCCACAGCCGACTTCCCCCAACTGCACCATCCGCGAGGCGAGTTTCCGGTGAGGACGGGGGGAACCCAGAAGGCGATCGCGGTTAAAGCGCATCAGCCAATTGTGAAAAAAGCGGTCATTCAGGCGATCGCCTAGATGGTCCAACACTTGTCCAGAATCCCATCCCTGAGCCACTCCATCGAGCAGTTTCAGAAAGAATTGTTCATATTGAGTATCACTGAGGGGATTCAGCGGCGGTGGCGCAGGGGGGGCGGGAGTTCGTCGCCATCCCAACCACCGGGCGATCGTGGATTTCAACCAATGCCAAAGTCTACCTAACATCCTAGAGCAATGAACAATGAATAATCAACCAGGAGCAAAGCCGTTGGGGCGACTCTTTCCCACTGTACCGCAGGTCCGCCCCTCTCGCCGATTTTTTAAGCCCTGAATTGTTATCCTTTGATGAAAACAGGACTTAGGCAAATATGGACTGGCGATTCGCGAATCGCCCCTACATCCTCGTGACGCGGCTGAAGCCCCCTCACGAGGATAGAGGATATGGGGAAGTTCATTTAAGTGCCGTTAGAGTCAGAATTGTAACGGGCGATCGCCTCTATAGTTTCTTGTAGGGGCTTCGATGCTCGAAGCCCCTAGGGCGCAAGCATTGCGCCCCTACAAATACATCAAATGAATGTAGGGGCGATTCGCGAATCGCCAGTCCCAATTAATGTAGGCGCGATTCGAGAATCGCCAGTCCATATTTAGGGTGGTTTTTCAAAATATGGGGAAGTTCTGAGCTCATGCTTAAGTGCCCTTAGAGTAACGGGCGATCGCCTCTAGGTTTCTTGTAGGGGCTTCGAGCATCGAAGCCCCTAGGGCGCAAGCATTGCGCCCCTACAAATACACCCAATTAATGTAGGGGCGATTCGCGAATCGCCAGTCCCAATTAATGTAGGGGCGATTCGAGAATCGCCAGTCCATATTTAGGGGGGTTTTTCAAAATATGGGGAAGTTCTGAGCTCATGCTTAAGTGCCCTTAGAGTAACGGGCGATCGCCTCTAGGTTTCTTGTAGGGGCTTCGATGCTCGAAGCCCCTAGGGCGCAAGCATTGCGCCCCTACAAGTACACCCAATTAATGTAGGGGCGATTCGCGAATCGCCCCTACATTTACATTAATTGCCGTTAGAGTAAGAATCGTAACTGCCGATCGCCTCCATCATCCATAAAGCGCTGTTCCCCAAATCCGAGGACCTCAATCACCACCTCTCGGGGGGGAGGGGTCCAATTTCCGGTTCGGGCGGAAATATTGAAGACGAGTTCTTGTGCAGACTGCTGCAAGGTATAAGTTGTCATCCCTTGACTGCCGGTTTCATAGTCGAAACTCTGACCATCATCTTCGTATAGCACAAAGGTCTTGTGCAAGGTTTCCAACCCGGTTACGGGCCAGACTCGAACCCGCAGAGAATCTAGGGGACGTTCGTCGGTATGTTGCATCACCGGACCCATTGGGACGATCGCCCCGGCGGGAACAAACAGCGGCATTCGTTCCAAGGGTGCATCGGCCAAAATATATCCTGGTCCTTGGTGTTGTTCTCCGGTCCACCAATTATACCAAACTCCGGACGGCAAGTAAACCGCCCGACATTGGACGCCGGGACGATACACTGGGGCGGCCATGAGGGACGGACCCAGCATCACTTGATCCTGAATTTGATAGGTTTGGGGGTCGTAGGGGAAATGATACAGTAAAGGCCGTAAAATTGGGGCTCCGGTGGTTGCGGCTTCCCAGAACAAGCTATATAGGTAAGGAAGCAATTGATAGCGTAATTCGATGTAATCTCGACAGATTCGTTCAACGCGATCGCCAAAAACCCAGGGTTCATGACGGGCTGTATTTAAGGCTGAATGCGCCCGCATCAAGGGATAGAGCATTCCCACCTGCATCCATCGGGCAAACAATTCAGCGGTGGCATTTCCAGCAAATCCGCCGATATCACAGCCGACGAACGCGACGCCGGATAAGCCCATATTACATAACATGGGTAGGGACATCTCCAAATGTTCCCAGAGGGATTGATTGTCCCCCATCCAGACGGATGACCAGCGTTGAATTCCGGCAAATCCCGATCGCGTTAGCACAAAGGAACGCTGATTCGGTCGATGTTGCCGCAACCCTTGATAACAGGACTGCGCCATCATCTGACCATAGAGATTATGCACTTCTAAATGGGTGGCGCGTTCCTCTGCGGGTCCTTGGAGTGCGTCTAAGGGAAACCAAATTTTATGGCCGTCATCTCCAAAGGGACGGTTTTCGATCGCCGGTTCGTTCATATCGTTCCAAATTCCGGCCACTCCTATATCCGTGAGGGTTTTGTGCCAGTCTCCCCACCATTGTCTGACATCAGGATTGAGGAAATCGGGGAATACGGCTTTATCCGGCCAAACATACCCGTGAAAGATTGACCCATCGGGGTTGCGAACGAAATAGTCTCGGTCTTGTCCTTCATCGAATACGGCGTAATCTCCCTCGGGTTCGTATTTCACCCCGGGGTCGATAATGGTGACGGTTTTGAACCCATTCTCACGCAAATCGGCAATGAGTTGGGCCGGGTCTGGGAAGCGTTTCGGACCCCAGGTAAAGACGCGATATCCGCGCATATAGTCGATATCTAGGTGGATGACATCGCAGGGAATCCGGCGATCGCGAAAGGTTTGGGCCAATTCTCGCACTTCGGTTTCTGAGTCGTAACTCCAGCGGCATTGGTGATAACCCAGCGCCCATTTGGGCGGCATAGGCATCCGCCCCGTTAGCTGAGTATAAGTGGCTAGAATTTCTGAGGGTTCAGGACCATAAATGATATAATAGTCTAGCTCACCGCCTCGGGTTTCCATGCTCCAGACCCCCGGTTGGGATGCGCCTAAATCAAATTGACTCCAAAAGGTGGTGTTGAAAAAGATGCCATAACCGAGGCCAGGACGCAGGGCCATGAAGAAGGGAATGGCCTGATACATTTCATCGGTGAGGATATCATAATCTAGGGCATCGGTGGTCCAGTTGGTCCGGACTTGCGATCGCTGGTCTAAGAGTCCCGTGCGTTCTCCAAATCCATAGAAATGTTCCCCCGCTTCGATGTGTTTCCAGTTGGCAACGGCCCCTTGCCGCCAGCTAATTCCCGGGTCGCTATCTTGGGCAAAGGGTTGATCGTGAGGGTCAAAACAAGTGAGGCGACAGGGATGGTGTGCGATCGCCACCCGCATCCGGTCCGTGATGATTTCTGTCGAGTCTGGATGTTGCTGTATGCTTAATTCCACCGCAGGCCAATTCTCCTCCTGAGTTACCGCCCACGATCGCGGGAGAGAAAGTGATCCAGTCGGGGACATTCGCACCCGGATGAGATTCGGTGCAACAGCATTAATCACCAGGGTTTGACTGCCACAATTGAAATAAATGTGGTTCTCAAGTTCTTTGACAGATTGCACAGACTGGAGGCTGGTCCAAGGTTGTTCTGTTGTGGGAAGTTTTCCAAAATATTGGGGCATATTAATTTAAGTTTAAATTCAAAGACCTAAGCAAGCTCTATGGCATCCTTTTATTCTATAAAATTTTTTGAATTTGGCTAGGGTGAACTAAGTTAGGTTTAAATCCAGCCACTTTTATGACCCGATATTTAAATCAGAGTCGCCCCTAGGAATAAAGGATAAGGCATTTTTGCTCAGTTTAGTACCTAATTGGATAGAGGGTAAAATTGCCCTCTAGGTAGAGGCGATCACCGGGTTATTTTTCTTATTATAGAAGTCAGATAACAAACAAACTAGCCAGTGCAAACCTTCAAATCGAGAATTGCCAGAAATTAATTCAGCTATTTCTTCGATGAAAGGGTCATTCAGTAAATTAGGAGCAAAAAAATTTATGATTATTAAGAACAAAAAAGGCGGCGTTCGGACCAGTGCTCTAGCGTTGGGACTGTTTGCCTTATTGTTACCGGCTTGTCAGCAAGATAACCAAGCATTGGAGGAGACCGAGTACCAAACCCCCACCACCACAGAGTACCAAACCCCCACCACCACGGCACCCGGACCCGGAAGAGAACCGATCGCAATGACCCCGGGTCAAGAAACCACGGCAATGCCGGGGGAACAGATGGCGGCCACTACAGAAAGTATCTCCTCTAACCCAGAAAACTTTATGGGTCAAATGGTGACGGTGCGTGGAGATGTGAAAGAAATCGCTACCTCTAGTGATACCTTTTTAATGGATGATGACCGCTTTTTAACGGGAGAGGGAATTCTGGTTATCAATTCAAGTGGCGAGCCCTTTGCGATTCCCAATGCCGATGAGATGCAGGTCCAAGCAACGGGAGAAGTCCGTCAATTCCGCCTGGTGGACATCAATACAGCCTACGGATTGAACTTAGATCCGCAGTTATATACCGAGTATGAGAATCAACCGGCGATCGTGGCGGAATCCCTGGCACTGTCTCCCACCCCGGAGCAAGTTTCTGAGAATCCCGACCTCTTCTACAATCGCCCCATTGCGATCGAGGGCCAATTTAATGAACAGTTAGCTCCCAATGCTTTTACGTTCAATAATGACGAGGTACTGGTGATCAATGCTGACGAATTGCAAATCCTCCCCGAGAATCAAGATATTGTGGTCACGGGTGAAGTACGTCCCTTTGATCTGGCTGCCTTGCAAAGTGAGTATAATTTAAACTGGGATGCCGAGCTGCAACAACGGATGCAAGATCAGTATAGCAACAGTCTCGTGTTAGTTGCTGATGGAATCTACCCTACGGTTGAATAAGGCATTATCAGGAAATTAGGCCATCCTGGAAGTCTCAATCAATCCTGAATTAGCTGCGGTAGGGGTAATTAATATAATTGCCCCTACCGCGAGAAATAACGCCTCTAAAGACAGAGGCACAATCAAAAATTTCTCCCTAAACTAGAGGAAAGTCTACCTTTAATTAAAACGGGCTGATTTCTCCCTGAAGTGGACTGACTTTAAAAGAAAGAAGGCCCCCTTTAAAACTATCCGACTATTCGATGAGGTTCGCTCAATATGCTTAAGAATTTAACCCCCACCAAGAAAAAGAACAGCCGAACGGGAAACCCGATGGGAGTGGCGATCGCCTTAGCCGTGATGACCGCCACCTTAGTTCCCGGTTTACCCAGAAAAGCTGAAGCCCAAATGGGAACCTCTCCCACTAATTCTTCCGTAATTACCCTTGAAGACGTTGCCGGTTCCCCGGAAGAATTTTATGGACAGACGGTGACAATTCGAGGAGATTTTCAAGAAAGCATCGATGAGAATGCTTTTAAACTAACTCGGGATGGCTTTTTATTCTTTGGCGGTTCAGAAGTCTTAGTGGTTAACAATACCGGACAACCAATTGTCCCCCCTGAGAATGAAAATATCTCCCTTCAGGTGACAGGTGAAGTGCGACAAATGCGAGTTGCTGAACTGGAGAAAGATTTTGGCTGGGATTTCTGGAATCCGGATCAGTATGTCGAATATGACCAGAGACCTGTGATTGTCGCCGAATCCGTTGCCTTATCCCCGGATCCGAGCCAGATTGCAGACAATCCAGCACAGTTTTACGGAGAAACCATTGCTGTCGAAGGTGAACTCAATGAATATTTTACCTTCAATGCCATGTTATTACAACAGGATAGCTTAATCGGTGGCGGAGATATCCTGGTGTTACTTCCCCTGGAAGCTAACCGCGTTAATGCCGGAGAGGATATCGTCGTGACGGGTGAAGTTCGTCCCTTCGTGATGGCAGACATGGAGAGAGATTTGAATACCAGAGGGTGGACTCCCGAGATGCAAAAACTCTTCGCTGAGGAGTTTGGAAACCGTCCCGTTATGCTGGCTGAAAACGTTTATCAGATTGGTGAACAAGAGTAAGCTCACCTCTGGCTAAACTGAAATAAATCTGAGAGAGACCTCTTGTAGAATTCTGCAAGAGGTCTCTTGAAATGCTGGGGATTCTGAATGGGTTTAGCTAATTTCTACCTAACTCTGCGGAGAGATTTAAAAGAGGCGTTAAATTAACCCAATAGAGAGAACTCAGAAACGAGGCGATCGCCTACATTGAATATACCCCCTATAATTACTGAGAGATCAACCCCATGATCGAAGAAGAGTCCCTGCAAGATCGCGCTATTAATGCGGCAGCAAAATTAGCGATTTCCAGTCAATTCGATGATTTTCAAACCCTGGATGTTTCCGTTCATTCTGAATCTGCTAATTTGATGAAAGGTGAATTAGAATCCGTGGAAATTTCCGGGGAAGGGATGGTGATGAAACAAGAGCTTAGAATGGAAAAACTGGATATAAAAACCGGGAAAATATCCGTCAATCCTCTCTTGGCCGCCATCGGAAATGTTAAATTACAAGAACCCACAGAAGCCACCGTTGCGGTGGTTTTGAATGAACAGGATATTAACGGGGCCTTTGATTCGGATTATATTCAAGAAACACTCCAAAATTTTCCGGTTACCGTGGATGGAAACCCCCTGACTTTGGACGCTCACCAGGTTGAGTTTAGCCTTCCCGGTGAGGGAAAAATCCGACTCAGTATCGGCGTATTGTTTCGGGAAACTGGAGAAACTCGTCAGGTAGAATTTACTGCTATCCCCAAGGTGCAAGCCGATGGAACCGGGGCACGTTTAGAGGAAATTGAGTACCTGGATGGCAATGAACTCTCCCCGCAAATGACCGCTGAGTTATTAAAAAAATGCGAATATCTGCTCAATATTTCTAATTTTGAGCTATCTTCGGGAATGTCGGTCCGGTTGCGCGGTTTAAGGATTGTTCCAGGTCAAATTCACTTAGAGGCTCAAGCTTATATTGAGGAAATTCCTAGCAACTAAATCCATTCTATGGAATTAAAGATTCTGAGGTAAAGAGTCAGTTTAATATCATGTTAGGTCGATCATTCCCATTGACCTAACCCCCTTCCCACCTTTCCTTATTTTCCCTCTTCTAAAAGGAGAGGGAGAATAAAGAATTTTTTTTATTGCTGTACGGGGGAGAAGAGGGATATAAATCATTCAAACCCTGAAAGGAAGGAGTGGGAACATCTTGCCGAAATTGTCTCCAGAATTGTCCAATTGCGGCAAGACTCGCGATAGAAATTACGGCATTTGAATGGGAATTAAATGATCCTCTGTGACCCCATCCTGGAATCGACCTCCGTTAGATAAGACCAGCATTAAATGGAGGGTCCAATCCGGATCCGTGGGTAAATCGGCCCAGGGAATGGCGATTTCTAGGCATTTATTTAAGGCGACTTGGGCGCGACCCTTGCGGGGATGCCACTGATGATGGTCCCGGGCTTCCTGGAACCACACCGATTGACTCACTAAGTTAATGCCGAGATGATGGTGGAACAGGTGGTTAAAGGGTTCGCGATCGGGGCCTTGTGCTAACGGCATGGGACTGATACTCATCGGGTGACCGGGATAGTACCACAATAAATTTAGTTCAGGAGGGCAATCTTTGCCGATTTCTGTCCCCGTTTTAAAATCAATTCGCAGATAGAAATGGAGGTGATCTACCCCATACCAAACCCGTTGAATGGCGCTGCTGCGATGCATAGTTCCTCGGGCACCGCCCACTTCGATGCGACCCGCTTTATCCCAGTCCTGTTCGTCTCCGATGCCATCAATAATCGGATGAATGAAACTTTGAGGACGCCGATCGCCTTCTTGTTCATGGTCTTCCACCGGACGTAAGACATTCTCGGGAACTGGCTCACCAAGTGCTTGATAGAGCGCCGCAATATGTTCCCGGAACAACTGATCAAACATCGCATCCTGGTTAGAAGAATGACCTTCCCCAAACCACCAGAACCAATCCGAACCTTCGGCAGCATACAATGCTTCCCATGCTTCTGGATTAGCTTCTTCCGTGGCTTCTGGATGTTGGGCCAGCATTTGCCGCGCCGGTTCTAACAAATCCCAGGCTTTATTTTTGGCGGGGTCGCCAATCCAGGTTGTGAGACTGCCATCCACCCAAGATCCACTATGTAACCGCGCACTGGGAAGCGTCGCTGTGGGAGGAAACTTCTCGATAAACTCCGCCACTGTGACCAACTCAATTTCCCCATGATGACTGAGTTTCTCATAGAGGGAATTTAAGAACGGTTCGCCATCGCGGTTATAAAATTCCCAGCAGTTTTCTCCATCCAGGGCGATCGTCACTAACCAAGGCTGTTCTAACCCACTGTCCGGACCCGATGCTTGTCGCTGTTTCAGGGAATAACCGATCGCCTCTAAATGTCCCACCAAATCCGATGCCGCCCGCCTCGGTTCCATCGCACCATAAGTAAACCCAATCAAATCCGATAAGCGGTGATCCCGGAATACAATCGATAAATCCCCTTGCGGTGTTTCCAACCGATAAGGACGATACAAATATTCCGGTTCAAACAGATTCCCCGCGCCATCTCGATGGAAAAAATGCTGCAAAGTCCAGCCTAACACCGCTTCATCGGAACAGATCCATTTAAACCCTTGTTCGGCAATATAGGGTAAAATCTCCGGACTGACCGCCTGTTCCGAAGGCCATAACCCACGCGGATTCTGGCCGAAACGTTCTTGATACATCGTCCAAGCTTTGCTTAAGTGCCGGGGAATATCTTCCGACCATTGGAAGCGATGCTGGGGTAATTCCATATTGGGAATTGCCACTCGACCGGCATTGGTATCCGCCAGTAAGGGTAAAATGGGATGAGTATAAGGGGACGTAATCACCTCCAACTGTCCCGCTTCCTGCATCTGACGATGTTGGGGGATAATTTTGCTGATAATTTCCCGTTGCTTGGAATAGATGCGCTGGCGATCGCTCAGGGTGAAATTCCGACCTTGTTTTAGCCACGCTTCAATCTCGGGGTCATCCCAAAAAATCGGGTCGATCCAGGCGAGATTGTGCCATGCCAGCAAATCGCCATACTCGCGATCGCCCCAATGTTCCAAACACCATCCCCGGCCCTGGCCCTGCCGTTGAGCGTACAATTCAGCATACCGGGGATGGGGATCAATTAAGGTGCGATGGTTCCCATCAAAGAAATGCTCGACAATAAAATGTTTCTGTTCCAGGGTGAGTTGGGTTTCTGGAGTGAGGGCGGCAGTCAGGTAGGGATCGAATGCCGTGCCTTCGATATAATCTTCTAGCTGTAAAATCAAGGACGGTACTAAGTTCACCGTTTGACGGAGTTTAGGATACCGATTCAAAATCAGCACTAAATCTAAATAATCTTTCGTGCCGTGCAGACGGACCCAAGGCAATCGATACTGACCCCCAATTCGGCTTTTATAGAGGGGCTGATGCTGATGCCAAATAAAAGCAACATAGAGCGGGTGAGGCATAGTAAGAAGAAGTGATGAGGACAGGAGATGGCGATCGCCGGTCAGGGTGGAAGAGTTCGTCGCACAGACTGCTTGCGGTGAACATTCTAAACCGACCCGCGATCGTCAATTCCTTCTGAACTTACAGCACTTGTTCCACTTCAGCAATCTCAGGAATGGATTCGCGCAATTTGCGTTCGATCCCCATTCTTAAAGTCATCGCAGAACTGGGGCAGGATCCGCAGGCTCCTTGGAGTCGCAGCTTGACAATTGGACCCTCCAGTTCTACGAGTTCGACATTTCCGCCATCCGCCATCAAGTAGGGGCGCAGTTCATCTAATACAGTTTCGACATTTTCCGCAGTGAGTGCCAATGCAGACATAAATTCTCCTGGTTGTACATTTACGGTCCTGTCCAAATTTTAACGGTTCTGGGGAAAGGCTGGGATAGGGCGAGGGCGATCGCGTCTAGGAAGAGAGGGAATTTTGGAGGTCAACCACAGATTTCACGGATTTTCACCGAGGGGGGAGGTTCACCCAGTCTGGGGGTCCGGAATCTGGGCCACCCCAGACCCCTGAGTTTTTGGGATTTAAACCATTGCCGGTTCTAAGAGTTTAATGCTGGAGAATTTAAACTCTGTGGTGGTTACCGTCTCATTTTCTTTGGAGTGGATGACTTGATGGGTCATCAGGTAATAATCTCCAAATTGTTCGTAAGTGTCCTCAAAGTCGAGTTCTCGGATGAGGTCATTGGTTTGAGCGTTGCGGAAGACTACATGATAGCGGGTGGCAACGTAGCCTTCTCCGCTATCCAGACTTTCTGCGGTATCAATGGTAAACGCCATACGGCCCATGACTCGGCTGACTTGGCAGATTTCCGTCCCTCGGATTTTGTAGTTGGACCCCATCGCATCGCCTTTGACCAGGATTTCTATGGCATCGGTGTCATCGGATTCCCCGGCACTAAAGCTGTTTTTGCCATGAGCATCCTCAAATTTGCTGCGTTTGCGGTGGGTGACGATATCCCGCAATTGGGTATAGACGCTTTGTTGCACCTCTTCGTTGTCGATTCCGCTGACTTCTACGGTGAGGTCACCTTTAATGTGAATTTGGCCGGTATAGGTTTCTTCTCCCTGTTTGACTTGGAGTTCGGCCTGATAACCTGGAAAGTTCGAGTCCCAGGTGTAACGGTTTTCGTAGGCGGCGCGGAATAAATCCCGGGGATTAGCTTGTTCTGTCATGTTTGCCCTTTGTTTTTTAATGTTGACCTCCTTTTAGGGTACAAGCTGACTGGGTGGGTTGTGGGATCGCTGTCCAGGGACTGGCCCTCTGGGGTGCGCCCAGACCTAAAGTCGATTTTCTCCTTAGCCTGCCTTCCCAGACTTCCTCTGTGTAATTTTTATAGAAATATCACAATCGGATTGCGTATCCTGTTTGTAGTAACGACTTTAGTCGTTACCGCCTGTCATGGCCTCTGCCATGACAGGCAGCAATCGCGGGTTCATCGCCGGTTTGAGGACTGGAACTGATTCCTTCAACTGGGCGTGACGAAAGCTCATGCTTTCGTCACGCGGTAACGACTGAAGTCGTTACTACCAACATGGATTCCGGATCCTGTTCGTAGTAACGACTTTAGTCGTTGCCGCCTGTCATGGCCGCGGCCATGACAGGCACCATCAGCGGGTTCATCGCCGGTTTGGGGACTCGAACTGACTCAAATAATGGGGCGTGACGAAAGCGTAAGCTTTCGTCACGCGGTAACGACTGAAGTCGTTACTACAAACATTGTAGAAGAGCAAAAGGGGGCCAAAAACCCGGTTTCTCGTTCCTGGGGTCTAAGACTGTACTCCACCCCTGTACTATCCGCAATCTTCTCGGATAGGAATGATTTTGTGGTTCAGGCAGGGACTAATCTCTGGGGCGGATTTAGAACTTAAGCAGGGGGCGGCTAGGGGCAGATTCACGGTGACGGTTGAGCCGAGTCCTTCCCCCATACTATAAAAGTGAATTTCACCGCCGATTCCTTCGATAATTTTTTTGGATAGGGCTAGACCTAGACCTGTTCCGGGGTAAGGACTGGTATAGGCTTCATGAACTCGAAAGAACGGTTCAAAGAGTCGCGATTGATATTCTAGGGGAACGCCAATTCCCGTATCGGAAATGCGAATTTCTACTCGATTGGGATAGTCTCCATCTTCTGCGGTAACTTTGTGAGTGATGGGTTCGGCTTCTATGGTAATGCCGCCTTGATGGGTAAATTTAATCGCATTTCCCAGGAGATTTAACATGACTTGAAGGATCTGCTTTTCATTTCCTTGTAAGAAAAGATTGCGGGAATTAGAGGGTTGGGTAATTTTAAAGGTGAGCTGTTTAGATTCAATTTGATTGAAGGCACAGCGTTCGAGATTTTTTAAAAGCTTATGTAAGTTAGTGGGAGGGAGTTCTAGTTCTATAAGGGGAAGGGTTTTGGGTTTATTGAAATCCAAAACGTCATTAATCATGTGGAGGAAGTGGAGGGCGCTATGGTGAGCTTCATGAATAAATTCCCGTTGTTCTTCGGTATCGTCAACCATATCATCGAGAATCAGTTGCAGAAATCCGATGATATGGTTGAGGGGAGTGCGGAATTCGTGGGAAATTTTGCCCAAAAAATCATGTTTGAGGCGGGCGGCTTCTTGGGCTTGTTGTCGGGCTTCTTGGAGTTGGTGGTAGAGGGTGGCGGAGGCGATCGCGCTGCCCGCTTGCTTGGCGACTTCTTGGACTAATTCGATTTCGGCTTCTCTCCACAGGAGGGGACAATGCTCTCGATGAAGCTTCGATTTATGGAGTTGGTGATACAAGACGATCGCCCCATTCGGTCGATCTTCATAAGCTGTGGGGACAATCAATGTTGAATACCGTTCACCATTTTCTTGGGGTAGGGTGGTATCCACTAGGACAGGTTCCAGGGTGGCGATCGCCCTGCCAATTTCTGGACATTCCTCTAGTCTGACTTCCCATCCCAACATCGAAGGCATTGCCTGTTGTTGATACTCAGCCACCACCTTTAAAGGCTGATTCTCCTCCTGATAGGAATAAATAATACAACGGCTTGCACCCAATCCACTCCCTAAATCTCGGGCAGTTTGCTGCCAAATTCGTTCCAGATTCGAGGTGCGATGGATACTTTTAGCGATTTGTAGTAGTAGCTGTTGTGATTTTTTCGATTGTTTCTCAGACATGGCACCCTTCCCCTAATCGGCTGAACTAGCCGAACGTTACATCATATTTCTCATCATCATTAAAGACTCGTCAGTATTGATCCTAATCGCTTTGGGAGGATTGTTCAGTCAAATCCAGGAGAAAGAAGCGCCTGCCGAGTCAACCTGCAAACTGGCTACCCGAAAGCGGTATATATTCAAGTCCACTGGAATTCTTGCACGATCTTTCTCTCCTTGACCAGTGTCTTGCTGTATCTTTATAAAATCTTTAGGAAAGATAATTTAATAATACTCTTCTGTCAACCGTATAATTACGGAATTGATTAGGGTTGAGTCTTCTCAACCTCCGGGGGATGGTGTAAAGATAGCGTGAAGTCTTTAACCTCGTACCTTACGCGATCGCCCCTCTCGCCATCCACAAACCCCTTCCTCTTTCGGGACAAGATTTCATCCCCCTCCCCCGAAATCATGGCAATAATTGAGAGTGCTGTTTTTTGGGGAATCTCGCCATCAACCCCTTAAAGCAATAAATCAAGGGACTCGGAGTTTGGGGTAAAAATCATCACGGGTTTTTGATAAAGCAAGACGGTAAAAGTCACCGTCGAACCGAGTCCCTCACCCATGCTATAGAAATTAACCTCTCCTCCCATTGCTTCGATCAGCCTTTGGGAAATCGCCAGTCCTAATCCAGTCCCCCCATATTGCCGGGTGCGTTCCCCATCCACTTGAGAAAACGATTGAAACAGTTTATCTTGTTGATCAAGAGAAACGCCGATGCCGGTGTCAGCCACGGCAATAGAGACCATCCCGGGAAATTCTTGGTCTTGAAAAAATACCGGGTATTCGCTAATTTCAGCGGTAATTGTGATTCCCCCTTCATGAGTAAACTTAATGGCATTTCCCACTAAATTGAAGAGAACCTGTAACAACCGTTGATAGTTTCCATAGAGAATAATTTCATCTTCCGTGCGGGGTTTATAAACTTGGAAACTTAAATTTTTTTGCTTTCCGTGAGCGCGAGCATGATTTTCAATTCCGGTTAATAGTTCATCCAGTTTCACCGGAACTAAATCGAGTTCCATCTTGCCCGCTTCAATTTTGGCAATATCCAAAACATCATTAATTAAATTGAGCAGATGGACGGCACTGCGATAAGCTTCTTTAATAAATTCCTGCTTTTCTTCTTCATCTTCTGCCATATCATCCACGATTAACTTGAGGAACCCGATGATGCCATTGAGGGGGGTCCGCAGTTCGTGGGAGGTATTGGCGAGAAACTGACTTTTGATGCGGGAAATTTCCTCGGCTTTTTGACGCGCTTCTTCTAATTCTTGATAGAGGGTGGCATGAGCGATCGCCGTGCCGACTTGTTCGGCGAGTTCCTGGACTAACTCAATTTCTGCCATACTCCAGGGACGCAGCAGCATCAGTTGTGCCGATTCATCGGCATTTGCATCAAGCGGTTGCTCCGGGAGAATGCCGGGGCGATCGAGACAAATTAAGGCATTGGGGCGATCTTGGTAGCTCGTCGCCACCACTAACATCGACTCTGGTTCTGAGGCGATCGCCTCGGAAGGACCCACAATCACCGCCGTTTGAGTTAGCAACACCTGATGCAAATCAGGATGCTCCGCCAGATAGAGGTCCCGACCTTTTAGAGGCGGTAACGGTGGAATGATGTACTCTGCCACCACCCGGACTTTCGGGTTTCCCGGCTGATAGGGACAGATCAGACAACGGCTGACCCCCAATGCCAACCCCAAACCGTTAACGGTTTCGTTCCAGATCGTATTGAGATCCAGAGTGCGCCGGATCTTGCGCGCCATTTCCCCCAGAAGTTTTTGATAGAGTTCCGAACCCGGAGGCAAAGTCCGGCGAATACTGCTGACAATGCTACTGAGGAATTTTTGATGTAGATCTAAGTGATTCGAGGCGATCGCCTGGGGATTGCCCGATCGCTCGTCCGGTCCCCAGAGTAGGGCGTTTGGCAGTAACCGTCCGATCACCAACACTTCCCTCGGTTCTCCTTGAGGCGGAAAAATCGGACTGATCGCCAGTTCAAATAAAAAGTATTGATCGCCATAGCGAAACGGATAGCTAAACCGTTCAGGAATCCGGGAGGTTAACACCCGCTCCACCCGCTCTAAATAAGGGGTGATGCTTAAGGGTTTAAAATGCTCTCCGACGAAAGTGCCGACGATTTCCTGGGGATTTAACCCGTAATTCTCAGCATTTGACCAATAAAATCCTCGATATAAACCCGAGGCATCTTGAGTAAATGCCAGTTGAGCTCCTAGCGATCGCAACCAACTAGAATCATTGGACCCTGGATAAGCTGGGGGTGTAGAGTCATTCACAGCACGGGAAAAGTCATCACCGAATAGGGCATCAACAGGGCTTCAAAACCCACTACTTTTGCAGATCCACAACCGAAAGGCAATGGATCACCGCCCAGATGGGAAGATGCAGGGAGTCTCAATCATTCCACTCTCCACGGGGGGGAACCGGGGGATTGCGGGTCAAATTGCGGGTCAATTCATCATCGCGGCTGGTGTCCCCGCGTAACCATTGTCGCAGCGCTGTTTCAATGACTTTGCTCGGATCGTTGGTCAAATGACTGACGCGATCGAGCAGTTCGGGATCGATATGGATCGAAATCTCTACTTTTTCGGGGTTGCGACTATATTGCACAGCCTGATCGTTCATACAGTTGTAAATTTCTAAACTTGGGGATAAGGTGACACGGCTCTGGTGAAAGAGTGCGGATTCAAAATTCAAGTTCCGCGCACTCCATAGGGCGCTGGTGAGTCGGCAGTGAACAACCGCAGGAGAACTCGGGTGCATCAAAACCGGAGAATCCCTGGGATGTCATCCTTTCTATTGTACGATGCTGCTTCCAATCTATCTACTGAGATTAAGCCATCTTGTGGGATCACCGGATGATTTTCAAGGCTCGTTAACATCGGGTTTATAACGAACTTCAGCAAGGCTTCGGCTCTCTTCAAGTCCCTAACCTGCTGCTTGCTGGCTCATCCTTGAGCAATTGAGTGGTTTATTCCAGCAAACCGGCTTGCAATGGGCGTTAGTGGGTTTTGAGCCTCGATGCTATCACAGAATCAAATCCTGTCAATTATCAGGGTGGAAATGCGATCGTCCGATCGCCAATGGGGAAACTCCTCAGCGTGGGACCGTCTGCACCCGAAAAGTATTAAAATGTGTTAAGAAATAGGGTGAGGGCAAGGGAATCGCCGGGGTCTGAGTGACCGGGGGTGACGACCCTTGTTAAACCCATCTTGCCCATTGCATCCTCCGCCTATCGCGCCGATAACTGACAAAAGCGTATGACCGACGTTCCTGTATCTCGTATTCGTAACTTTTCAATCATTGCTCATATCGACCACGGAAAATCCACCTTGGCTGACCGTCTCCTCCAGGTGACCGGCACAGTGGAAAAACGGGCCATGAAGCAACAGTTCCTCGATAACATGGAACTGGAACGGGAGCGCGGCATCACGATTAAGCTGCAAGCGGCCCGGATGAACTATCAGGCAAAAGATGGGGAAAAATATGTCCTCAATTTAATCGATACCCCGGGGCACGTGGACTTTTCCTACGAAGTCTCCCGGTCCCTGGCTGCTTGTGAAGGGGCGCTGTTGGTGGTGGATGCTTCCCAAGGGGTCGAGGCCCAAACCCTGGCTAACCTTTATCTGGCCCTGGAATATGATTTAGCGATTATTCCAGTTTTGAATAAAATTGACCTGCCCGGAGCAGAACCGGAACGGGTTAAAAATGAAATTGAGCAAATCATTGGGTTAGATTGCTCCAATGCCATTCTTGCTTCCGCGAAAGAGGGGATTGGGGTGGATGAGATTTTGGAGGCGATCGTCAATCGGATCCCCGCGCCTAAAGATACGGTGGATGCCCCCCTGCGCGCCTTGATTTTCGATAGTTATTACGATGCCTATCGCGGGGCGATCGCCTATTTTCGAGTGATGGATGGGACCCTCAAAAAAGGCGATCGGGTCCGACTCATGGTTGCCGGTAAGGAATATGATGCCGATGAAATTGGCGTCCTCTGCCCCACCCAACAACCCCTAGATGAACTTCACGCCGGGGAAGTGGGCTATCTCGCCGCCGCCATCAAAACCGTCGAAGATGCCCGGGTTGGCGATACCATTACCTTGGCCAAAGAACCGGCAGAAACCCCCCTACCGGGCTACACCGAAGCGAATCCAATGGTCTTCTGTGGCCTATTTCCCACCGATGCAGACCAATTTGAGGACCTGCGCGAAGCCCTGCAACGGCTCAAACTCAATGATGCCGCCCTCTCTTATGAACCGGAAACCTCCAGCGCGATGGGGTTTGGGTTCCGCTGCGGATTCCTGGGATTGCTGCACATGGAAATCGTCCAGGAACGCCTAGAACGGGAGTATGACCTGGATTTAATCACCACGGCCCCCTCGGTGGTTTATCTGGTCACCAAAATCAACGGGGAAAAGGTGTACGTTGATAATCCCAGTCTTTTGCCCGGTCCTCAAGAACGGGAAAAAATCGAGGAGCCTTACGTGCGGGTGGAGATGATTACCCCGGAAACCTACGTGGGGGCTTTGATGGAACTCTGCCAGACTCGGCGCGGGGACTTTACGGATATGAAGTACCTGACCCCGGACCGGACCACGTTGGTGTATGAGTTGCCTTTGGCGGAGGTGGTGACGGACTTTTTTGACCAGATGAAGTCGCGATCGCGCGGGTATGCCAGTATGGAATATCACGTCATCGGCTACCGGGAGAATCCGTTAGTGCGGATGGATATTTTGATTAAAAACGACCTCGTGGATGCCCTGGCGATGATTGTTCATCGGGATAAAGCTTATGTCATGGGCCGTGCCTTGGTGGAAAAACTCAAAGAGTTGATCCCCCGCCATCAATTTAAGGTCCCACTCCAAGCCTCGATTGGGTCTCGGGTGATTGCCAGCGAAAATATTCCCGCCCTGCGGAAGGATGTGTTGGCAAAATGTTATGGCGGGGACATCTCCCGGAAGAAGAAACTGCTGAAAAAGCAAGCCAAGGGTAAGAAGCGCCTGAAGGCGATCGGGACCGTGGATGTCCCCCAGGAAGCATTTATGGCTGTCCTCAAGCTCGATCGGGGTTAAACCCGGGAGCTTTAAAAGTTTTATAACAAAACGTAAAGTTTTAATTAACTTTGCTTCAAAAGCGCCGAAAATGGCGCTTTTTTTGTTATTTTAAGAAAGAAATTAACGGGATGCCCGGTTTTGCTCCGATGGCTTTGTCCTTTCTAACTCTAAGTAGCTTAAAAGTATGAGAATATTGGTTACAGGGGGTGCTGGTTTTATCGGTTCCCATCTCATCGATCGGTTAATGGAACAAGGGCATGATGTCCTCTGCCTAGATAACTTTTTTACAGGTGATAAGCGAAATATCAGTAAATGGTTGGGAAATCCCTATTTTGAACTGATTCGCCATGATGTGACAGAACCGATTCGGTTAGAAGTTGAGCAAATCTATCATTTAGCTTGTCCGGCATCGCCGGTTCACTATCAGTACAACCCAGTAAAAACCATTAAAACCAACGTCATTGGCACGATGAATATGTTGGGGCTCGCCAAGCGAGTTAAGGCGAGACTTTTAATGGCTTCTACCTCCGAAGTCTATGGGGACCCGGACGTGCATCCTCAAACTGAAGACTATCGCGGAAATGTCAATACGATTGGAATTCGGAGTTGTTACGACGAAGGAAAACGAGTGGCAGAAACCCTTTGTTTTGATTACCATCGTCAAAATAATGTAGATATTCGGGTTGCTCGAATTTTTAATACGTTCGGGTCCAGAATGTTAGAAAATGATGGACGAGTGGTGAGCAATTTTGTTGTGCAAGCCTTGCGAGGGATTCCCTTAACCGTGTATGGAGATGGTTCCCAAACCCGGAGTTTCTGCTATGTTTCTGACTTAGTAGAAGGGTTAATGCGGTTGATGAATGGAGAACATATCGGTCCCATAAATTTGGGGAATCCGGATGAATACACCATTTTACAACTGGCGGAAAAAATCCAGAAAATGGTGAATCCGGACGCGGACATTCAATTTAAGCCCCTTCCGCAAGATGATCCTCGCCAACGGCAACCGGATATCACCCTGGCGAAGACTTGGCTGGGATGGGAGCCACAAGTTCATGTGGATGAAGGGTTAAGATTGACCATAGAAGATTTTCGCGATCGCCTGATATCTAAATAATCCCAAGGGGTAATCTCTCCCGAGGAGAATCATCTCGCTCGGGAGTGGAAATATTGCCCCGCATGGGATAGAGTATAATCGCGATTACTTCAGGGTGCCGCATACAAAAATTGGAGAGAATGAAGGAGCAGGGAAGCCAAAATACGCGATCGCCTAGAATTGAAAGTTAGGATGAAATCAAAGGGGGACAAAATTAGGGATTCCCTAGCCTTCCTCCCCCCATCCATTCCAAAAGATTTTCCCCCTCTTCATGGGACAGACTTCTATAAAGAAAGCAGGAGATACCTTATATGCGCGTTTGTGTTATTGGTACCGGATACGTTGGCTTAGTCACCGGCGCTTGTTTAGCATACACAGGTCATCATGTGATCTGTGTGGACAATAACGAAGAAAAAGTCAAACTCATGAAATCTGGACGGTCCCCAATTTATGAACCGGGACTGTCTGAAATTATGCAGGAAGCCTCAGAAGCCGGACGCTTAGAATTCACCACGGACTTAGAATATGGCGTTTCCCACGGTGAGATTTTATTCATTGCGGTGGGTACTCCTCCCCTCCCCACCGGAGAAAGCGATACCCGCTATGTAGAAGCCGTCGCGCGAGGCATCGGTGCTCATCTGGATAAAGGGTATAAAGTCATCGTCAATAAATCCACCGTTCCCATCGGGTCCGGTGACTGGGTACGGATGATTGTCCTCGATGGCGTCAGCGAACGGCATCAACAGGAAGGCAGTAAAGACGAAACTGCTAAAAAACTGGGGGTGGAATTTGATGTGGTCAGTAATCCCGAATTTCTGCGGGAAGGGTCAGCGGTTTATGACACTTTTAATCCCGATCGCATCGTCCTGGGGAGCAACAATCCCCGCGCACTCAAAATGATGGAAGAACTCTATCAACCCATCATCCAGCGCAAGTTTGCCGAAGATGCTTCTTTACCCCCGGTTCCGGTGGTTTTGACGGACATTAGTTCGGCAGAAATGATTAAATATGCCGCTAATGCATTTTTAGCGACAAAAATTAGCTTTATCAACGAAATTGCCAACGTTTGCGATCGCGTCGGTGCCGATGTGGTCCAAGTCGCCAAAGGCATGGGTCTCGACTCCCGCATTGGTACCAAGTTCTTACAAGCAGGCATCGGTTGGGGGGGTTCCTGTTTCCCCAAAGATGTGTCGGCAATGGTGCATACTGCCGATGACTATGGCTATGATGCTCAGTTGCTCAAAGCGGCGATCGAAGTCAACAAACGTCAGCGTCAAATTGCCATTGAAAAATTGCAGCATGAACTGAAAATTCTCAAAGGTAAAACTGTGGGATTGTTAGGTTTAACCTTCAAACCTGATACGGACGATATGCGCGATGCACCGGCTTTGAATTTAATTGAACAACTCAATCGTTTGGGTGCAAAAGTGAAAGCTTATGACCCCATTGTTTCCCAAACAGGGATAGGTCAGGGATTGACTGGGGTATTGGTCGAAACCGACCCCGAACGCTTGGCCGATGGTTGCGATGCCTTAGTTTTGGTCACAGATTGGAAGCAATTCCAAAGTTTGAACTATGAGAAAATGGCGCAATTGATGAATCATCCGGTCATGATTGATGGTCGTAATTTCCTCGATCGCGAAATGCTGCAAAAAGCTGGATTCCGCTATGTGGGAATTGGCCGGTCTTAAGTAACACCAGACCCAGCGGGGGTTAAAACCCCCGCCTAATAGCTTAAGTCGTCTAAAGACGACTGCTCATCTTATCTTATGGGGTTGGGAATATTAAACGAGAAGATGGACTAGCCAACCGGCGATCGCACCTCCGAATACTAACCAAGCGGCATTGATGCGCCAAACCAAGGCAAAAATAGCCGCGATAACCGCAATCAATGCCGCAATCCAATCTATCCCAAGCAGCGCAGTCCCTAGGGGGATCCCGATAAAATTAATCCCCAGAGTGCTCACCGCTAATTGAACCGTCACCACCGCCATAAGTGCCACGGCACTCACATTAATTGCATCTAAAAACGCTGAAGTCCATTTGCTCGATCGCAAGCGCGGAATCCAGGGATTTAGAATTAACACAAACAGAAACGATGGCAAGGTAATCCCCAAAGTCGAGACAATCGCACCGGGAAATCCGCCAATCACATACCCGATGAAAGTTGCCGTGGTTAGCAAAGGACCTGGCGTAACTTGACCCATTGCCACTGCATCTAATAGCTGTTGCTGAGTCAACCATCCAAATTCATCCACTAATTGACCCTGTAAAAAGGCAATTAAAACATAGCCACTCCCATATAAAACGCTCCCGACTTTTAGAAAAAATAACCCCAATTTCCACAAGGGAACGGGTTCGGCAGTCAGAGAGGGAACCGGAGATAAACTGCTGGGAGTTTGGGATAAAAACAACCCGAAAAGCCATGCGCTTAAAGTCGGTTGATCACGCCAATTCAGCCAAACTGCACCGAAGAGTCCGCCTAACAACAAGGCAAACACTTCATTCACACCGAACCAGACTGCAATCCCGGTGGCGATCGCAATCATCAACAGTTCCCGAGACTTCACCGCCTTTTTACCCAAGCGCCACAATGCGGTAAAAATCACGGCTAAAACCGCCGGTTTGATGCCATATAACAAGGGATAAACTTGGGGTAATTCTCCAAATTGGACATATCCCCACGCCAAAGCTGCCGTCATTAAAACTGCCGGGATCACAAAACAAGTTCCGGCAACAATTAATCCCCATCCCCCGGCATAAATATAGCCAATATGAATCGCCATTTCTGTCGAATTGGGTCCGGGAATTAAATTAGTCGCACCTACCAGGTCCAGAAATTGTTCTTGGGTTAACCATTGCCGCCGATGGACCACTTCATCTTCCATCATAGCAATATGTGCCGCTGGACCTCCAAATCCAATGATGCCAAGTTTGAGGAAGACTTGAAGGAGTTCTGAGAGGGGAGAAAGGTTCATATTTTAACCACTGATTTCACTGATTTTCACGGAAGGAAGAGAGGAGATGGGGACGGAGATTATTTGAGGTAAATGAGGAGGTTTAAGCCGGGGATGGTTCGGGAGAGGGTCCAGAGTAAGAGGCTGAGATAGAGGAGGCCGAGGGTCCATTGATACCAGACTAAACTGGAGATGATGCCGGGGAGATGTTCGTCTCTGAGGCGGATGTCATTGAAGCCAAATTTTAGGAGGTTATTGAGGCTGAAATCGTAGTAATTCAGCCAGTTCCAGCGGCGGTTCCAGAGGAGGGGGAGGTAGCGTTCTCTCATGGCGGGAAAGCGGGGAATGATGGGTAAACGTCCGATCGCCAAGCGGAGTTGACGCATTCCGGTATCTTCTACGAAATAGCTGGAGTCGATGAGGTTATGATAGCGGCCTTTTTTGTAAAGAATTGCTATTAAAATAGTGGGGATGGGTATAATCAGAATTCCTAAGCAGGTTAGGGTTAATAAGGGCTCGTTACTGGTGCGAATGATGGCGAATAGTCCAATACTGGCTAATCCTAGGCAAGTGGATAGCATCCAAGGGGTTTCAAAGGCGGTGGGAATGATGGGTTTGGGAAGGATGCGGCGATAGCGATCAACGAACCAAAATAAGAGACTGAAATAGGCGATCGCCACTAATCCGACGCCAAAAATGAGCCAAAAACTGGTCCCGTAGCGGGTCAGCAGTAGCAATGCACTTAATCCTAAGCAATGGATGGCCGTTCGCATCCATCCCGGAAGGGAAAGGGGTTCGCCTGCAACGGCGCGATCGCGTAACTGGATATAAGTTGCTAGGTCAATTTCTGGTAAATTTAAGACTTCACTCAGACTACCAAAAATGCGCTCTTTTTGACTCCGGACGATGGCATCGGATTGATTTTCTGACAATCCGAGTTTGATTAATTGTTGTGGAGAGGCGGTATTAATATTGATTTTGATTAATTGATGAAATAGATTCTCTTGGCGGAGATGTTCGGTGAGATATTCCATCTGATTGGCATCGGCAATTTGTTCTTGTTGGCGAAAATTTCGGACTAATTGACGCAGAAGTGTTTCATTTCCCGGCAGACTGGGGAGGGAGAGTTTTTTACCAATTTGTCCGGGGTCGCCGGTAATTCTAGCGGATTCCGAATCAAAGCGCAATCCGGCGACATTGATAGAAGCAGAATTTGCAAAAGTTGTGTCACTAAAGGCGAGGCGATCGCGCAGACTCGCTTCCCGCAAATTGATAGATTGATTAAATGCGGTTTCTCGAAAACTGGCTAAATTGCGGAACGTTGTTTCCGTTAAAAATAGAGATTCAGCAAACTTGGCGCGGTCAAATAAAGCGGGGTTGTCCCATTGGCAACCACTAAAGTCTGCATTGCGATTCCACTGCGATCGGGTAAAATTTGAGTCTTGTTTAAACTGGACTTGATTAAAATTTCCCGTTCCCTCAAACCGCGTCGCTTTAAAATTAGCCATCCCTTGAAATAACCCTTGATTAAATCCTATGTCTTGAAAAAAGATGCTTCCCTGAAATCGTGCTTCTGATCCAAAATTTGCTCCGGCAAAATTGCTGAGTTTACTAAATCGAGTTTCGGACCAATCGGCTAATTTATCAAAAATTGCTCCCATTGCTTCAACGCGATTGAGGAAGAAACTATGGTTAAAATGGACCTCTCCCATGAAATGAGTGTGAACCAGTTTAATCGGTTCTTGGAAGAGGGTAATTTCTACTTGTTCCGGAGGAACCCCCAGCAGCGATCGCGAAAGTTGACTCAACCTTGCCAAACGGGTGCGATCTCGTTGTAATTGCGATCGCTCTTGTTCTGAGAATAAGGGTAAAAATGCCTCTCCATAAAGCGGTGCCCTCAATCCCAACTCATTTCCATCAAAGTCTCCCTGAATGATGGAATAGGATAAATCCAAGGCGATGGGGGTTCCGGACCGATTCAGTTGATTTTGTAGCAAAGGGTAAAATCGGTCTCTAAATTCTGCATTACTCGGGGTTAAATCAATCAGGAATTCCCGCAAGTCAATGGTCCGCACTCCTTCAGAGATAATCGGGGAGTTAATCCGTTGTTGTAATTGCTCTAGGGTGATGCGTTCCCGAGTCTCTGGATTAGGATTTAAAAAGGTAGTTTCTGCATTGGCGGGGAGTGAATTTATCGAGTTAAAGATTAAAGGTAGAAAAATTATTAAAAATAAAATGATTCTCTTCATCTTGCATTTTTTATTAAAATTAAAAATAATTTATAAACACATTTCCCGAGTTTGTAGTAACGAATTCATTCGTTTCCGAGTTTGTAGTAACGAATTCATTCGTTATACCCATCTTAGGAAGAAACGACTGAAGTCGTTACTACGAACAAAGATAAGAACGACTGAAGTCGTTACTACGAACAAAGATAAGAACGACTGAAGTCGTTACTACGAACAAAGATAAAAACGACTGAAGTCGTTACTACGAACAAAGATAAGAACGACTGAAGTCGTTACTACGAGCGGATTAATTATTCATTGTTATGACAATTTTTCCTTGCATGGAGCCTGTTTCTAATAACTCATGGGCCGCTACGGCTTGTTCTAGGGGGAAGGTTTTACCTACATGAATCTTTAACTTGCCTTCATCAAATAACCGCGCACATTGCTGTAACATTTTGGCTTGGTCTTCTTGTTCTGTAATCCGATTTTGTAACATCGGAGTCAGCATTAATTCAAAACTGATGCGTTGATTGCGGAGTCGAGAAGTTTTTAACGTGCCATGTTCTGGATTGGGTTCTAAAATAGTGACCACATCCCCATATAAGCGGACTGCTTCAGCGGTTTCAAAGAAGGTTTTGTCACCGACCGTATCAAATCCGATGTCTGCACCTTCCCCATTGGTCCAATTCATCACAGTCTCGATGACATTTTGTTGTTTATATAAAATGACTAAATCGGCCCCCAATTGGCGGACAAATTCGGCTTTTTCCGGGGTACTGACGGTGGTGGCGACTGAGGCACCTTTGAGTTTGGCCAGTTGGATGGCAACATGGCCGACACCCCCTGCACCTGCCTGAATTAGCACTTTTTGGCCCGGTTGTAGACCGGCGCGGTCGTAGAGTGCTTCCCAGGCGGTAATTAGGACTAGGGGTGCTGCTGCTGCTTCTACAAAGCTCAGAGAGGTGGGTTTTTTGGCGACAAATCGTTCATCGATCGCAATATATTCGGCATAGTTACCGTGAGGTCCACCCAATCCGCCATTACAAAAATATACTTCATCTCCCACGTTGAGGGTTTGAACACCGGAGGCGATCGCCTCGACGACTCCCGCGCCATCACATCCGAGGATATCCGGGGTGAGGTCCGGATGAAAGGTTCCGCGTTTACGGATTTTAGTATCGATGGGGTTGACACCGGCAGCATGAAGGCGGACTAAAATATCCCGATCGCCTTCTAATTGCGGACCCGGAATATCATGCACTTTCAAGACATCCGCTGCTGCGCCTAATCCAGTCATGACCACTGCTTTCATAGTTGTTTCCTCAAGAGTTTGTTTGATTGAATGACTGAGACTTGATTTGGGTAAGAATGATAGGGTAAGATGAAGATAACTTACCCTACTGACCGCTTCCTCACTTGACCTACATTCGGTCTAATTACCAAATTTTGACCTAAATCGAGGGAGAGGGAGAAGGAGATCGCCTGATTACCTCACTGGGTAGTTCCCGCCATAAGGCAATTCCCCCTAATAACCCGCTGATATTAGGAACAATGGTGACATTGGGGGGTAAATCAAAGGTGATTTTTTTCGCTTCACCGCCACCAATGTAGAGGCGATCGTAATTAAACAAATGTTCTAAATTGGCGATCGCTTTTTCCAATCGGCGATTCCACCGTTTGTCCCCAATTTTATCCAATGCCGCACGTCCCAATTGTTCCTCGTAGGTATCACCTTTGCGGAAGGGATGATGTCCGAGTTCCAAATTCGGCACCAGTGCTCCATTCACAAATAAGGCACTACCAAACCCGGTCCCCAGGGTAATCGTGAGTTCGACTCCTATTCCAGAAATTGCACCTAAACCCTGGATATCCGCATCATTGCAAACCCGCACAGGTTTTTCCAAGACGTTCGTCAGCGCTTCGGCGAGATTAAACTCGACCCAATCCGGGTCCAGGTTCACGGCAGTGTAGACGATTCCATTACGAACCACCCCCGGAAATCCCACCGAAACCCGATGAAACTCACCTTGTTCTTTCGCTAAAGTGGCGATCGCCTCAATCACAGGTTGCGGTTTAGCAGGATCCGGAGTGGGAACGCGGTTGCGCTTGGTCACCGCTTCCCCTGCTGCATCTAAAATAATGGTCTTTGTGCCACTACCGCCAATATCAACCGCTAGAGTTTTTATGGATTCCACTTGATTCACCATTACACTATAGGATGAGGACTGAAGAAGTCTGACTGACATCTTGCACCCTTCTCAACTCCGGCGGGGGTTCAAACCCCCGCCTCATAGCTAAAGTCGGTTTTAACCGACTAAAAACTAAAAACCCCACTGAAGAAGACTTTTAGTCGTCTTTAGACGACTTGATTCTGTTAAGCGGGGGTTTGAACCCCCGCAGGTTGTTGCAACTCTTCCCCCACCCAATCCTTACATCGTGAGAGACTGAGTATCCGTTTCAATCAGCTTCGCTAAATCTTGCAGGAACGCCGCAGCATCGGCACCATAGATAATCCGGTGGTCACAGGTAATATTCACCCGCATTTGTCGCCGGACCCCCATCATGCCATCATCCGTGGCAACCACTTGATTTTTTGCCCCACCAATAGCGAGAATCGAACCCTGACCCGGAGGCAGAATCGCATCAAAACTATCAACCCCATACATTCCCAAATTGGACAGAGTAAAAGTCCCGCTATTATACTCCGCCGGTTGCAACTGTTTGACTCGGGCACGTTCCACCAAATCTTTCCAAGTGCGAGAGAGGGAGTAAATATCCATTTGGTCGGCATTTTGCAGAACCGGCGTAATTAACCCGCCATCTCCCATTGCTACCGCAACGGCAATATTGATATTGCCATGATGTTGGATGCCGCCCTCGACACAACTGGCATTGACTAAGGGATGTTTCTGTAACGTGAGGGCCACTGCTTTTGCCAGCAGTGCAGTCATGGTTACCCCTTTGGACTTAATCTGTTTGTAGAGCTTGTCTAACTTATCCGTGGTAATCGTATAGCCCACATGGAAAATCGGCACCTGTAATGACGCCACCATATTCCGGACTACCGCATTTTGCAGGGTATTGAAGGGGACTACATCTCCTGATGCTGCGGGGGCCGCTGGGACTGCCTGGGTGGGAATTCTCGGGGGTGCTGCTACCGTGGGTTGGGGTGGGGTGGCAGTCGCTGCTGGGGCCTTACCTGCTGCCGCTTCTACATCTTCCGCCACAATCCGCCCAAAAGGACCACTGCCGGAGAGAGTTGCCAAGTCCACTTTGAATTCCTTCGCCAATTTTTTGGCCCGAGGAGAGGCAACCGTGCGGCCATTTTGACGACTGGTGGTCGATCCCTCCGTAGCCATTGCGGGTTCCGGTGCAGGGGAGGGAGTAGACTGAGCAGGGGCGGCAGGTTGAGCCGATTTGTTGCTGAGGTTCGCCCCTTGCTGCTTCGCCTGTTCGATTTCAGCTTCCGTTTCGGCTAACAAAGCGATCGGCGCACCCACGGGGGCCGCTTCCCCCGCTTGGACGAGGATCGTAGCGAGATATCCTTCATAGAAGGACTCTACATCCATGTCTGCTTTGTCAGACTCCACCACCACCACCGTTTCGCCCTTCTCCACTTTGTCCCCCGGCGCTTTTTCCCAAGAGACAATTTTGCCTTCGGTCATCGTGGAACTCAGAGCAGGCATGAACACTTCGTTAATCATAGGTAGCTTCTTTTCGACGCTCAAAACTAAAATAAAGCAAGTTTTTATTCTACCTTGATCCGTCCCCCGAGAAAATCCACCCTGATTTGCAACCGATAGGATACAGCCTCAACTATATCCTCATCCTCCCCATCTCCCCCATCCCCCCATCCTCGTGACGTGGCTCTGCCGCGTCACGCATTCTGGAGGCTCTGCCTCCAGTGCTGGATCATGAGGCGCTAATCGCTGGCTATTGTACCTGTGACAGCTTTAACTCCTTACCAAATGTACAGGCGGCAGAGCCGCCAAGAGTGCATGACGCGGCAGAGCCACGTCACGAGGACGAGGATAAATGACCAATGACCAACTACAAATCGCCGCGAATTTCCTCAACGACGCCATCGCGCAAGACGACTTCTACCTGCATTTTTTTGATTAAATCATCCCCGCGTTCCAGATAGAAAAAACTATCCATTTGTCCGCTGGCGACTTCTTGTCCCATTTCCAGAGTTTGGACTTGTTGCAGATTTTGGAGAATTTGATTTTTCTGATCCAGCATTTCTCTTTGTCGTTGATTAGCCTGCATTTTCACCGACTCCATTTGTTGCTGGACTTGCGGTCCGGGGGGTTGAATGCTCTGCTTTTGCAGTTCGCCAATCATTTGCTGCGCTTGCATTTCGAGCTGCTGGAGTTGCATATCAATTTGATTGATTTGTCCTTGGAGTTGCTGCTGAACTTCTTCTTTCCAGCGCGGGGTAACTATGGCTTTGATAATGGTATTGCGCTTCAGCAGTAATTTCGAGTTAGAGACATCCATATTAGGTGACCTAGATTAAGGGTTAAGTGGAAAATTGGTTTAAAATTAGCCCCGTTATGCTACCACGCCACGAGGCTAATCTGGATCAAACGAACATTTTATCAATGCGATCGCCGTAACGTTCGGTAATCACGGGCCGTTTCATTTTCAGGGTTTGGGTGAGCATTCCATTCTCCATCGTAAAGGGCTCACTCAACAGGGAGAAGGGTCCAATGCGGTCATCGGGACGATATCCTGGACGGTTTTTCACCTCCCGATTTAACTCCTGGCGGAACAGGTTATCAATTTCGGGACTAGACAGGTCGATTTCTCGGGTTCCCGATGCGGGGGGAGGATTGCCTTGAGAAACATTCTCCGGCAGACGCAGGGTCAGGTTTTGGGATTCGGCCCACTGTTGCAGGGCTTCAAAATTCGGCACAATCAAGGCCCCGAGGCACTTTTGGTCCTGACCCACAAGCATCATTTGGTCAATATAAGCACTGCGGATACAGGCATCCTCAATCGGTTGGGGTTCGATATTTTCCCCATTGGTCAAAACAATGGTATCTTTGGCGCGACCCGTGAGAACTAAATCATTGCCGGGAGTCAACCACCCTAAATCCCCGGTATCAAACCATCCGTCGGGGTCGATCGCCTTGGTTGTCGCTTCAGGATTTTGGTAGTACCCCTGCATAATTTGAGGACCCCGCGCCAAGACTAAACCCCGTTCCCCGGTTTGTAGGGGTTTGCGGGTTTCGGGGTGAACGATGCGCAGTTCGGTGTAGGGAATGGGACGACCCGCAGAACCGCGCAGATTCTGCCAATGCCTGCGCGCGGTCAAGACTGGGGTGGTTTCGGTTAATCCATACCCCACCAGGACATCAATGCCGATTATTTCAAAGAAATTTTCGATATGCATAGCGAGGGACCCGCCGCCACTAATGACATATTTAAGTTGGCCCCCGGTTGCTTGGCGGACTTTATTATAAACCAGGCGATCGCCCAAAGCATGGAGGGGCCAAAATACCGCCCGTTTAATTGCTGCGAGGAGTTTTTCACTCCCGGAAGCGGGTTCGAGTTGCAACTGCAATCCATGCAAAACCCGACCCGCTTCTATATAGCTTTGAGAGAACCCAAAAAAGGTGTTGACCAATTTTTGGCGATTAGCAGGTTGTTCCCGAAATTGCTTCTGTACCCCTTCATAAATGGATTCCCAAAGTCTGGGAACACCAAAAGTATATTTGGGGTGATATTCTTTTAAATCGGCTTTGAGATAGCGAATATTGGTGTAGAACTGACTGCACCCTCGGGAGAGGAGAAAGTATTGACCCATGCGCCCAAAACTGTGCCAAGTAGGGAGAATGGTAATGACGCGATCGCCCGGTTCCGGTTGCAAAATTGTTGGTAGGTTCTCGATTTGATGCAATAGGTTACCGTGACTCAGCATCACCCCTTTGGGTTTACCCGTGGTCCCGGAGGTGTAGATTAAGGTTGCCAGAGTCTCCCGGGTGAGGGTGACGGGTTGCAATGGAGAACTGGCCCCTTTTGCCATCACCTGTTGATAGGATAAAATTTTTACAGGCAGGGTATCATCGGTGGGCAGGGGTTCATCGGAGAGATAGATAATCCACTGGATGGGTAAGTCATCGAGTTGAGGGCGGAGTTTTTTGAGTAGGGCGAGATTTTCCACCACTAGACCGATACTGCCGCTATTTTGGAGAATAAACAGCAATTCCTCGCGATCGGCATCAGAACCGCGCACCACATCCGCTGCACCTGCCGTCAACAGTCCTTGGTCCGCAATCATCCAGCGGGGACTATCGTTAGAAAAGAGGGCGACTCGGGGGGGGAGATGATCGGCGATCGCCGGTAATCCCAAAGATTGTACCCCAGCAGCAAACTGCTGAATTTGCTCGCATAATTGACCAAAGGTCAACTCAACCACAGGTTTAGCATGAGGGTCACATAACGCCAGGGTCTTGCCAAACTGCGATCGGGCTAGGGGCCACACTTCCGCCATAGATTGAATCGCCGTATAATCCGGGGGAAGTTGTAAATACCCCCGTTCGCGATCGGTGATAGTGGTATCGGTTGAATAAGCAATCTGACTCATCGCTCTTAACCTCCAAGAATAAAGATGTCTCTACGAGTTTAGTATTTCTGAGTCTGTTTGATCCGACATAGGTACAGGGGGACAGTTTGCCAACTGGAACACCCCAAAACTTGGAACAGATGTGGGAACAGTGGGGCGCTTTTCCAGACTCCGACTAAAATCACCCAACCCAGAAACCGGGTTTTTGCCCAAATTTAACGCAATTTACCAAAGACCTTGTAAAAAACCCGGTTTCTAACCCCCACCATCCAACTTCAAGCTACCAGAAACCGGGTTTTTGCCCAAATTTAACGCAATTTACCAAAGACCTTGTAAAAAACCCGGTTTCTAACCCCCACCATCCAACTTCAAGCTACCAGAAACCGGGTTTTTGCCCAAATTTAACGCAACTTATCAAAGACTCTGTAAAAAACCCGGTTTCTAACCCCCACCATCCAACTTCAAGCTACCAGAAACCGGGTTTTTGCCAAAATTTAACGCAATTTACCAAAGACCTTGTAAAAAACCCGGTTTCTAGCCCTTACAATCCAACTCCAAGCTATACTCAATCAAGAAATTACTCCAACTGTTGAGGGGGAGGCCCAAATGTCTGAAGAGAATCAAAAGAACAGGGGAAAAATTTTTACCACTCTAAGAATCATCAATCGCGCCGACCAAATTCGAGCAGACTATGGGGTAATTCCGACCGACCAAATTCGGTCCCTCACTCTACCGAATGTTTTAGTAGATACCCGGGCAACAACCTTGTGTTTACCGCCCGATGCCATTGCCAAACTCGGACTAAAACTCCTCAAAGAAGTAGACGTTGCTACTGCAACCGACATTCGCAAAGCCCGACTTTTCCAAGATGCCCCCCTCTCCATGTTTGACCGAGAAGGAACCTTTGACTGCTTAGAGTTACCCGCAGGAAGAGACGCCCTTTTAGGCCGAATTCCCTTAGAATCTTTGGGGTTAGAAATAGACTTAAAAAATCAAACTCTCAAACCCTTGCCTATTGGTCCAACTGACACCTATTTAACAATTTTATAGTTGCCATAACAGAGGGAGATTTAAAAACACCCCCTGATTAGGACCGGCTGAGATTCAAGGGCCAAGAAACTGGGTTTCTAATTGATACAGTATCCCGAGCTAATTGGCCCCCTATTTATTCCCTCAATTTGCCCACTTGTCCACCCATTTCACTGTGCCTTCATCGGCTAATAACCAGCGACGACAGACGATGTTTTCTCGGGTGGGGAGTGCGGCATCGTTGCCATGTTCGTCTTTATACACGATCGCATATTTATAGGCGATCGCCTTTCCGGCACTTTCCTCAAAGGGGATTTCGGCAAACCAGGTATTCGAGTTGATATACTCCAGAGGATAGGCTTTGTGAATATCCCAATTCCCCAATTCTGGACAATCTCCCGTAACCACAACATATTGACCCACGCTGGTGGAAAGTCCATTCAAATGCGCTCGCACTAAGACGGTCCCCTTAATCCGTTCTCCAACATGACTGATGATGACTGCCTCTTTAGCGCCTAGTTCTAACTGATGTAACATTCCATCCTGCACTTCCAGTTTGCGCCGCGTCAAAATGCAGGTATGTTCACCATCAGGTAAATCCGTGTGCACATCAATGGTGGTTGCTTCCCCACGATTCATCGCCACAAAACAAACTGAATCGCGATACCTGCGCACATAGGCATACACATCCGACGTGAGATATTTACTCCATTGACTGCCCAGGGAAACAGCCGGATTCAGACGACGCACCCCGGAGAGTAAGCGAATATCCCGATAAATCGGAGTATCTGTATCCCAGTTTTCCATCATGGGACGGTTGTAGGGGTCGTTATTGCCGTAAGGGTTGCTATCCCCATTGGTATCGTTATGCAGATACTGCTCGGTCCCGTAATAGATGCAGGGAATTCCCCGGCAAGTCATAATTAAATTAATCCCCAAGCGTAAGGCGTCCGGGTCCGGGTTTAAGGTTTGGAACCGATGCATATCATGATTATCAACAAAGGTAATCAGTTCCGTAGCGGTATTATATTTATGATCCTGGTCAAAAATCGACTGGATCATTTGAAATCCGGGGGCGGCACCCACTGCCAATACTTCTCGAATCGCTGTGGCTAAACCAAAGTCCAGAATGGTCATTCCCGATTCATTGGCAAAGCTGACCGATCGCTCGTCGTTAGGATGGTTATAAATCCATTCCCCAAAGATAAATACATCAGGTTTATGAGACTGGATATCGGCGTTAAACTCCTGCCAAAACCAGCTTGGCATATGTTTAACCGTATCCACTCGCAAGGCATCCACACCGCGATCGAGCCATTGTTTAATGGCAGATTTGATGTAGTTTCGATAGGTGATATTGTTTTCGTTGAAGGTAGCCAACCCCGCTAATTCGCAGTTCTGCACCTGCCATTCATCTTCCCAGTTGGTCACTTCCCCATAATGATGATACCAGCTCTCTTTATCATCATTAAAATCGGCAATTTTTACCCCATCATCATAAAGTTCACCCTTAACCCCGCTAAAATCCGGGTTACTATGGTTACACACAATATCGAGAATTAGTTTCATGTCTCGTTTGTGTAACTCATCAATTAGTTTGTCAAAAACTGTATCGCGACTATCTTGGGTAGCGTTGAGGGAGGGGTTATCATCTGGGGCAATAAATCGAGGATTAAGACGTTTAAAATCTCGGGTCCAATAGCCGTGAATGGCCGCTTGTTCGACAAATAAGGCTTCAACTTGTTCAAACAGGGGAGTTAACCATATAGCGGTGATGCCAAGAGATTTAAGATAGTCTAATTTCTCAATGATACCTTGTAAATCGCCGCCCCAGTATTTGCCCCAATCTTCTCCAGAGGGGTCGAAGAGTTCGGGATTCGGTCCTTCGCTATTGGTGGGGTCGCCATCATAAAATCGGTCTACGACGATGAAATAAATGGTTTCTTGACGAAATTCAATGGCACGGGTGAAGAGAAACTCAAATTCGTTTCCTTCTTCGTCTTTTTGGCTCGCGACTTCAGCCCCGGTGGAGGCGTCAATATTCGAGGGCGAGGAGCCTAATGTGAGAGATTCTTCTTTGGAACTGGAAGTCGGCTGCATAGGTTGTGTGAGAACACCCTTGGGACAGGTGGATAATTAAGTGTATAAAAGTTGCCTGAATACCACCTGAATCATACCCCCCGAACTCGGGTCAGTCATCTATCTGAAGGAACAAAAACTGACGCCACAAGGATGCCTCGGGGGGGGATTGCCTAGAGGGGATGAAGCTCTAGGGTTCTGGGAGGGGTTTGAGGGTGATTTTCCACTCGGTGAGACGGGAAGCGAGTTGGAGATTTTGGTCGTCGGGTCCGAGGGCGACTGCCAACTGATCCAGAGGAACGAGCACTTCAGCGGATTGATTCTCCACATCGAGGGCGATCGCCCCTTCCACTTGTGCGGGAGCTAAAGCATTAGCAATATAGGTGGCGGGGTCTTCGGACCAGGGAATCACTTCGATTTTTTCCCCAGGGATTTCCTGGGCGATCGCATTGAGATGTTCCCCTAGTTTACCGATACAAGCTGCCACCGGATCAACTTCCGGATCCAGAGAATGGACCGCGATTTTAGTACGGGGGGCGATATCGGGTTTCGTGGGGATGGAATCTCGGGCGACTCCTTTAATTTCAACGATCGCCTGTCGAATTTCTGGAACGCGATCGCTAAACAAACCGGAAACCAGATAACTGGTGGCGCGGGACACCCGTAACATGGGTTTAGAACTAGGGCGATCGAAGACTTTTTTTAGATAAACCTTCAACTGAGCACCCTCTTGATAGTCATCATTGGGTAGCTTCTCATATTTGGGAAGTTCCGCTTCCACCAGGGGATGACCCGCACCTCCGCTGACTCCCAAGACGACCCCACGAGCATCACTTTTGAGGACCTTACCCACAAGAACGGTCCCCTTGCGATCGGCAAACGTCTCTTGAATGTATTTGCACTGCTGTTCTTGCAACTTTTGGGTGAGGACCGTTTTGGTTTGTAACGCCGCCAGACGACCGAAATCTCCTTGATTGGGAGTCACATCCACAATCACGCGATCGCCAAGTTTGACTTTTGCGCCCTTTTTAATCGCCAAATCCAGGGGAATTTCGCGATCGCTATCCTCCACCGTCTCCACCACCGTCTTCGTCGCAGTCACCCGAAACCCTTCAGCTTTCAGGTCAAGTTTGACCGCAAAATTTTCAAAGTAGTCTTCGGGAAAATCCTCATCATTGCGGACTTGGGTCCGACGATAGCGCTCATATCCTTTCAGTAATGCAGCTTTCAGCGCTGCCTGGACCGCAAGGGGCGGCAAAGAGCGCTGTTGACTCATCGTATCAAGCAGCGATCGGAGTCCGGGAAGACTGACCATCGACATTGAGAACACCTCCTACAACGCTGTTCCAAGTAGCTCTGCGCTTAGGGAATTTTACCTGAAAAGCTCACTCTTTTTTCTAATCATTCCCTGGGAAGGGTGGGGAGATTGAGGAGAGGGGGGAGATTATTTGTAGTAACGACTTTAGTCGTTGCTCTCGTGTTATGGCGGATGCCATAACACGAGCAATCTGAGGGTCTACCGCCTTGCCTGCTGGGGAACTGGAGAGAGCGCCTGACATTGGGGCCTGACGAAAGCATCCGCTTTCATCACGCGGTAACGACTGAAGTCGGGACGTTGAACAACTCCCCCATCCCCCCCATCAAGATAAGACCAATGACCAATGACCAATGACCAACGACAATTAACCTTAGACAAAATCGCCCGTTGTAATAATCAGGTTGCGGATCGCGGGATCGATGCCTTCGAGGAGAGCAATGACCACCGAGGTATCCTTCGCCAGGACAATAGTCGTGTCGCTGGGCGACTCTCCAATGGGTGCAGAAATGAGTAAGTCACTGACTGTTAGACCGCCAGTGAGAATAAACTTATCTTGTCCATCCTCAAAATCCGTAATGGTGGCAGTGACTCCGGGACGCAATACAAAGAAGTCCCTGCCTGCGCCTCCGGTATAAACCACAACTTCCCCAGCACCCCCATCGAGGGTGTCGCTGCCTTCACCACCGAGAATGGTGTCATTGCCATTGCCGCCGATGAGGAAATCGTTCCCGGCATCTCCCGTGAGGACATCATCCCCATCGCCACCATTGACGAGATCCTCCCCAGCACCACCGTTGATGGTATCGCTACCGGCAGCGCCTAATATACTATCGTTTCCGGCATCGCCGTTGATCACGTTGCTGCCTCCGGTGGCAACAATGGTATCTGCACCGTCCCCGCCGTTGATGGTATCGTTACCGGCACCCCCGATGAGACTGTCGTTGTCGATACCACCATCCAGTACATTCTCCCCATCCCCAGCAATTAGAGTATCGTTGCCTTCATCGCCAACGAGGGTATCGTTGCCTGCTTCTCCAAATAAGATGTCATTCTCCTGACCCCCGCGCATTTGGTCATTACCATCGCCGCCATAGAGGATATCTTCTCCTTCATTCCCCAAAATGGTGTCGTTGCCAATGCCGCCGAGTAAACTATCGTTTTCGGCACCTCCTTCTAGGAAGTCATTGCCCTCATCGCCTAAGAGGGTATCACGGCCCTCATTGCCAATTAAGGTATCGTTGCCTCCTTCGCCAAATAATAAATCCTCCCCAGTTTCGCCGAGGAGGGTATCATTTCCGGTCCCACCAAACAGGGTATCGTTTCCTAAATCCCCAGAGAGGAAATCCTCGTCTGCTTCCCCAAATAACAGGTCTTCCCCCTTGCCGCCAAAGAGGGTATCGTTCCCTACACCGCCTCGCAGGGTATCGCGGCCCTGGTTGCCAAAGATGTTGTCCTCCCCTTCTTGACCACTAAGTTGATCGTTACCTTCGCCGCCATAGATGCTATCGTTGCCTGCACCCCCAATCACGGTATCGTTACCGAGGTCCCCAAAGAGCAGATCGTTGTCGTCATCCCCAAAGAGTTGATCGTTATCTTGTCCCCCATAGATGGTATCAGCACCATCACCCCCGGCGAGGGTATCATCTCCTTGATTACCAAAGATGGCATCATTCCCGTCATTGCCGAAGACGGTATCGTTGCCTTCACCGCCAAAGAGTTGGTCGTTGCCATCCCCACCAAAGAGTTGGTCGTTCCCCTTGTCGCCGTACATGAGGTCGTCCCCACTTTCGCCGTAGAGGGTATCGTCATCTTGGCCCCCGTAAAGGGTATCGTTAGCGCTGCCGCCATTGAGGATGTCATTCCCCACATTGCCAAAGATGATGTCATTACCGGCTTGCCCGATCACATTATCTTCACCGGCTCCAGCATAGACGAGATCATCTCCGTCGCCACCAGCAATGGTGTCATTGTTGATGCCGCCACCGAGGAGATCGTTGCCGCTACCCCCTTCAAAAATATTGAATCCGGACTCACTGGTGAGGGTATCGTTGCCCTCATCTCCGGAGAGAAAATCGTTTCCGGGTCCAGCATCGAGGAAGTCCTCCCCTTGACCCCCGAAGAGGGTATCGTTCCCTTCTTCCCCAAAGAGTTGATCGTTCCCTGCGTTCCCAAAGAGGATATCTTCCCCAACGCGGCCAAAGATTCGGTCGTTCCCGGCATTACCAAAAATGGTGTCGTTGCTAACGGATCCAAAAATGGTATCGTCACCGACGCTGCCTTGGAGGGCGTTAGGGAAATTGAATCCCACAATATTACTACCTGCGGCACGGGCGGCAACGACTAAACTCCAGTAATGGTTCGCGTTAAAGTTGCCGGTATCGTTTTCTAGGAAGAAATAACCAACGCCGATATTATCAACTCCGGGTTTGAGGAGGGTGTCTCGCTGTCCGGGATCGTTGAACCAATTTTCGACGACTTGTTCTGGGGTGGGAAGGGCCGCCGCGATATTCTCCTGGAAGTTACTAAAGCGGTATCCCACTGCGCCCAACCGGCTGACTGTTGTGGAGCCATCTGAGCCGGTGAGACTGAAAAAGTCGTTATCCGCCATATCTTCGGCATGGATTTGGGCGGCTCGATTCAATTGAGAATCAAGGGCCACGGGCGGCAAATTGGCGAGGGCGCGTCGTTGATTGACTAGCGCTACAACCTGATTGATAAATTCAGAGTTGGTTGTCATCTCATTTTTCTCCTTTGGGCTTGCTTGCCTTATAATCCATCAAATCATAATGGCGCGTTTTCTATAGAAATGCCAAAGGAGAATGGCTGGGGTGAGTGGGGTTCTAAAAGGACCGACAAAGTTGGAAGTCCGAGGGGACCTCGGGAATCAAACGGGAATTGGCTAGGGTTTCTAATTCCTGCAAGAGTTGGCTTTCAATGGGTGCCGTTGCCAAAATTTCAGGTTTGAGATCCCCCCATTTTTTGCCGGATTGGGTCTGATATCGGATTAAGGCGTGGGGGATTTTTTTGGAGATGAAGACGCGGGGAGGGGCGAGTTGTCCTAATAAGCGGGCATGGCGATAATGGGGCGATCGCATGAGTTCACGATCTAACCGTTGGGCGATCGCCTCCGGTGGGTCTTGGGCTTCATCCAGTAACAATAGATAATGGGCAACGGGCTGGGTCACGGGGACGAGGGTTTTGAAAAAGGTGGTTTTTAAGCATAAGTCTTCGAGGACGGTTTGGACAAAGGTTTCGGAGAGCTTTTCCCCGACTAAATCGCTGATGCTGCGATCGCGTCCTAGGAATTCTAAACAGGGGGTTTTGTGATAAAAATGGGTGACTCGAATGCGATCGCCGATCCGATAACGATACAACCCCCCTTTTTGAGAAATAATCAGAGTATATTCTTCCCCCTGTTTAATCTCATGGAGTTTATAAATCTTTTGGTGATCATCCTCAAATTCAAAAAACACTTCATTGATCAGGGGAACAAATCCCTGGGCTGCAATCAAGGGAATTGTCATCGGCGCTTCTGTTGCCAGCAATCCTTTCCCCTGTACCATCACCCCGGGAAACAGTTTTCGCAGAAATTCCGCCTGTTCCCGCGAGTGACTACTATCCCAACAGGAAATCAGTTTCAGTTTCGGCCAAATTTCAGTCCAGGGAATCGGCGATAACCTCAACTGTTGGGCGCGTTGGCGAGAGATTTTCTGACCTAATTTCTCGATGAGTGACTCGCGATGGGTTTCCATATAATCTAACAGCACTTTCAGAAAGCTGGGACTCCAAATGGAAATGGCTTCTAAGCGGTCTTCGCATAACAGTTCTAAACTTAACTGTTCTTTGAATTCATCGGGGTTTTGTAGGTGTTTCAATCGAGGCGGTGCAACTAATACCAAACTGAGTAAAGCCCGCAACCACCCATCTAAATATTCAGAATCATCCGCCAAACCCCCAGATATTTCCGTGATAGCTTGGGGGTCTTTTAGTTGGGGGGAAATACAAAAATAAAACTTCCCCGTCTCAAATTTAGGTCCATTCTGAATCAGGTCATGCACCCACACACAAAACATGGAGTTGAAGCTAGAACGCAGGGATTGAGTATAGGGAATCCATTTAGCGGGTCCCCGACTCCCCGAGGTTTTTTCATAAAATAAAATTGGTTCAGGAGTCAGAGACTTTCCCGGCAAGGAAGTCTGGTTATCGGGTTCCTCCAGTTCCAAGTTGGATGTGGGATTAGCGTGTTCTATCCAGGCTTTAATATCCTCATAGTCTACAATCGGAATCTGATTCCATTGCTGATTTAAGGAAGCTTTTGGATCGGAGGTTAAATCCAGGGATTTACCATAATCACTGCATAGAAAATTTCGATAAATTTGTTGTTGGACGGCCCGCTGAGACCTCCGAGGAATTTGTAAGGCTTGGGAAAATTTATGGGCATACACCCCGAGCAGAAAACAAAAAAGTTTGATAATAGAACGCATTCTGGTTATCCAATGACAATGGGCTGAATCAACAATTGGAGATAATTGACAATGCAAAAATTTAGGATTATTTGGCCCCCATCAAGAAAATTTTAATGGGCTAAAGTCCTGAAGGAAACCCCCATCATTATCAACTCATTATTTATACAGCCTAATTTTCCTATAATCCGCCTTTTATATAAATTTAATTAGGGGAATCATGGCGGGGAGTGATTTTAGTATTGGGATAAAGATGGGTGGCAATGGGAAGATAAGCGCCATCGGCGATGGTGACTCCCGGACCGAAATGTGTCCCAGAACCGACAAACACATTATTGCCAATTTTGACGGATTTTACATATAGCATTAAGTTGTTATGTTTGGGTTTAATCACATGACTGTAAATCCCAACTCGATGACCGACAATGGTGCGATCGCCTACTTCTAATAATGCGCGATCGGCCAGTTCTAAAATTGGCATCCAATAAATCCCGCGCCCAATTTTTGCCCCCCACAATCTCAACCACAGGGAAAAAGCCCCGGGAATCAGTCTTAAGACGGATTCAATCGCAGGAAATGTAATATAAATCGCCTGAATTTGATGCCCTCCCCACCAAGGAGAATAATCTGGCCCTTTCAAATAAGAAATTCCTTCTTTTAGGGGATAAAAATAATCATGAATCCGATAAACCATTACCGGAAATCCATACAAAGAAAACAGTAAAGCAAAAATCCCTAAAATGCCCGGATAGAAACAAATCCACAGAAAAGATGCTGCGGTCATTCCCATGACGATCGCTGGAAAGAAGGAAAGAATCAAACTGAGTAAGGTCATTGAAGTTAATTTTATAAATTAAACGCGGCTAAAACCATAGATTAAAACGGCCAGATTAACTTTTGAACTAAGGTTAAATCCGTAGAGATTCCCAAAGCATTCGGTGCCTTGTTACTGTCATGATTTGTGCCATGTAATCGGTCCCATAGTTTTAAATTTGCTCCATAATTGACCCCAGCAGACTCCCTAGCATGATGCCATGCATGATCTATTGGTAAAATCAACCAAGGGGAGAGCAAGCGATGCAACATCGTGCCTGGTAAAGGTTCGATTTCACTATGCCGCCATAAATCTAAAATTGAGGTCAAACTTACCCCAATAATATAGGCAGTCGGGTCTTGTAGCGAATAGATAAATAGAGCATGAATCCAGAGGTAAACGATTAAAAAACTGGTCCATAAAGTATTGCGAGAAGTCCCGAGAACTTGCCGGTCAGTCATGGTATGATGAACCAGATGCAACCTCCACAACCAGCGACTATGCAGGAAGCGATGATTCCAATAATACAGGTAATCCACCCCGGCAAAACTTAGGCAAAATGCGAGGAGAGGATGTAAGGTAAACATTCCGCGACTGTCGGGGATAAAATACTGATAGACTTGATAAATCAGAACCAATTGCAATAGCGGAATTAAAATGCCTTGAAAACATAAGCCAATTCCATCTAGCAGCCAATCTTGCCAAGATTTTTCCTTGAATTTTGCCCAGTGTTCTGTTCGGATTACCGTCAAAATTACCAAAGTGCCAAATGCGATAAAAATAGCCATAAATCTCCTGATGTAGTGGATAAACCCTAAACCCAAAAGTTAACGGTTACGGATTTTTGGGGAAGTAATCTCGGGTCTTCCCCGGCTGAAATGGCCTTGCGAATGGATTCGACAAAGACATGAATGGTATCCGCTGGAGTATTGGCAAATTGAGTGCCATATTTCTCAATCACCTCTTGCTGAATCCGCAAAATTTCTATATCTTGCTTAATAATATATTGGGCAGTCCAGCGCACAAAAGGACGGGCGATTTTGTTCCAAATGCCATAATTAAAAGTCACATCGGTATAAACTAACGTGGAATCTTCTGCTTCGGGAATCGACTGACTGGTAATAAAAAACCGACGGTTTTCTCCAAACTTATATTCCACACTGGTCACATTCGGCATAGAAAACTGGTCTGTATGGGAAATTTCCCCGCCTTGAGGATTTAAAAACCGGGAATACCATCCCAAATTGGTGGTTTCATTCCGATAGGTGACAAACACCGAACCATCCCGGCGTTCCACGGTCATTTCTAACTGTTTTTGCTGGGGTTTACGAAAAACTCCAGGATGCACCGAGGCGGTATGAGGGATATCAATAAAGTTTTCAGCACAATTAGTGACATTGTTGCGAAATCGGTTAATTACGCGCACAGTTTCCCATCCCGGTTTGCCGTAATAAGGCATGGGAAAAGGCTCAAGATTGAGATTAGGATTCTCTGCTAATCGGACATAAATATAGCCGTCTTTTTCTTGAGTGGGATAAGAATGAGTCCGACGAGAGGCAAGGTTTTTAAACTGTTCTCCTTCCGCAGGAACTGCTACGACTTGACCCGATTTATCATAAACCCATCCATGATAGGGACAATGCAGCATCCCATCGCAGACTTTGCCACGAGAGAGACGACTATTGCGGTGCATACAGCGATCGCGTAATGCCACCACGTCCCCCAGTTCATCCCGAAAAATAGCCAACCATTCGCCCAAAATCGTGCGAGAAAGCACTGTTTTGGGTTTCAGTTGATCACTGAGGGCCACCACATACCAAAAGTCTTCAAATCCCATAATTGCTATTCCTCAAAAGGGGCGATCGCAATATCATTCGTCACATCCACTTGACAAGCTAACCGCGCTTGCGGATTTCCCGGAGCTAAAATTTCTAAAACCTCTCTTTCCTCCAAATTAGCCGGGGGAATATCTCCCTCAATCACACACAAGCAAGTCCCACAAATTCCCGTCCGACATCCAAACAAAATCGTTGAATTCTGCACGGTCAAATAATTAGCCAAATTGTCATGCTGAGGTAAGGCGATCGCTGGATAATTGGTCCCTGGAAATCTCACAAAACAACACTTCATAAAAACCCATCCTTTAGTTTATTTCCTCGTTCCCAGGCTCTGCCAGGGAATGCTCAATTGGAGGCTCTGCCTCCTGCTAATCCCACCCCAAACAACCTTTTATTCCCTCTCAACCCGAACTTTTGACCAAACCGAAGGCGTTAATCGCTCTACATATTTCATATACTCCACCAACGGGCGATCGATACTCAGCAAAGCATTCGGATTGTACCGGATATTGTCATAAATCTTCCCATCTTCCCCCTTTAAAAATAAATAAAGCATCTTCGTACAAAACAATAAAAAGTAGGTAACAACCCAACCCCAAATTCCCGGACGACGGGCGGCTACATAAATATTTTGCACCTTAATTTTCCCCGGTTCAACGGGAAGATAAGCATAAATCATGTGCAAGGGTGGAAGCAATTTAACATTTTTCATTGTGGTTAACAGCCCCAAACAAGCATTCTGATATCTCATGCTATAGGCATAATTTTCCCCTAAAAATTTCCGCGCTAGTTGTTCTCGCGGGGTGGTATTCGGAAATTCCCCACTGAGGGTAAAATCCATCAGACTACCGGATTCATTTTCCTCTAACGTCAGTTTCATATTAATATTAACTTTATGCACCGTTTGCAGATGTTGAGCATCAATCCCATTCATCATGCAAATGTGATGATGGCAGGTGCGTTCAAACGGGCGATCGCGAACAGCAATCACTTGTTTTCCCTTAAGTTCATCGAATTCTGCTACCCCTTCCGGGGCCTTTGTATCGGGATAAACCCAAATCATGCCATATTTTTCATCAGTGGCATAAGATTGTAATCGGGCTTTTTCCGGAATGCTGGATTGACAGGGAATATCCTGACAGTTTCCCTCTCCATCAAACGCCCAATGATGGAAAAAACAGCGGATTAAATTCCCATCCACTCGCCCAATTCCTAAGTCAGTTCCAAGATGGGGACAATAGGCATCTAAGGCGCGGACTTTGCCATCTTCATCGCGAAAAATAACAACTTGCTGTCCGCAGACTTCCAAGGATTTAGGTTTATTTCGGGGCAGTTCTTCACTGGGACAAGCAATGTACCATCCTTTGGCAACCACATCCCAGTTATTAAAGATTTGCATCTCGGTTCGAGGTTGGGTGTTTTGATTCTGCCGGGAATTCATGGGATTTTAAGGGGGATGAGAGGGATAAATGTTAATCTAAAGCAACTTGCAATAAAGGACGCTGAGGATGGGTAAAAGGGGCCGAAAAACGCCGAGAGAGCGCTTTTTTCTGCGTGGCTAGATAGCGAGGAATCGAAGTTGCTGCCATAATAGACATTTCACGGTTACTTTTCCAGGCATAGTCCACTTTTTCGAGATAGAATTGATAGGATGCCCTTGCCTCTTGATGGGTTTGATAGCTGCGATGGAGTCCTTCAGTTTCCTTGGTAAAGCACTCTTGCATCATCTGTTTGGCATCCGGGTCACTCATGGCAAAGACGGGCGATCGCAACAGTTCATAAATCGCCGAATAGAGGGCCGGGTCGTACCAAAATATCCCATTAATCGCTACGGAAAAATTAGCGTGGTCTTTCTGGCATCCGCGCAATCCCAGGTTGGCGACAAACGCCTCAAATGGGGTGGGCTTTTTCAAACAGTTAACTACTTCATGGGATAGCAGGGTTGAACTATTAAAATGAAAGCTCTCATCTAAAAAATGATAATAAGAGATTTTAGCCGGGATTGGAGCATTTTCTTGGTCTGGGTGATGTTGGTAATATTGGCTTAACTTATGCTGGACCAATTTTCCGTTTAAGGTTCGCAGTCCGCGCACGGTAAAGTATTGACAAGCTAGAAATGTATTCCCGGAAGAGAGCATTCCAAAGTAGCGGAGTTGGAGTTGTTTCCACCAGGTTTTTAAAGCATTGGTATCGGCGTGAACCATTGTTTCGGTGTAGGGTCCGCGCATGGGGTAAGTGAAGATGCGTTTGCCAAATAATGCTGCTTCTACTTGTTCTGAAATGGTTTTAAAGGCATTAATATGTGCCCGTTCTTGGGCGGATTCTAAATCTAGCATATCGCAGACTAAGCGAAAGTCTTCCTGAGCATATAATCCAGCGGCGCTGGTTTGATTAAACAGGATTGTAGCAATTTCTGCGGAGATGATTTGGGAGTAGTAAGCGACCCAGTAGAGGTGATTGAGGATAAGCTTTTGGGTGGGGGTGGATTGGTCCCAGAGGGGGGTTCCGTAGAGGAGGGAAAATTCTTCGGGGTTCCAGTATTCTTGTTGGCAATTGGGATAGGAGAATTTGCCGGCGGCTTGGTCGATGGATGCGGTTTGGTCTTGTTGTTGATTGCGGTGGTAGTTGAGTTGGAGTTTTCGGTAGATTTTTTCGTGTTCTAGGAGGGTGTTGGGTTTGGGTTCGTTGAAAATGTTGTTCATAATTTGGATGAATGGGGGATGGGGGAGAACGACTGAAGTCGTTACTACGAACTAAGATAAGAGAACGACTGAAGTCGTTACTACGAACTAAGATAAGAGAACGACTGAAGTCGTTACTACGAACTAAGATAAGAGAA